>CAZDOW010000004.1:0-70529 GCA_964507115.1 uncultured Maribacter sp.
ACAGTTTCTTGGAATCTAACACTAGCTCTGTTGATAAGCCGTTTACAGTACGTACGTTCTGGGATACGAATTCGTTTAACTTAAACTAACAAGCATTATGAAACTAAATAAATTTATATATGCCTTTGTCCTTGGACTTGCGGTCTTGTTTGTGTCTTGTGAAGACAACGACAAGAATCCAGCTCCTTACGATGTAGGCTTAGACAATGTACCTGCTGGTGCTTATCTTAAAACCATAAGCTCCACTACACCAATTAACTTGTTTGACATTCCAAACGCCGGTTTTGAGGTGACGCTAGCGCATCATGATAACGCGAATGGAACCTTGTTGCAAGACGTTACTGTATTTCTAGGCTTTGATGACAACACCGTAGTTGGTGGTGACGATAAAAGTGTTGCAGAAAGCTTGTATGCAACCTTACCTGCATCCGCTTTTACAGCTGAAAGCAGACCTACGATAACGTATACCGATGTTACACCAGATGCATTGGCGTTTCTAGGACTTATGGAAGCTGACTTGGATGGTACAGACAGGCTTCAATATCGTTTTCAAGTAAACTTAACTGATGGATCTTTCTTTACGAACACAAACACTAATCCGAACATTGTATCGGAGCCAGCATTCGCTTCTCCATTTCTATACAACGCAAATGTAGTTTGTCCTGTGGAGTCTGACTTCTTAGTTGGAGACTATACCTTGGAAACTATTGGAAGTGGGATTTTTGGTACAACTGTATTTGCGCAGGGTACTACTACCATAGGTGTTGGCGGTGCCGAAGATGAAAGGACATTCACAACAGCTATCTATCCAGATTTAGGTTCTTTTGGAGATATGACCTTCAACTTCAGTTTGATTTGTGGATCGGTAATAGTTCCTACTGGACAAGTTACCGGTGTTGGTTGCGGTGTTTCAACTACATTAGGTCCCTCTATTGGAGGAACCTACGACATTGCAGATGATGGCACCATTACTATCAATATTACTGACGATGAAGGAGGAGCTGGTTGTGGTGGAGAAGCTACCGTATCTTTAGTTCTAACTAAAAACTAGTTTGACCTTTTTAGTTTGAACTTAATTGAAGAGTATATAAACTTCCCCGATGTTTTAACATCGGGGAATTATTAACAAGTTTAACTCAATAATTCCTATGAATTTGAATAAAAAGTTTTTCACCTGCGTTCTTGGATGTTTGGTTTTATTCGCTTCTTGTGAAGACAGCGATAAAAATCCTGCTCCTTACGATGTAGGATTAGCTAATGTACCTTCTGGTGCTTATCTAAAAGAAATAGCCTCGGAAACGGCTATCAATCTTTTTGATATCCCTAACGCTGGCTTTTCGGTGACCTTAGCACATCATGACAATGCTAATGGTACCTTGTTACAGGATGTAACCGTTTATTTAAGTTTTGATGACAAAACTGTAGTTGGTGGTGACGATAAGAGTGTTGCAGAAAGTCTGTACGCTACGCTTCCTGCTTCTGCGTTTACTAGTGAGAGTCGTCCTACGATAACGTATACCGATGCTACATCGGATGCTTTGGCATTCCTTGGCCTTACGGCAGCGGATTTGGATGGATCAGATGTTGTATCCTACAGATTTCAAGATAATCTGACAAATGGTTTATTTTTCACGAACACAAACACGAATCCTAATATTATTTCGGAGCCTGCTTTTAATTCTCCGTTTTTATACAATGCAACCGTTGTTTGTCCTACTGATTTAGAAGGTACTCATAGTTTTGTTGGTTCAAATCTAGTTGCTGGAAATAATCCTGGGGTTTGTCCTACAGGGACCGTTACAGGAACGGTAACTTGGACGGCACTTGGAGGTGGTGAATACGATACCACAGACCTTGGTTTTGGCCAGTATGAATCTACATGTTGGAATGATGGACCGGCAGCTGGAGCTGGATCTCAGTTTACAGATGCTTGTGGTCTTATTGTAACCGGTGGAACAGACCAATATGGTCTTGTCTATATATGGACAATTACAGACATAACAGGACCTGAAATGACCATTACCTGGACTAACGACTATGCCGATTCTGGCACAGCTGTAGTAACCAGAGAAGGTGGTGTAGATTGGCCTGCGTTAACGACTAACTAAACGTCATACTTTAAATTTAAAGGGCAGAATTCCTATATGGGAAGCTGCCCTTTTTTTATTCCCTAAGAATTGAACACACTATGAAAATTAGACTATTCTTCCTCAGCTTACTCCTAGCGTTTTCTTTTGTAAGTTGCACAAAAGAACCCACTACCATTACGTTACCTGAAGAAGAAGTCATCACTCCCCCAGCTGACAGCACTAGTACAACCGATCCAAGTTCCGCTGTAAACAATTTTGGAACTATCCTTCTAAACACCGAAAAAGTTTCTGACGGGTATACCCTATTTACGTCCCACAAGAAGACCTTTCTTATTGACAACTGTGGTTCTATGATACACGAATGGGACAGTGCGTATCTCCCAGGAAAATCAGTCTACCTCTTAGCTGATGGGTCTATACTTCGCGCGGGCGAAATAAAAAATCCTGATATGCCTTATGCTGGTATAGGCGGTATTGTTGAAATTATAAATTGGGATAACGAAGTTACTTGGAGCTCCCAATTCTCCTCTGAAACTACTACCCAACATCATGATATATTTCCCATGCCTAATGGCAATATTCTTGTTTTACTTGCAGAAAAAAAGACGCTGGACGAAGCCATAGCCCTTGGTAGAAATCCGGAACTCCTTACAGAAGAATCACTTTACAACGAATATATTATAGAAGTAAAACCTATAGGCACAACTGCCACGGAAGAAGTCTGGAAATGGAGCTATTGGGATCACCTCACGCAAAATTATGACAGCTCCAAGGACAACTATGAACCAACTATAACCAATCCACACCTATTAGATATAAATTTTTTGAGCCAAGAAACCAATGCAGATAGCGATTGGTTGCATGTGAACTCCATTCAGTATAACGAAAGCTTGGACCAAATACTCATTAGCGCGCAGGGCATTAATGAAATTCATATCATTGACCACTCCACCACTACCCTAGAAGCCCAAACAGACACAGGTGGCCAAGCTGGTAAAGGAGGAGGTTTCCTATACCGATATGGCAATCCAGAAGCATATGGCCAGGGAGACGCTACAGATGTCACCTTGTTTAGACAACACTTCCCAAACTGGATTTTAGAAACTAATAAAATAATGCTCTTTAATAACGGAAACGGAAGACCCGATGGTGCGTATTCTACCGTTGATATCATTACACCTCCTATAACGGCTACCGGCGATTATATGCTTACCAATGGACGCTTTGGACCAGCCAATCCAGAATGGACCTATATTGACCCAACAGACCCTACTAATTTCTATTCCAGAATACTGTCCAGCGCACAACCGCTGCCAAACGGCAATACCCTTATTTGCGAAGGACTTACCGGTCGATTTTTTGAGGTAAACCAAGCAAAAGAAACCGTATGGCAGTATATTAGCCCAGTACAGACCTCGGGAGACCTGCTTAAAGACAGCCAAACACCAGAAGGTAATTTAACTTTTAGGGCTATTAAATATCCTAAAAATCATTCGGGTTTTGATGGAAAGGATGTAAATCCTAAAGGTCCTATAGAACTAGAGCCTGTAGAAGATAACTGCCAAAACTGAGCGGTGAATTCCAGAGACAATTAGCTTTGTAAAATCGCCTACTCATAGCTTATTTTCAAAATTCATTTCTAGCTCACGATTACGCCATTGCAGTGTAGATTAACAAAAATGCAATCCTCCTTAAATCCAAATACACGATTAGTTACCCAAACGTTTTGCTTACTTTTGCCCTATGGAAGAAACTACCCAAATCTATGGTATAAGAGCTATCATAGCCGCTGTAAAATCAAATGAAGAGATCGATAAGGTCTTTATCCAAAAAGGGATTAAAGGGGACCTGATAAAAGATTTGGAACGTATTTTGCGTCAAAATGATATTACTGCGGCTTATGTTCCCATAGAAAAACTTAATAGACTTACCAAAAACAACCACCAAGGTGCAGTAGCTAACATCTCCCCTATCTCTTTTGTTTCCTTAGAGGACTTGATAGAAAATACAGCTAAAAAAGAAACACCTGCGTTATTCTTATTGTTGGACCAATTATCTGATGTAAGAAACTTTGGCGCTATTATCCGTACTGCAGAATGCACTGGTGTGGACGGAATCATTATTCAAAAGAAAGGTGCAGCCCCAGTAACTGCTGACACTATAAAAACATCAGCTGGTGCCGCTTTTAAAGTTCCTATTGCAAAAGTAGACCATCTAAAAGATGCTGTTTTTTATCTACAAGCGTCAGGGATTAAAATTGTTTCTGCTACTGAAAAGACAAAAAATTCCGTTTACGATATTTCATTTAAGGAGCCTATGGCCATAGTAATGGGGTCTGAAGATCGTGGCATCTCACCTTCCATTCTAAAAGCATCTGACTTTACTGCAAAAATTCCGTTACAAGGGGAAATTGCTTCCCTGAACGTTTCTGTTGCTTGTGCTGTTTTCCTATATGAGGTGGTTAGACAACGTATGACTACATAATCGCTATAAGTCAGCGTTTTTATTTTCCTTTCTAAAAATATAGTTCACGGTAATACTATCCGTTTGTTCTGTTGTCTCTTCAGGAGGTAATTCTATAAAGTTACCATCAGCGTCGAACTGGTTTAAAAAGGGATCATCATCATCCTTAAAGTCCTCCTTCTCCCAATCATACCTCCTTGGTTCTGGAACCTTTGCCTGTAGCACTAAAGCCAAGAAAAGACCTGTTATAAAACCGCCCAAATGTCCTTCCCAAGATATACCCTCTTTTACTGGGAAAATATACCATAGCAAACTTCCATAAATAAAGACAACGACTAAGGAAAGCGCTACTAAACGGTAATGCTTTACAAATACTCCTTTGAAAAAAATAAAACTAGCTAACACATAAATTAATCCACTTGCCCCAATATGGTAGGAAGGCCTTCCAATACTCCACGTTATTAAACCAGACAATAGAATACCTAATAGGACCACCTTCCAAGCAATTTTATGATAAAAATAAAAAAGTGCTGACAGAAGCACTGCCAAAGGAATTGTATTATTATATAAATGTTCTAGGGAGCCGTGAATAAAGGGACTAAAAAACACCCCTTTTAATCCTGTTAAAGTCTGGGGGTAAATTCCGTAACTATTTAAATTAAGCTTTTGGGCCAGTTCTACCCAGTATACTATCCATATAGACAATACGGCAAGCAAGGGTGCAAAAAGAACCGCGTAGGAAAATTTAAACTGTTGATAATTGGACATGTGACCAAACTTTTACTTGAAGTATCAATATTTTAGCCAAAAAACAAAAATGGAAATATTGTCACCTTTACATTTAAACACAAATTGTTGTCCCTTATTGCACAGGTCATGGATTTCACCTCAACAACTTTACCTACTTTTATAGCATGAACGAACCTTTAGCAGAAAGAGTACGTCCCAAAACCCTTGAGGAATATATTAGCCAGCACCATCTTGTTGGCGAAAAAGGCTCATTAACACATCAAATTAAGAAAGGAATTATTCCATCCTTAATCTTATGGGGACCACCCGGTACAGGAAAAACCACCTTGGCCACTATTATTGCTGAAGAAAGTAAACGCCCGTTCTACATATTAAGCGCTATTAATAGTGGCGTTAAAGATATAAGGGAAGTCATAGAAAAGGCCAAACAGGCCGGTGGTTTATTTACGACCAAGAATCCTATACTTTTCATTGATGAGATTCATCGTTTTAGTAAATCACAACAAGACTCGCTCTTAGGGGCAGTTGAAAAAGGTTGGGTTACCCTTATCGGGGCCACTACAGAAAATCCAAGTTTTGAAGTCATACCTGCCCTTTTGTCCCGTTGCCAAGTATATGTATTAAACCCTTTTGGGAAAGAGGATTTAATTCAACTTTTAGAAAGGGCACTTGAAAAAGACAGGCACCTAAAATCAAAGAATATTATATTAAAAGAAACAGAGGCCCTATTGCGTTTATCCGGCGGAGATGGCAGAAAACTGCTCAATATTTTTGAGTTAATCATAAATTCTGAAGCATCGGATAGCATCGAAATCACCGATGAACTTGTACTTCAAAAGGTACAGAAGAACACGGTATTATATGACAAGACTGGAGAACAACATTATGACATTGTATCTGCCTTCATAAAATCTATTAGAGGCAGTGATCCTAATGGTGCGGTATACTGGTTGGCACGAATGATAGAAGGTGGCGAAGATGTAAAGTTCATTGCACGCAGAATGCTTATTGCTGCATCTGAAGATATTGGCTTGGCAAATCCAACAGCCCTGGTCATGGCAAATACTACTTTTCAGGCAGTTACGACTATCGGATATCCCGAATCTAGAATTATCTTAAGTCAGTGTGCCATATACTTAGCTACTTCTCCAAAAAGTAATGCTAGTTATATGGCCATTGGAAAAGCACAGCAAAGCGTTAAGCAAAACGGAAACCTCTCTGTGCCTTTAGCGCTTAGAAACGCGCCCACAAAATTAATGAAGGATTTAGGGTATGGGGAAAACTATAAGTACGCGCATGATTTTGAAAATAATTTTGTGCCTACGGAGTTTCTTCCAACCGAAATTTCTGGAAGTACGTTCTACAAACCAGGCATAAACCCCAGAGAAAAAACGCTCAGCGATTTTCTAAAAAAACGATGGAAGGATAAATACGATTTTTAAAATTTAATATGCAGTTCTTTTTGAATCAATTTGGCTCCGGAATAATACTCAAAAACCCATGCTTCGCCCTTTTGGAATACCATACCGCTCTTGCCCTCACCTTGCGCTATATAAACGTTTTCTGTAGAGCTATTTAATAATTTCATCCTAACCTTTGGTGTACTGTCCACCAACTGGAAGCCATTAGTTATGGGCTGGGCATACCATACCTCCTTATTACTAGTATCAAGAGCTGTACTTTCTGTATTTGATTTGGAGGATGCCAGTTTAACAGTAGACGCCACAGGAGCAACACTTTTGTAGCTCTGGTCCGCTACACTAGCGGTTTGTTGTACAGCTACATTCGTATTTTTAGAAACTGTTTTTTGTACAGCTTCTGGTGCATCTGCTGTAGTATTGGATACGGTTTCATCCTCTTCCAATTTCTTTACGTCATTCTTAAAACTTACCGTTATTGGCGCTGCATCTGCTGTTGTTGGCTTATAACTATAATTTAAATTATCAAAAGAGGACATTGCACGCCTTATCACATCTTTGTATGCAGCGTTATATTCTTTTATCTTATTTTTTGCTTCTTTTGAGCTAAAAACCTCTTCGCCCCTACAATCCTCTAAAACAATAGTGACTTTTGTAGCAAACATGGAAGAATAATCCCTTAAAACGGCCGTTACTCCCAAGCATCTGTCCTTATACAAATCTTCTGGTAATGCATCATCATACACGGCCAAAAAACCTTTATTAACAAAGGTATATTTTAGAAAAGTACTTGTCTGGTATTGATTCTCACTTTGAAAGTCATCAAATTTCTTGGGGATGATAATATATTTATAGGAATCAAGATTCACTTGGCCCATACCTAGATATCCACTAAGGACAAAAACAGCTATTATTATACTTTTCAAGATATTTATTTTTTATAGTTTTAGTAAGAAGTGAAAAAAGCGTGCCAAAGGTAAGATTGTTTATTACAAAAACTTTTTCCTATCGTTTCCTGCCCCAAGATATGATATTTAATCCTAATTGAAAAGACGCGTAATTACTAGCTGCTATGTTCTGATATGATAATAGATTATCTCCAATCACATAAAAATTTACTGGTCCAGCTTGGATATTAATACCCAAACCAAGGTTAGAAACGCTAAATTTATCGACTGTATAAGTACCCTTCAAGGCCAAAAAACGTCCAAATCGCCTTTGATAGAATCCGGTTAGTGCAAACAGGGGACCTCTTGGTCTATTTATTGCATATAGATGTCCGCCAATAGCATTTGCGTATTTAATACTACGATTTTCGCTGCTAGATATACCACAATCACAATCCTTTTCCGATCCAACAGGTTTTCCAAAATCATACCGAATAGAAGCATTTAGTTTCGTAGGCCTAAATGTTATGTAGCCATTATTAGTAGTTTCAAAGGGAATCAATTCCTCTACCTCATCAATTAATTCTTGCCAAAAATCCTTATTAAGATCACCTAGTTCCTCTAGCACATCTATCTCTATACCCTCTATGGTAGCATTTCCTTTCAGGCTATAGTTGTATACATCACCACTGTGATAGATAAACCCCAGATCAAGTACGCTTCCTGTAACGGTAGTACGCTCACCTAGACGATACGTAAACCCCAAATCCATTCCTAGTCCCAAGTCTCCTCCAAGAATAGCACGCTTTATAAATGTACCTGCAAGCGCGTTTTCATCGACTGCATCGCTCAAAGCTGAAAAACCGGAGCTTCGTAATCTCAGGTCTGCACTCAAGGTGGTAGCCAGTATGTTATTCTGCCCTTGTGTATTTACCAAATACCCTTTATTGTTTGTGGAATTATAATCTGCTATGCCTGAATATAGTTTTGCCCTAGCCCCAACCGTAAGGTTTTTATTCATCTTTTTATTAATACCAAAATGATAGACAGCCACCATAGAACCTCTTGTTTTTAGATCCTCTAGATTAAAGCGTCTATCCAATTGGCCTGCATTACCTTCAAAAGCAAGGAACGCATAGTCTTGGGGCCAATAGAAAATATTATCAAGCTCTAGATACGCACCAAAAGAATAAAATAGATTAGAATATGAACTACGAAAACCACCATTAAATAGTTCAATCGTTCCAGTACTACTGATCTCATCACGCGTATTAAGTCCTGCGACCAAACGACTCCGAACCTTATCATTAATATCTAGACCATCCGCTGCGAATATATCATTTACAGAGAATCCATTTGTGCCAGCGTAACCAGAAATACCTGATAACAAAGGAACGCCTGCGAACCATTGAAAATCCGTTTCCATTCCTGGATTTACCATCAAAGCTTGTGGAGTATCATTAAAATCATAAAGAACTTGTTTGTTCTGGGCTGCTATACGTACATAGCACAGCAGGATAAAAAGGAAAGCATAGTGGCGAATCCTCATTTTAAACGAAGCATAAACTGAGCACTGGAACGCAATTGAACCGAAGCGCCAGGAATCCCTGAAACGCTGGTATTATCGCCAAAATTAGCTGCATTGAGCCTTACCTTGGAAGTATTCCTAAGGATATCCAAGCTTTTGCCAGAATTACCATAAGCTACCTCTCGCGTTAATAAGGCAGCAGGTGCAGCATCCATATTAAAGACCTCTGTATCTAAAAGCACATCGTTTTCATCCAAAAACTGCAATTCTATTTGAATCGGCTTACTCGTTGTATTCTCTAATTCATAGGAAATTACACCTTCTAACACCCTCTCGGCGAAAAATGCCTCCTCAAAAGCGTCAAAATTAAAATCTTGAGTGAAAAAACTGATATCAGCAGCACTGTTAATCAGCAACTCCTGAACCTTAACAAAGAAAATACTAGCCTCCAAGGACGGTGTAATTCCTATATCTTCATATTGAGAAAAATCCTGTTTTTCTGAACAAGAAAACTGTAGGCAAATCCCAGAAATTAATAATAAGATGTTTCGTAAGGCTTTCATTTAACAAGTCTCTAGTGCACGAATACCGCTTTTGCAGTGCCTAAGTTACACTAGTACTAACTCTATAAATAGCTTTTTATTTCCCTTAAATCTCGTATCATTGGACTATGTTGGTGAACTGCCTCTCCATGAGCGTTAAAATGTAATGCGTGAAGACCAGCGTCTTTGGCTCCAAGAATATCAGCCTCCAAGCTATCACCTATCATCAAAGCCGATTCTGCCCCAACCTTAGCCTTTTTTAACGCTAAGTTAAAAATGAATGGATTGGGCTTCTTAACACCCGCCATTTCGGAATCTATCACCTGCTCAAAATAAGGATAGATGCCAGAATTACGCAATTTCTTCTCCTGAATTTCTTGAAAACCGTTGGTAATTATATGTAATCTGTAGTTTGGTTTTAAATAATCCAACACCTCAATTGTATTTGGAAACAAATAAGTATGGGAAGATAGCTGATTGATATACTCCTCTGCCAGACTATTAATATTAGCATCCGAAACCGTATACTCCAAGGTATCAAAAACCGATTTTAAACGCTGATATCTAAGTTCAGCCTTTGTGATTTTTTCTTCCCTGTACATTTTCCAAAACACCAAATTGGCTGGTACATAAACCTCTAAAAATGTATCCAAAGGAACAGTTACGCCATGGGCAGGCAAAATAGTCTTAAAAGTGAGGGCAGAGTTTTTTTCAAAATCCCAAAGGGTATGATCTAAATCAAAAAATACATCCGTTACCAGGTTTTTAAACATTGTACGTAGTTATTATATTCTTATATATTTTTTGCCAGTCTAATTTTTCGTTTCCGCCTATAAGCTCATTGGAAAAAATAGTTACAAATGTACCCTGCACCTTCTTAATCTCGGAATAGATTGTATTTATTTTTTGTAAAACATCTTTCTCGTTCTTCATACCCAACATTGCATAATCGTGTAATGCGAATGGATGTATTCGTACCGGCTGCTGAAACTCTAAAGGAATATCATAAAACTGAAACGGAGTACAGGTACCGGCTCTAAAGCCTATTTTATGGGTATAGCCCATTGTAAAATCATTGGTAAACTCTGCAGCTACCAAGTTTCTATAGGTTTCTGGAATATCTACCCTGTTATAACGCATTCTAGAATAATTTACTGATCTGTTGATAACGCTCTCCAGCTTATTCTTTTCTCTTTTTAGTAGTTCAAAATCCCTAAAGGAACTATAGGAAGCTCCCAGCGCCACCTTGGAATAATCTGCGATATATTTTATAAGTGATTTGAAATTATTATTATTTGTAGACACATTTTTATCATATTTAGAGTAATCCGCAAACTGAAAAAAGAATATACTTTTGACCTTATTGCTTTGATGCCATTCAATAAGCTTTGCAAAATTATCATAAGGATCTTTTCTTAGATTCATGCCTACAGCTAAACGTTCCCATACGCGTAGTAATTTAAGGGTTCCTACATCAAATAACAGACCCACCGCTCCTCTAAAAAATCCTCGATACGCATAAGCGTGGGAAGTAGTCACATCTACAACAGATACATATTTATACTTCCTTTGGTTGTATTCAAGATCAGGAAATCTTTCTTTTAAGACTTTCAATAATTTCAAGGCCCAAAGATCAACCACTGGAAGTTCTAAGAAGTCATTCTGATAGGCAATACTATCCTTTGGTGAAAACCTACCATGAATATCTTTGACATGGGGAAGGTATTCCTCATATCTACTGAGTAAATAAAAACTGGCCGCAAAAATATCAAAGGGAATAATACTACGATCGCCCGTAGGAAAAAAACAAGGAGTACCCTCCCACTCTGAAATATGAATTTGGATATCGCTAATTCCTTGCTCAAAAAGCAACTCGTTACTACGAACAAAGAATTCGTTCTGAAGCGGTTGTTTTGTATAGGTTATTTTTTCGTCGGTATGCTTTATGAAATCCTCCACCTTAGTCGTAAAACCAATCTCTATACCTAAGATTTTGGTGAAGACCTGTTTCATGGTGTACGTAAACCTAGGTGTAATTTTATGGGTGTATATCAATAACATTTAGAGTAGTTGATTGTCAGCAAAACTAAAATAGTCTTTCTGCGTAATGATGAGATGGTCCAAAACTTTAATGTCCAAAGACTCCGAAGCTCTCTTAATTTTTTGGGTAATCTGTTTATCAGCGTTACTAGGTTTTAAAGTGCCACTAGGATGGTTATGAGCCAAAATAAGGCCTACCGCCCCAAGTTCTAAGGTTTGTTTCATAAGTATACGAACATCTACCAAGGTGCCTGTAATGCCCCCTTTACTTAGTTGTACCTTATGTAATACTTTATTTGAATTATTCAGATACAAGACCCAAAACTCCTCATGTTCTAATTCGCCAATAATAGGTTGCAAAATTTCAAAAGCATCTTTACTACTCTCTATTTTACTGATTTTTATAGCATCTTCTCCCCTTCTACGTCTTCCCATTTCAAGCGCTGCGGCTATCGTCACTGCTTTTGCCTCTCCAATGCCCTTAAAGGTCATCAGCTGATTTAACGAAAGTTTACCTAACTCGTTCAAATTATTATCTACCGAGGCAAGAATTCGTTTTGCGAGTTCCACAGCACTTTCAGACCTACTCCCAGAACCAATTAGTATCGCAATCAGTTCCGCATCGGATAATACAGCCCTGCCCTTATGCAACAATTTCTCCCTTGGCTTATCGTCATCTGACCAGTTCTTTATGGAAAATGATGTGGACTTCTCTTGCATTGGCTAAAGATAGCGAACTAATTATTTTATTGTAAATTTCGATATCAATTAAAAACGAAAAAATGAAATCGCTACTAACCAGTGAAGCCCACGATGAAATTAAGAACAGGCTAGCTAAGCTTACTACAAACTCCAAAGGGCAATGGGGGAAAATGACCGTAGGGCAAATGGCATGGCATTGCCAATATCCATTAAAATTAGCAATTCGGAACAAGGAGAACACTTCAAAAGGCAATTGGTTTATAAAGGTATTTTTTAAAAAATCGCTCTATAATGATAAACCATGGCGTAAAAATCTCCCAACCGCACCCCAACTTAAGACAAAAGAAGCTAAAGATTTCAATACTGAGTTGTCCACACTAAAAGAATTAGTGAATGAATTCAACTCCTTGCATGATAGGGAAGTCTGGTATCCGCACCCTGCTTTTGGGCCGTTCACCAAAGAGCAATGGGGTCAATTACAATACAAACATTTGAACCACCACCTTACACAGTTTGGAGTCTAGGTATTACTTGTTGTTTAAAATTATTGATTTTCTAGTTTACTTTTTACTTCGTTAAGATCAAGCCCTCCATAATTGCCAGAACTCATAAATAGTAATACAGAATTATCGTATTTCTGTTCTAGAACATATTCCTTAAAAGATTTTGAATCCGTATAAATATTCAAATCGTCCCTATCAAATGCAGTCTTGATTTGCTCTGGGCTAACGGCCGCCAGCTTTTTAATGGCAACGGATTCTGGCAAATAAAAGACCACGGCCTCATCAGCAGCCTCTAAAGCTCCTTTGTATTCCTTTAAAAATTCAGGATTAAAACTACTGTAAGTATGTAATTCCAAAAAAGCAAATAGCTTTTTATCCGGATACTGCTCCTTTACTGCTTTGGTGGTAGCAGCAACCTTACTAGGCGAATGTGCAAAGTCTTTATAAGCAACGTTTGAAAGTGCCTCAGCTATTTTTTCAAGTCTTTTAGACGCCCCAGCAAACGTAGCAATAGCTTCATAGAAATCGTCCTCGTCAACCCCCATATTCTGGCATATCCATTTTGCACCTGCCAAATTACTCAGGTTGTGTTTTCCAAAAACAGCTATTGGCATAGGACCTTCTGGGGTTTCCAATAATGTTTGTCCATCCTCAACAGTATACTCCGGAGTGGTATAACCCAATTTTCGTATGCTATTTTCCGAGGCATCAACCACTTTTACTACCTCTGCATCTTCCAAATTGTATGTGATACTGCCACCATTTACAATGCTGTCAACAAAAATTTTAAACTGTTCGACATAATTTTCGAAGGTGGGAAATACATTAATATGGTCCCAAGCTATGCCACTTAGCAAAGCGATATTGGGCTTGTATAAATGAAATTTAGGTCGTCTATCTATTGGCGAGGATAAATACTCATCGCCCTCTAAAATAATAAAATCATTATCCTTGGTTAAATGGACCATACGCTCAAAACCATCCAATTGAGCTCCTACCATATAATCCACCTCACGACCATGAAAATTAAGCACGTGTAAAATCATAGACGTTATGGTCGTCTTTCCATGGCTCCCACCAATAACAACCCTCGTTTTATCCTTAGATTGCTCGTAGAGAAACTCCGGATAGGAGTAAATCTTCAGTCCAAGTTCTTGGGCCTTTACCAGCTCAGGATTATCAGCTTTTGCATGCATCCCCAATACCACCGCATCTAAATCTTTATGGATTTTTACTGGATACCAGCCAAATTCCTTTGGAAACAAGCCCTTAGCCTTTAATCTAGATTTTGAAGGTTCAAAAATAATATCGTCGCTTCCCGTTATTTGATATCCTTTATGTTCGAGTGCCAAGGCTAAATTGTGCATTGCACTGCCCCCAATAGCGATAAAATGAATTTGCATTACATCTGAATTAGTTTTCAAAGATAGGGATTGCATTCAGCATCAAAAACCACTAGTTTATTTTTATCTTCGTAAACAAACATAGCATAATGAGCTTAAGTCTTGATAAAATCGTATCAAAAGAAGTAATGCCCGGATACCATGGTAAATTGGTACACACCAAGAATATGACCTTAGTTTTTTGGGATGTTGAAAAAGATGCAAAAGTTCCAGAACACCATCATGTACATGAACAAATTATGCATGTGATGGAGGGGGAATTTGAATTCACTCTTGATGGAAAAACCAAGATATATAGTCCTGGTGCTATTGTACCTATAGCTTCCCATGTTGCACATAGTGGAAAGGCATTGACGCCCTGTAAGTTAATGGATGTTTTTAGTCCGGCTCGCGAGGAGTATAAATAAGCCAGCTATACGGCAAAGGCAGAATAAAAAGAAAATATGAAGGTTTCGTTACTAGGAAAAAAAGCACTCGTTGGAGGCAGCAGTGGAGGTATCGGAAAAGCAATTGCAAAACAATTAGCAGCAAGTGGTGCCAGTGTCACCCTAATGGCTCGAAACGAAGATAAGCTCAAGTCCGTTTTAACAAGTTTAGCTACTTCAGAAGGACAATCCCATCAGTATTTATTAGTAGACTTTTCGAATTATGAGCGCTATAAAAAAAGTGTGTCAAGATATTTTGAATCACATTCGGTCGATATTTTGGTTAACAATACCCAAGGGCCATCCTCAGGAAATGCGCTAGAAAAGAATGTAGAAGATTATCAAGATGCTTTCAATCTTCTTTTTAAAACAGTTGTTTTTACTACTAAATTAGCGGTACCGTATATGATGCAAAACCAATGGGGGCGTATCATCAATGTTGCTTCCATTTCGGTTAAAGAACCATTGTCATACCTCGCCTTATCAAATTCTATTCGAGCAAGTTTGGTGACTTGGGCGAAGTCATTGGCTACAGATGTAGGCGACAAACAAATTACAGTAAATAGTATTTTAACGGGATATTTTGATACTGAACGTATTGCGCAATTGAATGCTAAAAAAGCAAAACAATTGGGTATCTCAGAAGAGGATGTATTAGCTGAGATGAAATCGAAAGTGCCTCTAAAACGTATTGGTGACCCTAAGGAATACGGGTACCTAGTTGCCTTCTTAGCATCCGATAACGCCGCTTTTATTACAGGAACTCAGATTCCGATTGACGGGGGATTGCTAAAATCACTTTAAATCCCTAAAAGAGCATACTTCCTCATTCAACTAACCCATTCCCTCATTTTTCATTGTTTTCAGTAGGTTTTGGCTACATCTTTGTACGTAACTTTGAAATCACACACGCTACATAAAGCCAAACTATTTTATATGATGCGTGTAGCTTAATCATTTTCTAATGAAACATATTGTAACTCTTATAACGATACTTCTATTTTCTCAAATGGCCCAATCGCAACAACATACTAATTCTTTTGAAGTGCTTTGGAAGCAGGTAGAAAAGCTCGAAAAAGATGCTTTGACTAAGTCTGCTTTGAAGGTCGTGACTGCCATTTCAGAAAAAGCAAAGAAGGAAAAGAACACACCTCAAATTGTAAAGGCATTACTGTACACTTCAAAGTATGCCATGACTTTGGAGGAAGATGCACAGTTAAACATTGTGAATGATTTTAAACAAGAAATTGAGAAAGCAGCGGTCCCTACTAAAAATGTTTTGGAAAGCTATTTAGCGAGTCTCTATTGGCAATTTTTCCAACAAAATAGATATCAATTTTATAACCGCACAAAAACGGATATAAAGGTAGATTCGGTAGATTTTAGAACTTGGGATATAACCACGCTTTTCCAAGAAATCAGCATTCACTTTGATGCTTCTTTACAAGACGAAGCACGCTTAAAAAAGACTGCTGTTTCTGAATTTAAAGTTGTGCTTTATCAAGGTACAGACTCCGAAGAATATCGTCCTACCTTATACGATCTTTTAGCACACAACGCCCTAGCTTTTTATAAGACCAGCGAAAACAACATCACACGACCAGCGGATAAATTCGAAATTAACGACCCTAATCTATTATGTAATGGAGATGTTTTTATAAAAAAGAACATCGACACCCAAGATAAAACTTCCCTACAGGCGAAAGCTTTACGTATTTATCAAAGGTTGATGCTACTGCATAGTACTTCCGAAAAACCATATACCTATGCAGAGATAAATATTGAACGCCTAAATTTTATTTACCAAAATGCCGTTTTCGAAAATAAAGAAGAACAATTTCAAGATGTATTACAAAATTCGGCTTCGGCAGGTAATGGAAGTTTAGCATCTGGTCTGTACAAGTATCAAATTGCCTTATTATTGCGAGATCAAGGTGGGCAGTATCGACCTAAAATATATGAGGAAAACCGCTGGAAAACCAAAGAGGCTTTGACCCTTTGTGAATCAGTAATCAAAGAACTTCCCGATAGTAAAGGTGCAGAGCAATGTAAAGCCTTGAAGTCCCAAATACTTCTTAAAAGCCTACAATTGACTACTGAAAAATACATTCCCATTCAAAAGACGACCCGTTTATTGGTGAAGTACCAAAACCTTAACGGTCTCACACTTTCGGCCCGTAACATTACAGAAAGTCAATTAAAGGAGCTGGGGAAAGCTTATGAAAAGGAAGAAAAACTTGCGTTTATCAAAAAATTACCTAGTCCCAAAGAATGGCAAGCAGGCTTAAAAAATAAAAATGATTATCAATCGCACAGCACGGAGATTTCAATGCCGCCTTTAGAAAACGGCACGTATCTGATCTTAGCGGAAACAAAAGATAAGACCAACGAAACCTTTTCATTTAGTACCGTACAAGTTACTAATATGGCACTTACCGAGACCAGAGGCAATACGAAACATAATTTCCAAGTTATAGACCGCAACAACGGAAAACCTATCTCAGGAGCACAGGTTACCATTCGTTTCCAAAAAAATTACGACCGTAAAATTTTTAACAAAAACTTCGTTTCAGATAAAATGGGTAGAGTTACTATTCCCATGAGTGAAAATAGTTGGAGTAATATGAAAGTTTCCATTTTCCATAAAAAAGACAAAGCCTATTATGAGGGGTATTATATAAACCCTTCGCACGACAAAAATGACAACGGAACGAGTTATTCTTGTTTTTTGTTTACAGACAGGAGTATCTATAGACCAAGCCAACCCTTGTATTTCAAGGGGATTGCAATAAAGCAAGTAAACAGTGTTTCTTCTATTTTAGAAAAGGAAAAAGTATCGGTACAGCTTAAAGATGTAAACGGACAAGTCGTCTCAACCAAAGAATTCATTTCAAATGCGTACGGTTCGTTTTCTGGGGAATTCATACTACCTAATAATGGCTTAACAGGACAATTCTCGTTACAAGTTGTGTCTAAAAAAGGTCTTAGTGGATATACCAGTTTTTCAGTGGAAGAATACAAACGTCCGAAATTTGAGACTTCTTTTGAACCTGTTACAGAGAGCTATAAAGTTAATGACAGTGTACGCGTAAAAGGAACGGCTACCGCATACGCGGGAAGTACTATTACCGATGCCAAAGTTACCTATAGGGTAAAGCGTGTGGTATATTATCCTAGATGGTGCTATTGGTATTACCCTAACCTCAGGAGCTCACCACAAGAAATCGCTCATGGTGAAACCACATCAGATGCATCCGGTATGTACGAAATAAATTTTAAGGCCTTACCTGATACTAGCGTAGACAGAAATAACTTACCTACTTTCAGTTATGAAGTAACTGCAGATGTTACCGATATCAATGGTGAAACCCATAGCACAAATACTATTATAAATGTTGGTTATCATACGTTAACGGCCAACATGTACCTCCCGAATCCTTTTGATAAAGATTCCAAAGAAAACAAACTGACCATTGCGACAAATAATTTAAACGGACAATTTGTTGCTACAAAAGGCACTGTTAAGATGTACAAATTAAAAGCGCCTAAAAGTGTAAACCGGCCAAGAACTTGGGCCGCTCCTGATTATGAGGGTTGGTCTAAAAGTAAGTTCAAAAAAATGTATCCGAATGATGCCTTTGCGAATGAGCACGATGCTTCTACTTGGGAAAAAGGAGCCCTCGTTTGGCAGTCTAATTTTGACACGGAAATATCTAGAGAACTTTCCCTCGGTGATACCAAAAAATGGGTGTCAGGAAAATATATTCTTGAATTGGAGACCAAAGATAAATTTGGTCAACCTGTTAAAGACATTCTTCAAACTACCTTATTCAGTCATGATGACAATACCTTGGCTGATAATCAGCTATTTGAAATCAAAACAGATAAAAATAGTTATGCGATCGGAGATAAAGTAAAAGTGACTTTACTATCAAGTTCTGAAGATATTAATATAACTGTCAACATTGAAAAAGACCATAAGATAATCGACACTAAACTTGTTCGTTTGAACAACAGTTCTGAGTCTTTTACAGTACCTGTTAACGCAAATGATTTAGGTGGATTTGCCATTACCTATAGTTTTTCTGTCTATAATTATTTTCAAGCAAGTAATGTAAATATCCAAGTGCCCTACCCTACCACCGATTTGCAAATTGAGACATTAACCTTTAGAGACAAATTACAACCTGGTACCGATGAGACGTGGTCTTTTAAAATTAAAGGACCTAAAGGCGACAAAGTAGCGGCTGAATTGTTGGCGAATATGTACGATGCATCTCTTGATACTTTTCGAGCCCATTATTGGGGGTTTAGTCCATTGGCAAGAAGAACCTATTATACAAATGGTACAGCTAATGCCTACTATTGTTTTGGCACAAATTCTTTTCGAACCTATATGGACAATAATTGGTTCAGATACCCAAACCAGAATTTTGACTCCTTTAATTGGTTTGGACTGCAATTCGGTTATGGAGGAGGATATGGAAGTGGAATGCAGCGTAGTGCTAGAATGATGAAGAATGGGGATGCTACTTTAGCGCCTGTGGCATCAGAAATAATGATGGATGATATGGAACTTGAAGAATCACTTGTAGGTCGTGTAGCAGGTACCCAAGTCACGGAGAATAAAGTTCTTCTTACAAATTCCACCAATGACAAAGACACTACAAAATTGGAAGACAACCAAGGAAGTGCTTCAGATGCAATCAAAATTCGAAAAAACCTTCAGGAAAATGCCTTTTTCTTTCCCCATTTAAAAACGGACAAAGAAGGCAATGTAACCTTTAGTTTTACAACTCCCGAAGCACTCACCAAATGGAATGTGCAATTAGTAGCACACAATAAGAATCTAGAAAGCGCTATCAAAACACTTCAGACGGTTACCCAAAAAGAATTAATGATAACACCTAATGCACCCCGTTTCTTAAGGGAAGGTGATGAAATCGTCATCAGTACTAAAATCGCAAACTTGACGGATAAAGTACTCTCAGGAATAGCGAAATTAGTGTTGGTAGACGCTGTAACTGGTAAAAGTATTTCAAAAAAACTGCTACTCGCCTCACCACTCAATGGGGCTATTGCCGGCAGAGAGGGAACAAATGAAGCTCCTTTCGAAGTTGATTCACTTGGAAACACCCAAGTATCCTGGCGCTTAAAAATTCCCACGGAGATTCAAGCGGTTCAATATACTATTACCGCAAAGGCCGGTGATTTTAGTGATGGTGAACAGAATATGCTTCCCGTCTTAACCAATAGAATGTTGGTAACCGAAACCCTACCAATGTGGGTGAGAAGCAATCAAACCAAAACCTTCATTTTAGATAAGTTAAAGGAATCAAAGTCAACAACTCTGAAACATCATAAATTGACGTTAGAGATGACAAGCAATCCCGCGTGGTATGCGGTACAAGCTTTACCGTATTTAATGGAATATCCATATGACTGTAATGAGCAAACTTTTTCAAAATACTATGCAAATACCTTAGCCAGTCATATTGCTAATAGCAATCCTAGAATTCAAGAGGTATTTACTCAATGGGCAAATTCAAATGCTTTGGTCAGTAATTTGGAGAAGAATCAAGAATTAAAATCTCTTTTAATTCAAGAAACTCCTTGGCTACGTGACGCCCAATCTGAAACTCAGCAAAAAAAACGTATTGCCCTTTTGTTCAATCTAAACAAAATGAAGAACGAGCAAGCCATTGCTTTGAACAAATTAAAGCAAAACCAAAAAAGTTCGGGTGCTTGGCCTTGGTTCAATGGTGGTCCTGACAATCGCTATATCACGCAACACATCATTTCAGGTTTAGGACATTTAAAGCAACTTAACGTCATGCTGAGCGCAGTCGAAAAGCAAAACAGCAACATGATTCAAAATGCTATGCGATATCTGGACAAGGAATTCGTAAAGGAGTACGACTACATGAAAAAGCATACTTCCGATATCAACAAGGACCATTTGAGTCGAACACAAATACATTATCTGTATATGCGTAGCTTTTTTACTGATATCAAAACTTCGAAAAAAGTTGACGAAATCACTGCCTATTATAAAGGTCAAATAAAAAAGTATTGGAAGAATAGCGCATTGTATTCTAAAGGGATGTTGGCCTTGATTATTCATCGAATGAAAGATGAAACTACTGCTAATAAAATACTTAGAGCACTAGCCGAAAATAGTATTACTTCAGAAGAATTAGGCATGTACTGGAAAGAAAATACTAATTCTTGGTACTGGTATCAAGCACCTATTGAAACTCAGTCTTTGCTTATTGAAGCATTTTCAGAGATTACTCCAGATGATGTCACAACTGTTGATAACCTTAAAATTTGGTTGCTTAAGAATAAACAGACGAATCAATGGAAAACAACAAAGGCTACCTCGGAAGCTGTATTTGCTTTATTGCTGAAAGGAAGCGATTGGTTATCTGTAACAGATGCTGTCGATGTTTTGGTTGGCGGAGAAAAAATCGAACCTGCTAAACTAGAAAAGGCAAAAGTCGAAGCAGGTACAGGCTATTACAAAACTGCATGGAATGGAGAAGAAGTAAAACCAAAAATGGCCGAAGTTCAAATTAGCAAAAAAGGAAAAGGTATTGCTTGGGGCGCGCTATACTGGCAATATTTTGAAGACTTGGATAAAATTTCATCGGCAGAAACTCCATTGAAATTGAAGAAAAAACTCTTCCTAAAAAAGAATACCAATACTGGAGAAGAGATTTCCGAAATCACCAACAAAACCGATTTAAAAGTTGGGGACTTGGTCCGAGTTCGAATAGAACTAAGAGCAGACCGCCCAATGGAATTTGTTCATATGAAAGATATGCGAGCTGCTGGTTTTGAACCCGTAAATGTTATTTCAAGATACAAATGGCAAGACGGATTAGGCTACTACGAAGCAACCAAAGATGCGAGCACCAATTTCTTTTTTGAGTACTTACCAAAAGGGGTTTATGTATTTGAATATGATGTACGGGTAAACAATGCTGGCGATTTCAGCAATGGTATTACTACAGTTCAAAGTATGTATGCGCCAGAATTTAGCAGTCATTCAGAGGGAGTTCGAGTAATCGTAAAATAGAATTTCTTTACCTTAGGGTAGTCTTTTTTATAAACTCATTCAAAGGCTTGGCTTACGCATTCAAAAACGAATATACATTGTATCATCCTTTTGAAAACACAGTACGATTTGTCGCTCATATTTAAATAAAAGATAAATATATTACAAGGTATCGAGTAATCATCAAAACTAAGTAGCCAAGCCATATCTTATATAATTTTAGACCTTTTATACTCTAAGTCATTGATTTTTAGCTACTTTTAGTGCATTAACAATCAAACCAATTATTATGAATTCAAAAGTTTTTATGGTTCTAAGGATACTCCTAGGGCTTTATGTTATCGTTTTTGGCTTTAATAAATTTTTTGATTTTATTCCTTTTGGGGAATCGCCTGAAGCATTCGAAAATTACATGGTTACTTTAAAAAATGCTAACGTAATGTATTTGGTAGGTGCTATAGAAATCCTAGCAGGCCTTGCCGTAATTTTTAATAAATATGGGGCTCTTATGGCCCTCCTATTAATGAGTGTATCTATTAATGCCTTTATGGCTCATGCTGCTTTTATGCCAGATGCTATTGCTGGTGCTACTATTCTTTTAGTGCTAAATATTGCTGTCCTTTTTGGGTATAAGGATAAATACAAAAGCATGCTTGCTGGTTAAATCATAAGAAATAAAAAGAGGCTGTCTAAAATATATTTTAGACAGCCTCTTTTTTCACACCTTAATTTACTACCAGATTTGAACTCTTTTTTCTGGTGCTAAATACATTTTATCTCCTTCTTTAATACCAAAGGCATCATAGAACTCCTGAATATTCAATAAAGGCTGTGTTGCCCTTACCATACCTGGAGAATGAGGATCTGTTTTAATTTGAGTTCTCAACGCTTCATCTCTACTTTTGGATCTGAAAGCTGTGGCCCATGACATAAAAAAGCGTTGTTCTGGAGTAAATCCATCTATGTTTTCCGGTCGTCCGTTTTCCTTATAATATTTTTGAAGTCCATCATAAGCACCCAAAACACCTCCTAAGTCTCCAATATTTTCACCTAGTGTGAATTTTCCATTTACATACACATCAGGAAGTACGGAAACGCTATCATACTGCACAGCTAGCGCATCCCCTCTCTCTGTAAAGGCTTTTAAATCATCTTCTGTCCACCAATTATTAAGGTTTCCATCTGCATCAAAACGAGCACCACTATCATCAAATGCATGAGAAATTTCATGTCCAATAACAGCTCCTATACCACCATAATTTACTGCCTCATCGGCAGTGTAATTATAAAAAGGTGGTTGTAAAATAGCGGCAGGGAAAACAATCTCATTATTTAAAGGATTGAAATACGCATTTACCGTTTGAGGTGACATTCCCCATTTTGTCTTATCTACAGGTTCACCTATTTCAGAATAATTCTTTAATCGGCCCCACTTGTCTGCAGCGGTCATATTTTCAAAATATGTTTTATCACTAGTAACATCCATAGAAGAGTAATCTTCCCATTTTTCTGGATACGCAATTTTAACCGTGAACTTGTCCAGTTTTTCGATTGCCTTCTTTTTAGTATCCTCTCCCATCCATTCCAACTTCGCAATTCGTTCCTTGTAAGCCTCAATGACATTAGCTATCATTTTTTCTGCTTTAGCCTTCGCTTCTGGCGGAAATTTAGCATCTACATATAATTGCCCTAAAGCTTCACCTACAGTCCCGTTAACAGTTCCTAATGCTCTTTCATTTGCCGGACGTTGTTCCTTTGCCCCTGATAAATATTTGCTATAAAATTCCCAATTAGCCGTTTCAACATCTGTAGAAAGTCTACCAGCAGCACTGTTAAAAGTATCCCATCTTACGAGGGTCTTTATGTCTTCTATAGGAGTTTCTTTTAGGAAGGTATCTAAAGCTTTGGTAAACTTTAATTGTGTAACCAAAAGGGTGTCAAATTTTTTTGTGATACCTAAATCAACAATCATTTTATTTACATCAATCGTTGATAACATTTCATCTACTTGGCTGATAGATCTAGGGTTATTATAGTTTCTGGCATCTCTACTTTCCACTTTGTTCAACCTAGGCTCTGCAAGTTTTGTCTCCATGAGCAAAATTTTATCAGCGGCGTTGGTTGCCTCATCTTCTGTATCACCCAACTTTTGCAACATTTTTGCAATATGCTTTTTATATTCTTCTCTTATTTCAATTGATTTTTCATCTTGTTCTAGATAAAAATCACGGTCTGGCAAACCTAAGCCGTAAGCTCCCATATAAACAGCATTCATACTACTATTATTTAAATCGGCGCCAGCTCCAATACTAATAAATGGAGATGAAACTGCAGGATTTTTAGCTAAAATAGTCTGTAAATCTTCTAAGTTTTTCACGGAAGCAATGGCATCCAAAGCTGGCTGTAATGGTGTTAAACCTGCCTCGTTTCTTGCTGCACTATCCAATTTTGTATCATATATAGCCAAGGCTTTAGCCTGGTCTGTATCTGCTGCATAATTTCCACTTTCTTTTGCCGTTGCCAATATTTTCAAAACATCGTCATCAGTAGACTTTAGCAATACACTGAAACCGCCCCAACTGGTTCTATCATCCGGTATTTCAGTAAACTTCATCCAATTACCATTAACGTAATTATAAAAATCTGTTTTAGGGCTTATGGTTGTATCCATATTTGCTAAAACTATACCCGGTATTTTCTCTACTTCTGGAGTAGCTTTAGATTCTTCCTTACAGGATGCTAAAACAACTAAACTTGCCACTAATAAATAAAAATTTCTCATTTTACAATTTAAATTAATACTGTTTGGTAAGATATGACGATCTTTAATCAATTTGTTACAAAATTTCAAGAGTTTAAAAACTATAAACTCATTCTATCCTTAAACAAATAAGACTGCCTTCGCGATACTTCTACCTCATCTCCATTTTGCATGGTTAGTTTTAGTTTTCCATTAAACCAGGGCACTACATTGGTAATGAAATTGGTATTGATTATTTGTTGTCTATTCGTTCTGAAGAAATGTTGTCCCGGTAGTTTTTCTTCTACCTGATTCAAAGACTTATAGAGCATTGGTTTTTCCTCCCTAAAGAATACGCGCGTATAGTTACCCACGATCTCAAAATGTGAAATATCCCCAATTTTAACCAACCAGCATTTATCGCCATCCTTAATAAATATTTGACTCGCTGGGGTAAGTTTTTCAGTTGAATTAGGTATTTGTTCTGTAGTATCCTCCAGTTTGGACCGTACTTTTTCTATGGCCTGTGCAAAACGGCTATCGTTGATGGGTTTTAAAAGGTAATCCAAAGCATTATATTCAAAGGATTTGATAGCATACTCGTCGTAAGCCGTTGTGAAAACTGTAATTGGTACTTCATCTAACAGTTCCAAGAGCTCAAATCCGTCTTTTTCAGGCATATTTATATCTAAAAACAACAAGTCAGGTCGCTCTTGTTGTATCAAGGAAACTCCGTCGTCAACGTTTTCTGCCTCACCTACCAATACTACATCATCAAAATCCTTTAATAGTTCTTTAAGCTCGTTACGGGCTAACCTAGAATCCTCTACAATTACTGCTTTTATCAAACTCATACTATCAAAATTTTAATCTGGGCGATAACCTCGTCTTTTTGCTCTTCTAAGGAAAAACTGGCATTTTTCCCATACATTAGACGTAAGCGCTGCCTTATGTTTTTTAGGCCCAATTGCGTAGAATCTTTGGATATTTGTAATTTTCCAGTGTTTGTAACTCTTATCAATAATTCCTCAGTATTTGTCTCAACGGTTAACCTTATAGTGCCCCCATTCTTTAAATTTGCAATTCCGTGCTTTGCGGAGTTTTCCACGAGCAACTGTATAATCATAGGAGGAATCTGTACCTCCAACATTTTAGGGTCAATATCCTTTTTAAAGATAAGTCTGTCCTCCATTTGAATTTTAGATAAAGCAATGTAGTTTTCGACCATTTCAAGCTCCTTGGACAAGGCTATGGCATCTACTGATGTATTGGATAAGGAAAACTGTAGCATTTCCGAAAGCTTATCTATCATTTCCCTAGATTTGTCTACATCTTCCAACATTAACCCCCTTATATTATTAAGACTATTGAACATAAAATGCGGATTTACCTGCCCTTTTAAAGTGTTCAATTGTGCCTCTTTTAATGTAGTTCGCAGCTCTAATTGTTCTGCTTTATACTGATTGCGCTGCATGTAAATCTTAACACTATAATATATCGTTGTCCAACCTAAAATATTAATAGCTGCGCTAAACAGCGTGAGACCCACACCAGAAAACTGCTTAAAATATTCAAGTTCCTTCTGGGTACGTTCCCAAAAAACTGTATAAACATATTCTATCAAATACAAACATCCCCAAAACACTAAAATACATACCAAAATGACAATTAGTAGATTCCAAATATCGCTTTCGCCATACCAGTCAACCGACACATAGCGCTTTAGATACCATCTGTAAATACCGGTAACTAAAATTCCCATGATGCTATAGGCAAAAAAGGAATATAGCATATAAGTCTGACTCAAAATGCTGCTATTTACAAAAATAGTAGCATCCAAGACGAACCATCCTATTATTTGGACCAACCAAAACAACCCTGTTCTTTGCTTTATCATTCTTTGGGTGCTAAGTGATTATTCTCCATAACTGCAAGGGGTATGACTACCCGCATATTGGTTTCATTAAGCTCGTGTTGCACAACATATGTTGCTGATTCTTCAAAAAGAAGTTTTAAACGCTGTCTAATCGTATTTTCCAAAAGGTTGGTTTCTTCCGTTCTCATCATCTTACCCGTATAGCTAACAGTAATTTCCATATCCGTTTCGCACAAGATTGATGACACTTTTACCTCTCCGCCCTGTGCCAAGTTTAATATACCGTGTTTAGTAGCGATTTCCACCAAACTAGTAAGCATCATGGGCGGTATACCATACTTTAAAGTATCATCTTTAATATCAAAAAGTATGGTATACTTCTCATTTAAATCGATATTTAGTAGCGCTACATAATTCTTTACTGTTGCCAGTTCCTCTTCCAACAAAACAGAATTAATATTATTCTTGGTAAGAGAGTATCTTAAAATTTCAGAAAGTTTGGTCAACTTTGTTCTCGCCTTAGAAACATCAGTTAACATTAGTTCTTTTACCATTGCCAACGAAGCAACCATGAACTGAGGATTCAAATGCCCCTTTAATGTGTTCAACTGAGCTTGCTTTATTTTATCCTTCAGATCTAAGCGAGATAACCTATCAGCATATTGTTTTCTAAGCTGTTTGATCAAAAAATATAAAAGTGTCCAGCCAATTGAGATAATAATAAGCCCCGCATACTTTAAAAATCCTTCTTGCTTAGGTGGTTTAAAATCAGTTTCTAATTTTGCGTTAATTCCTAAGGTATTCGAAATCCAACCCATGGCATAGCCCAAATAGTAGGGTAACTTGTCCATTAACAGAACCACTACAGCAATAAAGAAAACTATTTTTAAAAAATCAAACAGGGTAAAAGGATCGGTTTTTACAAATCCCTTATACAAAAAACGAAGTATTGTTGTGGGAATAAAAAAGGTAAAGAACAAGCCTATGGCAAAAATGATACGGGAGAATACAGCTCCGCGCATTCCTACTATGGAATAGATAGCCAACATAAATGCCAGGCAACCTAGTATTTGTATAATCCAAAAAGCATTTTTAGATATAAAATTTTTCATGGAAGCTTTAGGATTGTCATCAAATATAAAGCAATTGTTGAATGCATAGCCTTAACTAAGCAACAGTACAATATCTAAAATTAAGGCGATGAGTAATTTTACAAGTATAATCATGGCGAAATATTAAAATATTAATTTTGTAACGTAATAACCCACTGCAAATCCAACAGCTAAACTTACCAGTAAAAAAGCTAAGGTTAGCCATCTATTCTTTTTTACTACAGTGCTGGATACGTTAAAAGGCAGTCCATTTTTGTGTAATTTAAACCCGATTCCCCAAGCAGCGGAAAAGTCAAAAGTGGGTCGAATATTGTAATTATCTTCTGCGATGGTAAAATAGTGCTCCGTACCAAAAAAGGAGTGCTTTTCAGAAATTTTCTTTCCATTCAAGACAACGGACTCCTTTCCTAGAATAGAATTATAAAATTCCAACGTTTGGTTCTCAATGGTGTATGTTATGTATTTCATGGTTTTGTACAGTTTTAAGTTCTTAGGTTAAATATATTGGTGTAAATATTAAATTTCAAGGTATTTATGACGGGCGGTAAAAATGAACGGACCAACGGTATTGCTTTTCAAAAGATGTTTTACACTGTCACAGTCGTTATTGGTTGGTGCGGTTCCGCTATGGATATTATACCGTTTTAACAGAAACTTTACAATCCTGCATATTTTTTTCTTCCACTCCTTTATGCATTAACGTAGTTCCTATTAAGGTTAATCCTACATATAAAGGGAAGAAATAATTTATAAGGTTTAAACTTTTAATAGCTCCAAATAACGATACTAATACTGTAATAGTTCCTATTACTAATACTACTAATTTTGTGTTGTCTAATGTTTTCATGATGGTGGTTTTTAAATGTTTATTGTTTTTTTATTTGATAAGCGAACCATGTTTATAATAAAATTGCTGTTCGATTATGATGTAAAACTAAGAGGAATCTCTATGTAGGCAAGACAAAATATGATGAACGGTAGAAAGTGATTACCGAACGGGGAATCACCCTTACTGAAACACAAAGTGTTGATATTCAATTTATTAGAGTATATTTAAGAATAAAAAAAGGTATGGCATCACCAGTAAAATAGTGGCTTAAGGCGTTTTTATGGGTGTTTAAATAAGGAATACAAAACGTGTAAATATGAATACACTATTTTATATCGGTTGAAGAGGTATCTAGCAATATCTACATTTATATTAAAGGGCTATTTTGTTGATTTGGGTGGGTATTTATCAAATATTTTAGTTACCAATTCTTGCATTTTCTGCTCTTTCACAATTGGGATATCGGCTTCCTTAAATGGGCTTTCGCTTGCAGCTTGCCAAAGTAATACATCCTTCTTAGCATCAACACAGTCTATGATAAGTTCTCTTGTCAATTTTGCACCACCTACAGGAATACCAACAGAAATTCCGCCGCCTATCGTTCCACCCCCACCTCCAACGCCTACCCCAACAGCATTACTGGACTGTCCTCTGAGTATCGTGCTTTTTACATTTACTAACATATCTGGTTCCTCGGAAAATAACAAGCCCTTAGATTGTAAAGTAGCATCCATGGCATTCATAAGTCGTCTTTCATCTAACTGGCTAAGACCTGTTTCCATGTCTGGAAAATAACCATAGGTGGAATAGGCCGAAAAATCTGCAGCCTGATCATAATCGTAATTTACCCGGATAGCACTGCAAGATGCAAGCAAAAGAAGTAGCACTAAAAATCCAAAATATTTCATAACCCTGATTTTAATCTAAGATACGTAAAAATCAATATTTCACTTTGCTATCTTCAGACTTTGTAAAGGCAAAAGTTATAATATCGAGGGTTATGGTGACGATACAAAGACCAATAATCAAAATGAAAAATAACTACATTACCTGCTACCATAGTGGTATACACACCAACATATTCCACGGCATTCAAATTAATAATGACTCATCATCGAAGCTCAAGAATAGAAGAAAAATATGCTGGTTTTACAGCATGTTAAAATAACAAATACCTACTGCAGACAGGCTCTAAATTATAAACGGTCTCAAGGAAAACGAAATAAATGAAGACAAAATTAGGCATTATTATGTATAGGCAAAGATGCTACTATAGAGTTCTCATTTAACTCAACAATACGTTTAAGGTAATACCTCATAGTATATTGTAAATTTCAAAAACCTAATTGCTAAGCATTTTCCAAAGTCTGTCTTTGAGCTCCGTTATACCCAATTGGGCTACGGAGGAAATAAACATAAAGGGTACTCCGTTAAGATCCTTATCTAACTCTGTACGCATTTCATCCATGAGTTCATCATCCAACATATCACTTTTGGAGATGGCTATGAGTCGTTCCTTATCCAACAATTCTGGATTGTACCGTCGTAGTTCGTCTAAGAGAATCTCATATTCTTTACTGATGTCCTTGCTATCTGCTGGAATTAAAAATAATAAGGTGGAGTTCCGTTCAATATGTCTTAAAAAATAATGTCCAAGACCTCTTCCTTCTGCTGCACCTTCTATGATACCTGGAATATCTGCCATCACAAAACTCTTAAAGTCTCTGTATTCCACAATACCCAAATTGGGTTTTAGGGTAGTAAACTCATAATCCGCAATTTTAGGTTTTGCGGAGGTAATTACAGAAAGTAAGGTTGATTTACCCGCATTTGGGAAACCCACAAGACCTACATCCGCTAATACTTTAAGTTCAAGAATAAAATCCTTTTCCTGACCTTCTACCCCGGGCTGGGCATACCTTGGAGTCTGATTGGTAGATGACCTAAAGTGCCAATTCCCACGACCACCCATACCTCCTTCAAGAAGCACCTTTTCTTCTCCATGCTCTGTTATTTCCACTACAATTTCTTGGGTTTCCCCATCCTTTACAATGGTTCCTAACGGTACATCTAAATACACATCTTCTCCATCTGCCCCAGAACTTCTGTTTTTACTCCCATGACCACCATGTCCTGACTTAAAATGCTTTTTAAACTTAAAATTGATTAGGGTCCATAGATTTTGGTTCCCTCTTAGGATAATATGTCCACCACGACCTCCGTCCCCACCGTCAGGGCCGCCTTTAGTAATGAATTTCTCCCTGTGTAAATGCACCGAACCTTTACCCCCTTTGCCAGAGTTTAAAAATACCTTTACATAGTCTACAAAATTACCTTCGGTCATGAAGTTTGCTTTAGTTCATTGGCAAAATGCCATAATATCGTTACAAAAATACAGAAAACGTGAGGGTGATAGCGTATCTAACCTCGAATAAGCGAATTAGAAGTTTTGAGGTAAGGAATCATCAAGATAAAATATGTATACCAAATAGCCAATAGAAACCAAAATAAATGCAAGCAGTACAAAACCACCCACCGTTAAACACCCTCGTAAGGCAACTTTGGGACCTATTACTTCCTCGGCCATAATTTTATTAATTAGTCCCTTATTGGGTCCGCTTGGCTACAGTCCGTCTACCACTTTGGTCAAACGTTCAGTAATCTCGGCAATACTGCCTATTCCGTTTACACTATGAAATTTAGTTTGCTCCTGATAATATTCCTTTAAGGGCGCGGTCTTTTCGTTATACTCATCAAAACGATTTCTGATTTTCTTCACATCCTGATCATCGGTTCGCCCACTAAGTTTTCCCCTTTCTAGCAAGCGTTCTATTAGAATTTCATCGATTGCGTCTAACGCAATAGTGGCATTAATCTTCATATCCTTGGACTCTAAGAAATTATCTAAGGCTTCTGCCTGCGCAACAGTTCTTGGAAAACCATCAAAAATAAACCCATCAGCATCTGAATTTTTGTTTACCTCATCCTCCAACATGTTAATAGTAACGGTATCGGGAACCAAATCACCTTTATCTATATAAGATTTCGCTAAAACTCCAAGCTCTGTTCCGTTCTTGATATTAAAGCGAAAAACATCTCCAGTAGAAATGTGCTTTAGATTGTACTTTTCTTTTAAAAATTGGGCTTGGGTGCCTTTTCCAGCACCTGGCTTTCCAAAGAGTACAAGATTAATCATATGTTTTTGGTTTATTTGGTATACTTCTTTAAGGTTTCTTCCCAGTTCTTTATAATCTAAGCCGTAACCCACAATAAAGCGGTCTGGAATATCCAGTCCGAAATAATCTATGGCATACTCCCCGTTATACACGTCGGATTTATAAAAGAGGCTGGCAATCTTAAATTCCTTTACATTGGTATTGGAAAATAAATGAACTAGTTCTTTTAGTGTGCCACCAGTATCTATGATGTCTTCAAGAATAATTACGCTGCGGCCTTCTATGTTATCTGGCAGGTCTAAAAGTGTTTCCACAATACCTGTGGAAGTCAACCCTTGATAAGAACTTAATTTCACAAACGATACTTCGCATGGATGCTGGTAGGCTTTCAAAAAATCTGATACAAACATAAATGACCCGTTGAGCACGCCTACAAATATGGGCGTTTGGTCTTTATAATCCACAGCAATGGTATCGGCAATGCGCTTTACAGCTTGCTGTATTTCCGTTTCACTGAGGAAAGGTTTAAAAAACTTGTCGTGAAGCTGTATCAATTTTTACCCGTTTAATAAGTTGGCAAATATAGCATTTTGACCGGTGTTTTTGGATGTTAGGGAAACGGATTCTGAGATTTAAGCGTATTTTTGTGGGAAACAAAGCATATTTCTATTCTAAAAAGTCGATTACAATATGGACTATTTTTCTTCAGATTTTAAGTTGGGTATTTTAGGAGGGGGACAATTGGGTAAAATGATGCTCTATGAAACCCGAAAATTTGATATCCATACCAAAATATTGGAGCCTTCAAAAGAGGCCCCTTGCAAAATAGCCTGTGACGAATTTATTTTGGGAAGTTTAATGGATTTTGACACCGTCTACAACTTCGGAAAACTAGTTGATGTGTTGACCATCGAAATAGAGAATGTGAACCTGGATGCGCTCGGAAAACTGGAAGATGAGGGCCTAAAGGTATATCCACCCACAAAGGCACTTCGCATTATTCAAAACAAAGCCACACAAAAATTATTCTATACAGATAACGGAATACCTACAGCAGAATTTTCAAGATTCGCCTATGCAAGCGAAATTGAAGACAGTATCGATAATGGTGGATTGGAGTTTCCATTTGTATGGAAAGCAGCACAGTTTGGTTATGACGGACAAGGCGTAAAAGTGGTTCGTTCTATGGAGGATGTGAAGAAATTACCAGCGGGAGAATGTATCGCTGAAAAAATGATTCCGTTCAAGAACGAGTTGGCTGTTATAGTGGTAAGAAACCCTAGTGGAGATGTGGTTACATATCCGGTAGTGGAAATGGAATTTCATCCAGAAGCCAATCAAGTGGAATATGTCATTTGCCCTGCTAGGATTGATAAAAAAGTAGCTGAGAAAGCACAAGAAATTGCCTTGCAGGTTTCTAGTAAAATTGGCCATATCGGAATTTTGGCAGTAGAAATGTTTCAAACTCAGGACGATACCATATTAGTAAATGAAGTAGCGCCCAGACCTCACAATAGCGGCCATTACAGCATAGAAGCGAGTTACACCAATCAATTTGAACAACATATTAGAGCAATCCTTGATTTACCTTTAGGAAATACCGCAAGTAAAGTTGCGGGTATCATGGTGAACCTAGTTGGTGCCGAAGGCTATACTGGTGAAGTGGTTTATGAAAATATAGCTGATATTATGGCAATGGATGGAGTTACACCGCACATCTATGGGAAAAAGCAAACTAGGCCTTTTCGTAAGATGGGGCATGTGACTATTGTGAATGAAGATATTGATGAGGCTAGAAGGGTTGCGCAGGAAGTGAAAGAAAAAATAAAAGTGATTAGCAAATAAGATATGAGTAAAGTAGCCGTAGTAATGGGAAGCACTAGCGACCTACCCGTAATGCAAGATGCCATTGACATCTTAAAAGGTTTCGACATTGAGGTTGATGTGGACATCGTATCCGCCCATCGCACACCGGAAAAGCTTTTTGATTTTAGCAAAAATGCACATACCAATGGTTATGCCGTAATTATTGCCGGAGCTGGTGGCGCGGCACATTTACCTGGCATGGTGGCCTCAATGTCTCCTCTACCTGTGATTGGCGTTCCCGTAAAAAGCAGTAATTCTATTGATGGCTGGGATTCTATTTTATCCATTCTTCAAATGCCTGGAGGCGTTCCCGTGGCGACTGTAGCTCTAAACGGTGCAAAAAATGCTGGAATTCTCGCAGCACAAATTATCGGTTCTTCTGATAAATGTGTTTTGGATAAAATCATTCTTTACAAGGAGGGTTTGAAACAAAAGGTTATTGAAGGAGCCAAATCAGTAAACGGTAAACAGTAAGCAGTTCTCAGTTGCGGTTGGCAGAAAATAATTTCTTGTTGTGGTTGACTTGAAACCTGAAATCTGCTTTACAAGCAGGTTGCGAAGAGGAAATAAACTTCTTTTCTCCTCCGAGCATATCTTAAAACTCAAATCTAATATCTCAATACAAAAAATATGAATCCCCTTTTAGAAAAATTCGATACCGCACCCTTTTCAAAAATCAAAAACGAGCATTTCAAACCTGCATTTTTGCAAGCAATGAAAGATGCACGAGGCGAAATCGACGCTATAACAGCAACTGTAGAAGCACCAACTTTCGAAAATACGATTGAGGCTTTGGAGTTTTCAGGACAACAATTGGACAGAATTTCAAGCATCTTCTTCAACTTGAACTCTGCAGAAACTAATGAAGAAATCCAGAAGATAGCACAAGAAATATCTCCACTACTTTCCGAATTTGGTAATGATATTACATTGAATGAGGAATTATTTAAAAAAATAAAATCCGTTTATGTTCAAAAAGACGAAATTGATTTGTCAGTTGAACAAAATACCCTACTAGAGAAACGCTACAAAAGCTTTAGTAGAAACGGAGCAAATTTATCAGAAGACAAAAAGAAACGTTTGCGAGAAATCGACGCAGAGGCATCAAAACTGAAACTAAAATTTGGCGAAAATATACTAGCAGAAACCAACAAATATCAAAAACACATCACTAACGAAGGTGATTTAGAAGGCTTACCAGAGGGTGCTAAAGAAGCTGCGGCACAGTTAGCGAAATCAAAAGGGAAAGAAACAGGTTGGTTATTAACCTTAGATTACCCAAGCTATATTCCTTTTATGAAATATGCAAAGAGTAGGGAATTGCGCAAAGAACTATCTATGGCTTTCGGTAGCAAATCATTTAAAGGTGATGAGTTCGACAATCAAGACAACGTGCTTAAAATTGCAAAATTACGCCACGAACGAGCTAACTTACTAGGATATGAAACCCATGCCCATTTTGTATTGGAAGAGCGTATGGCTGAAACTCCAGAGAAAGTCCATTCTTTTTTAAATGAACTACTCGAAAAAGCCAAACCAGCAGCCCAGCGGGAATTCAAACAATTGGAAGATTTTGCAAAAGAATTAGATGGTTTTGACCAGCTTCAAAAATGGGATGGAAGCTACTATTCCGAAAAGCTAAAACAGAAATTATTTAGTCTAGACGATGAGCAACTAAAACCTTATTTTAAACTAGAGAATGTTATCAATGGTGTTTTCGAAGTCGCTGAAAAGTTATTCGGATTACAATTTGTAGCCGTTTCTGATATCGATAAATACCATGAGGAAGTAAAAACCTATCGGGTATATGATTTGGAAAAAAATTTTATTTCCATTTTTTATGCAGATTTTCATCCTAGAGCAGGAAAACGTGGAGGCGCCTGGATGACTTCTTTTAAATCACAATGGAAAAAAGATGGTAAAAATGTGCGTCCGCATATTTCCAACGTTTGTAATTTTACGCCCTCTACAGAAACCAAACCATCCCTTTTAACATTTAATGAGGTAACTACTTTGTTCCATGAATTTGGCCATGGCTTACATGGCATGTTGGCCAACACAGTCTACCCAAGTCTTTCTGGAACATCTGTCTATTGGGACTTTGTAGAACTTCCTTCACAGATTATGGAGAACTGGTGCTATGAAAAAGAAGCTTTAGAGCTGTTTGCAAAACACTACGAAACAGGAGAAGCTATTCCGATGGAACTTATAGAAAAAATAAAAGCCTCGGCTACGTTTCAAGAAGGCATGCAAACGTTAAGGCAACTTAGTTTTGGCCTTTTGGATATGTCGTGGCATGGGATAGATCCAAGTACCATCAAAAATGTAAAAACACATGAAGATGACGCTTTTGAAGGCACTGACCTTTACCCTAATACGACCCAAACGTGCATGAGCACTTCTTTTGCACATATTTTTCAAGGTGGGTATTCCTCTGGATATTATAGTTACAAATGGGCAGAGGTTCTTGATGCAGATGCCTTTGCCTACTTTAAGGAAAAAGGGGTTTTCAATAAAGTGGTAGCTCAAAAATTTAAAGACCATGTCCTCTCCCAAGGCGGTACAGAGAATCCGATGATCTTGTATAAAAGATTTCGAGGAGCTGAACCAAAAGTAGAGGCACTCTTGGAAAGAGCTGGATTATTATAATGTATAGACTATTTATTTTGCTTGAAGAGTATTATAAAATTATGGCCTAGCAACTATGAAGCCTACAGAACTCAACTTCATACCACCATATTAAACAAGGATTTGTCGTTATAAAACACATTTAATTATGGATTAGATATTGGTTGTAGTACTGGAAAATTTACTACGGTGTTTAAGGACTATTGCGAGAAAGCAAAAGAGATTAATCCAACTGCTTCCGTGTTAAAAAAAACAATATCATCTACCAAATAGCGAGGTTCTATTATTATAAAGTTGAATAAAAATCACAAGCGTACTACTCTTTAAAAATTAACCAAGCATCATAACCCCCTTCTAGGTTAATTACCATTTTATAACCCAAGGATTGTAGTCTTTCTTGTGCTTTAGCACTCCTGCCTCCTACTTTGCAATACATGTAGATAGTTGTTTCCTTGTTGATTTCGGCAAACTTGTTATCAAAATCAGGATCAAACCAATTTATATTCAAAGCATTTTTCAAATGTCCCATCTCAAATTCCTCAGGCGTTCTAACATCCACTAGCACTGCATCTTTAGCATCATCTAAAGAAAATTCGGCAATTGGCATCGTATTCGATTGTCCACATCCCAAATTAACTAACAGTAATAGTGTAATGATATAAAACTGCTTCATGCTTATAATTTTAATCAAATGTAATAAATAGATTGGTTTCCAGCTAAGGGTAAAACCTTGAAAAAATAAAGGTATTTCCAAGGAATTCAGTTATTTTTGAAAACGACAAAACCTTATGATTCCTCATCAACTTGAGCCCAAACTATGGGTAGATAATTATGCAGACTACCTTTTCAACTTTGCAGTGGGCAGGGTGAGTGATGCCGAAGTCGCCAAAGATTTGGTGTCAGAAACCTTTTTGGCTGGATTAAAGTCGGCCAAAAACTATAAAGGAGAAGCAGCGGAGCGCACGTGGCTAATTGCCATTCTTAAACGCAAAGTGATTGATCATTACCGAAAAACAAATTCCAAAAAGGGAAAAGCGGAGGTTCGCATGAACTACAGTTCCGCCAGCGATGCGGAGGGCGATTGGCTAGAAGAACAGGTTGCAGACCCGTTTAGTACGCTTGAAAATAACGCCATGGAAAATGAGGAACTAGGATTAGCCATACAGTCGTGTATTGCAAAATTACCAAAAAAACAGGCGCAAGTTTTTACCATGAAAACTATTCAGAATATAAGCACGGAAGATATTTGTAATGAACTCGACATCAATCCGTCTAATCTTTGGGTCATGATACACAGGGCGAGAACCGCGCTGATGGATTGCCTTAACCAAAATTGGTTTTAACTATGATTTCTTGTGACAAAGCTGCTATAATTTGCAATAAAACCCAGTATAGGGAAGCTACTTTTTTAGAAATACTAAAACTGCGTTTCCATCTCTTTATGTGCAAAACCTGTTCCACGGCTACCGAAAAAAATAAGGCGCTTACCTCACTTTGTGAAAAAGCAAAACTACAAAGCCTTTCGAATCAAGAAAAGCTGAAAATGAAAGAAAACCTTAAAAACCAAGTTTAAAACAAGCCTATTAGTAGTAATAAAAGATACCATCCTATAGGTATGGCCTCCACCCAAAACGAGGAAAAATAATTAGATTGGTTTCTCTTTGTTATATACATTAAACTCCCTAGAAGAAGAAAAAGCAATCCTTTGGACACTATCTCTGTAACGCTTATTTCATCCCTAAAAAGCGTGGTAAAGAAAAAGACTACAACCAAAAAAGAACCAAACACTTTTGTATTGGCTATACCATAGCGCTGTGGGAGTGTTTTCAATTCTAGATCATCATACTTCAAATCTCTAATTTCAAAAGGTATCAACAACACAAGTACAAATATAAATCGCTGAAAAGCAACCAGTTGCACATCCCAATAAAACTCATATTTTGCAGATAAAACAGGAAGCATAACCGTGGCTCCCATCCAAACAAGAGCAACGATAAAAATTTTAAATCCACCTAAATTTCTTAGATTTTTTGCACGTGGTAAAATAGGTATGGCATACAATACCGAAACCAATGCCAAAGCCAACACTGCAAACCAAACTTCAAACTTTAAAAAGTAGGCATGGTACAGCATAACCGCTGCAGAAATAAAACTAAAGAGCTGAATATTCTTATGATAGCGGTTAGCTACTAGAAGGTACTTTTTAGCCTCCACGCCATATTTAACAAAATTATAGCATACAATAGTCCCAAAAAAAAGAAACCACACAAGATGAAAATCTAATGGAATGTTTAAAGTAAGGGCTGTTATCCCCACCAAGGCAAATACACTAAAAGCAACGTGCACACTGGCATCCAGATAAAAATCAAAAATACCTTTCAAAATCTTCATTAAACAAAAGTAGCCAAACTGTTTATAACCTCCCTTTTTGGTTAAAAACTTTCAACCTAAGCCCCTAAAAAATGGGTGTTTAGCATAAAATTATTCCTTAATTTTACATGATTAATTTAAACAAAAATATGAAGACTGACGTGTTTGCATCCCGCCATATAGGTATACGTGAAGAAGACCTTCAGCATATGCTTAAAACGATAGCCGTAGAAAATTTGGAGCAACTCATTTTTGAGACTATTCCAGGTGAAATTAGGTTAAAACAGCCACTAGAGTTGGAAGCCCCAATGAGCGAGCATGAGTTTTTAAACCATATTGAAGAACTATCAAAAAAGAATAAAGTTTTCAAATCCTACATTGGCTTAGGATATCATGAGAGTTTATTACCCTCTGTAATAAAGAGAAACATATTAGAGAACCCGGGTTGGTACACGGCATATACACCATACCAAGCAGAAATTGCCCAAGGCAGATTGGAAGCACTCTTAAATTTTCAGACTGTAATTACGGACCTTACCGGTATGGAACTTGCCAATGCGTCCCTTTTAGATGAAAGCACGGCTGCAGCAGAAGCAATGACCATGCTATACGATGTAAGATCTCGCACTCAAAAGAAAAATCAAATATTAAAGTTCTTCGTTTCGGAAGAAGTATTGCCACAGACTTTATCCTTATTAGAAACCCGTTCCTCTCCTTTGGGCATAGAACTGGTCATAGGTAACCACGAAGAATTTAAATTTGGAAGCGATTTTTATGGCGCTTTGCTGCAATATCCAGGTAAATACGGCCAAGTAAACGATTATGAGCATTTTGTAGTAAAAGCCAAGGAAAATGATATAAAAGTAGCTGTCGCAGCAGACATATTAAGCTTAGTTTTACTAGCACCTCCGGGGGAATTTGGAGTCGATGTAGTCGTGGGTACCACCCAACGTTTTGGAATTCCATTAGGGTATGGGGGACCACATGCAGCATTTTTTGCAACCAAAGAAGAATACAAAAGAAACATTCCAGGGCGCATCATTGGTGTAACCAGAGATACAGATGGTAAGCCAGCACTTCGCATGGCACTACAAACACGCGAACAACACATAAAACGAGATAAAGCGACTTCAAATATTTGTACAGCTCAGGTACTACTTGCAGTTATGGCAGGGATGTACGCGGTATATCACGGCCCAGAAGGTTTGAAATATATTGCAGGCAAAGTACATACTACCGCAACTACCCTTGCAAATAGCTTGGAACAATTGGGACTGTACCAGACCAATTCCTCTTATTTTGACACCATAACGGTGAAGACTGATGCTGCAAAGGTGAAACCGATTGCGGAGAAAAACGAAATTAATTTTCTTTATGTTGATGCGCAGACCGTTTCTATAGCTGTAAACGAAGCTACTAGCATCAAAGACCTTAACGCTATTGTTTCTGTATTTGCAGAGGCACTTGGAAAGGATGGTATCAAAATAACCAAACTAGCCACCACTTCTGCTATACTTGAATCTGTACAACGTACGGCACCCTTCATGGAAAACAAGGTTTTTAATTCCTTCCACTCCGAAACAGAACTGATGCGCTACATCAAAAAACTGGAGCGGAAAGACCTTGCCCTAAACCACAGTATGATATCCTTGGGCAGCTGTACCATGAAATTGAACGCAGCTAGCGAAATGCTACCGTTAAGTCAGAGCAATTGGGGTAATATTCATCCTTTTGTTCCGGTAGAACAGGCGGAAGGCTACCAAATAATGCTTAAGGAGCTAGCTAAAGACCTAACCACCATAACTGGATTCGCAGATACTTCCTTACAGCCCAATTCAGGAGCACAAGGTGAATATGCCGGACTCATGGTAATACGAGCTTACCACGAGTCTCGTGGAGATACGCATAGGAATATTTGTATAATTCCGGCTTCAGCGCACGGCACCAATCCAGCTTCAGCGGTAATGGCGGGCATGAAAGTAGTAGTTACCAAGACCGACGAGAAAGGGAACATAGATGTCGCTGATTTAGAGGAAAAAGTAAAACTACATTCTGATAATCTAGCAGCCCTCATGGTTACCTACCCGTCTACCCATGGAGTTTTTGAATCTTCCATAAAGCATATTACAAAGCTTATACATGATAATGGTGGGCAAGTTTATATGGACGGGGCCAATATGAACGCTCAGGTAGGTTTAACCCACCCCGGAAACATTGGTGCGGATGTGTGTCACTTAAATTTACATAAAACATTTGCTATCCCGCATGGAGGTGGCGGTCCAGGAGTTGGACCTATTTGTGTTGCAAAACAATTAGTACCGTTTTTACCGACCAATCCATTAATTCAAACAGGTGGCTCTGAAGGAATCACGGCTATTTCAGCTGCTCCATGGGGCAGTGCATTAGCCTGTTTAATTTCCTATGGATATATAAAAATGTTGGGAGAATACGGGTTAACGCGATCTACAGAAATCGCCATTTTAAATGCTAACTATATCAAGCACCGCTTGCATGGAAAGTATGAGGTATTGTATACAGGTGAAAAAGGAAGAGCAGCCCACGAGATGATTATTGATTGTAGGCCATTTAAACAAAATGGAATCGAAGTAACGGACATTGCTAAACGCCTAATGGATTATGGCTTTCATGCTCCTACGGTATCTTTTCCAGTAGCAGGGACCGTTATGATAGAACCTACGGAAAGCGAGAATCTAACGGAATTAGATCGTTTTTGCGATGCTATGCTTTCTATACGCAAAGAAATCGATGAAGCAGTTAGCGAAGAACCAGACAACGTTCTTAAAAATGCGCCTCATACGCTGGATATGGTCACCAACGATAAATGGACTTTCCCATATAGCCGCGAAAAAGCTGGTTTTCCACTCTCCTATGTTCGTGAAAATAAGTTTTGGCCTACGGTTAGAAGGGTAGATGATGCATATGGCGATCGTAATTTAATCTGCACATGCGCTCCAATTGAAGCTTACGCAGAGGCCTAGCCTTACCTAAAATACCATAGAAAAAGGGCTTCCAAAGAATTTGGGAGCCCTTTTTGATACTATACCATCCAAAACTAAAACATTGAACATCGTAATTTTTATTATGCATGCATAACAAGGTTGCCTTATTGAATTATATTGCAAAGTACTAACCAAGATTAAAGAGATGGGAATCGGAATTACGGGAACAGGGAGCTACGTACCAGCCAAAATTATTGCAAACAAAGATTTTGAAACGCATAAGTTCTTAAATGCTGACGGTAGTCCCTTTAAATATAACAATCCAGTAATTATTGAAAAATTTAAAGCAATTACAGGGATTTCCGAAAGACGTTATGCTGCAAAAGAACTAAACACATCTGACATTGCGTTTCTAGCAGCAGAAAAGGCAATAATAGATGCCAAATTAGATAAGGAGGAGTTAGATTACATCATTTTCGCACATAACTTTGGTGATGTAGCACATGGACAGTCCCAGAGTGATATGCTTCCCAGTCTTGCAGCAAGAGTAAAACACTTACTACGTATTAAAAACCCTAAATGTGTTGCATACGACATGCTTTTCGGTTGCCCCGGGTGGATAGAAGGGGTTATCCAAGCCAATGCTTTTATTAAAAGCGGTATGGCTAAAAATTGTCTCGTTATAGGTGCGGAAACACTTTCGAGAATTATTGACCCTTATGATCGTGACTCCATGATTTATTCCGACGGTGCAGGTGCTACAATAGTTGCGAAAAATGAAAACCAAGGGGAAATTATCACCCATGCTAGTGCTAGCTATACTTACGAAGAAGCCTATTTTCTTTTCTATGGAAAATCTTATGAATCTAGCTCTTGCGAAACCAAGTACATTAAAATGCATGGTCGTAAAATTTACGAATTTGCAGTAAGCCATGTACCCAAAGCTATGAAGAGCTGTTTAGATGAAAGCGGCATACCTATAGAGGAGGTTAAAAAAATAATCATCCATCAGGCTAATGAAAAAATGGATGAAGCGATTGTTAAACGCTTTTATAAAAGTTACGGTCTGCAGATGCCCAAGGATATCATGCCCATGAGCATCGGTAAATTAGGAAATAGTTCCGTCGCTACTATTCCAACACTTTTAGACATGTTGCTCAAAGGAAATCTCCCAAACCATAAACTTTTAAAAGGAGATGTTATTATCTTTGCCAGTGTAGGCGCTGGAATGAACATCAACGCTATAGTATACAAGGTTTAAAAAGTTTTACGTTTCAATTGATTTAAGTTAGCTATCTTAAAAATTAATGAACCAACTTGAAACTAAAAACCTGAAACCTGAAACCCCTACTATGTACGAAAAGACTTTTCCGAACAAACGCTTCAAGTATACGATGGAGTTTCTTGAAAAGCATATTCAAAAAGAAGAGTCTATTTTGGATTTAGGGGTACCCAACCCGCTTTCAGAAATCATGTTAGATAACGGTTATACCGTAAAAAATACAGGAGGCGAAGACTTAGACGTTAATTTCAAGTCTGTAGTTAATTCTGAATGCGATGTAGTAACAGCGTTTGAAATTTTTGAACATTTACTCGCTCCGTTAAATATTCTTACCGAAATTAAAGCAGATAAGCTTGTAACGAGTATTCCTTTACGATTATGGTTTTCACCAGCATATCGTAGTAAGGTCGATCCTTGGGATCGCCATTATCATGAGTTTGAGGATTGGCAATTCGACTGGCTTTTGAATAAAGCAGGATGGGAAATACAAGATCGTATAAAATGGACACACCCTGTAAAAAAACTAGGCATAAGACCTATTTTACGTCTATTTACACCACGATATTATATGGTCTACGCGACCAGAAAATAATCTAATATATATTATCTTGACCTTACCTTTATATTGTTTCACAAAAAACGAACGAATCCCAATACCAATGTTGCCATAACATGCAGTACTATGTAATCATACCCGCCCACAATGAAGCTACTTTTATATCAAGCACCCTAGATTCATTGGCGTGTCAAAGTTTGCGACCACAAAAAGTGATGGTAGTAAATGACAATTCTACAGATACAACGGGTGCTATTGTAGACGAATACGTCCTAAATGATTCAATGTTCCAGAAATTGGACACTACATCATCCTCAGAACACATGCCCGGAAGCAAAGTAATTAATGCATTCTCCAAAGGATTGGCCTTATTAGATAACGATTATGATTTTATCGTAAAGCTAGATGCTGATTTAATCTTACCAAAAAATTACTTTGAACGTATTGCATCCGCTTTTAAGAGCGACCCCCGAATAGGAATTTCCGGCGGATTTATCTATGAGCAAAATGACCAACAGCAATGGATATTAAACCATACTATGGATAAAAACCATGTGCGTGGAGCTTTAAAAGCTTATACCAAAAGCTGTTTTAAGGCTATTGGCGGTCTTAAAAGCGCCATGGGTTGGGACACCGTAGATGAACTACTGGCACAATACCACATGTTTACAATTCATACGGACGAGACCTTAAAAGTAAAGCATCTAAGACCCATTGGTAAAGCCTACAATACCAAGGCAAAATTTCTACAAGGACACGCCATGTATCGAATGCGCTATGGTTTTAAAATCAGTGTAATCGCTTCCTTTAAAATGGGTGTAAAACAGAAAAAATGGGCCGCATTTACTGACAATATGAAAGGCTATTTTGAAGCAAAAAGAAACAGGTTACCATATTTGGTAACGGAAGCAGAAGGTGTTTTTATCAGAAAACTCAGATGGACTAACATTAAAAGAAAATTAATTTCATAAAAAAAACCGCCTATATGGCGGTTTTTATTTTTCGAAAAATTCGGACTAGAAGCCCAATTCCTTTTTAACATCGACTAACAGGTCTGTTCCGGTTGCAACTAGTAATGCGCCACCAGCTTGTGCGTCTATTACATAATCAAATCCTTGAGCAGCTGCTACCTTATCTATGGCAGCCTTAGCTTTTTCTTGAATAGGAGCGAACAACTCACCTTGTTTTTTCTGGAACTCTTGTTGTGCAGCTTGTTGGGCCTCACCTATATTTTTCTCAAAACCTTGGAGTTCGATAGCCCTTTTATCATTTTCTTCTTTTGTTTTAGATGGAGCTTCATTTTTATACTGTGCGAACTTATTTCGAAGTTCTGTCATAGATGCTTGGATGTCGGCATTATAAGTTTCTTGCAATTTCTTAAGCTCCGCTTCCGCCGTTTTCATTTCTGGCATAGCAGACAATAATTGGGGTATATCTATGTGAGCAACATTACTTTGAGCATTAACAAAACTTGTCGCTACTACGAACAACATTAGGGCTACTACTATTTTCTTTACGTGTTTCATGAGTTAAAATTTAATTCTTCTTTGAGTGTTAATTAATGGTTTCAAATTTAATTATATACTACCGTAATATTTTTAATTTCCGGTATTTTCTTTATTTTCTTCTTCTTTCGCTTTCTTTTTGGCTTCTCTTTCTTCTAATAATTTTTTTCTTCGCTCTTCATATGCCTTTTTCCTTTCCTCTCTAAGTTTCAATTGCTCTGCACGTTTTTCATCTGCAGTTTTGGCTCTGGCCTCGCTTGCACCCTTAGATTTTTCTAAACGCTCCTGTAAAGCATCGGATACAATTTTTTCTGCATCTTCATCGCCTTCAAAATCGTCTAATTTACTTTTACCACTCGCTTTTTTTGCAGGTTTACTTATTTTTCTTGTTCGTGAAATACCCCTTAGTACTAAATCGCTAATGTCGTGTCTTTTTTGAGAATACAACATTACAACATCCGCAGATTTATCAAAAATAAAATCATACTTTTTATTCAATCCAAGTTTCTGTACTTCATTAAAAACTTGATCCTGTATTGGCTGTATAAGTCTACGCTTTTGCAAAACCAAATCCCCCTGCGGCCCAAACCTATCTTGCTGATACTCAATCATCTCTTTTTGGAGCAATTGAATATCTTCATCTCGCTCAGCAATAAGCTCCGGCGTAAGTAAAACTTTCTCCGCCATTAAGTCTTTTTTCATTTGCTCAACAACGCTTTGCTTTTGTTCTATTTCAACTTTCCACCTTTGAACCTTAGTACTTAATTGCTCATTAGCATCGCGGTATTCCTCTACATTTTCCAAAATGTACTCCATGTCCACATAAGCAATCCTAATGCTTCTTTGCGCAAAGGAATGAACACTCACTATTACTAGACCAAGGAATAAAAGAACTTTTGTTTTTGACTTCATTGTTGATATCGTTTAAACCAATAGAAAATATCGTGCCAAAAATACTAAAACTTTTAAAATGAGAAGATTAGCATATAACACAATTATAAAATTCATTGTTAAAACTGCTGACCGATAATGAAGTGCGTTTGCCATCCGCTAGGACCTCTGCCCACAGACTGTGGTCTAAGATCCTCATCGAACCCATAACCGAAGTCTATACCCAATAATCCAAACGCTGGCATAAAAATGCGAAGCCCCACACCGGCAGACCGTTTTAAATTAAACGGAGTAAACTCCTGAAAATTGTTATAAGAGTTTCCTCCCTCTAAAAAGGCTAAACCAAAAATAGAAGCTGAGGGTTTTAAGGTAAGTGGATATCTTAACTCCAAAGAAAATTTATTGTATACCAAGGCTCCCTCTTGCTGACCTGTAATAGGATCTATAGCCGTAACTGATTGGTTCTCATAACCCCTTAATTGTACAACATCTCTTCCATCCAAGGTAAAATTACCAAGACCATCACCACCTACAAAGAAACGTTCAAAAGGGACATCTCCTACATCGCTGTTATAGGAACCCAAAAATCCGAATTCAGCATTTGATCGCAATACCAGTTTACCTACAAGAGTTGTGTACCAATCGCCTTTGAACTTTACCTTGTAATACTCCAACCATCTAAACCGTTCTTGATCTATAGCTTCCAGTTCCTTGCTTTCTGGTGTTATTGCTCCACCTTGCGCCTGAACGATGGGAGCAAGCTCTTCACTTCTTTCCTTTAAAGCCTTATAGTCCTTATCACTAAAAAGAGAATATGGTGGGGTAAATTTTGTGGTAATCTCGAAATTGGAACCACCTCTAGGGAAGATACGTCCACCTTGAATAGCGTTTCTAGATATCCCAAAGGTATATGCTAAGGAGTTAGCCTGACCATTACCAAAATTGAACAACCCAGTATTATAATTTTGAAAATCATACAGCTGATAGCCTAAGGAGTGAGAAATGGTAAAGAAATCGTCGGGCCATTGAACACGTTTAGCCAAACCTACTGTAACACCGGTAATAGAAAATTGTCGGTCTTTGTCGGGCTCCACTCTTCCATTCTCGAAAGTAGTTAAAAATTGTTGTGTCCTAGAAAAGCTCATACTAAACTGAACCGGCTTTTTACCGCCCAACCAAGGTTCAGAGAAATTAAGACTATATACTCTAAACGTTCTACTAGCCTGCAAACGTAAGGCAAAGGTCTGGCCATCTCCCATAGGCACAGGCTTATATGTTTCGCCGTTAAACAAATTCTGAATAGAAAAGTTACTAAAGGACAGCCCAAGGGTTCCTATAAAACCACCACCACCGTAACCTCCTTGTAATTCTATCTGACTAGAGCCAGATTCCACTAAGCTCCAATCTAAATCTACCGTACCTGCATTAGGATCGGCATTTAACACATCTGGTGTAATCTGCTCCGCATCAAAAAAGCCTAATTGGCCCAATTCTCGAATACTTCTTATAATGTCGGATTTATTATATTTTTGGCCAGGTCTTGTTCGTAGTTCCCTAAAAATAACATGGTCGTTTGTCTTATCGTTTCCGTTAACAGTTACGTGATTTAAAAAAGTCTCCTTTCCTTCTATGATTCGTATCTCAAAGTTGATGGTATCATTTGCCGCCGAAACCTCTACTGGATTTATACTGGAAAACAAATAACCATTGTTTTGATATGCACTGGTTAAATCGTCCGGATCGGGTTTGCTATTGTCCGCAATACGCTCTCTAAGAAGCACACCGTTATATGTATCACCCTTCTTTATTCCTAAAACTTGGGATAATTGCCTATCTGTATAAACAGTATTCCCTACAAAATCAATATCGCCAAAGTAATACTTGTTACCTTCTTCTACTTTAATATTTAACTGAATATTATTTGCATCAATATTCGTTATGCTATCCGAAATCACACGGGCGTCTCTAAAACCGCTTTCTGCATATTTGTCAACCAAAAGAACTAAATCCTCTTCGTAATCCTCTTCAATAAACTTAGATTTTTTCCATATACGACCTAGTTGCTTCTGTTTTGTACTTTTTAAAGCCTTTCTTAGTTTTTTATCGGAAAGCTGCTCGTTCCCTTCAAATATAATTTCGCTGATTTTTACCTTATCACCCTTGTTGATGCTTACCAACATACTACGAGCATTTACTTGCGATGTATCCGTTTTAGTGGTAATGGCGACTTTGGTGTTCAAATATCCTTGCTTCTTATATTTATTAGCGAGGTAATTCTGAGTGTTGGAAATAAGGCTTTCTGTAATTTTCTTGCCTTTTTTTAAGTCGGTATCTTTAACAAGCTCTTCTACCTTGCGGTCTTTCACGCCAATAAATTTAACCGAGGTAAGCGTTGCCCGTTCAATAATATTTAGTTCTAGGAATACTTTATCGTCTTCGACATTGATAATGTAAAAATCTATGGAGCTAAATAGCTCTAGACCCCATAACTTGGTAATAACAGCACTTATCTGCTCTCCAGGCAATGTTATAGGTTGCCCTACTCTTAAACCCGTATAGGTCTTTACAGTTTGCTCGTTGTAACTTTGAAGTCCTGTGACCTCAATACCACCAAGAATATAACTTTTACCATCTTCATAAGATATGTCCTGTGAAGTGGCTATTGCAGTTGTAAGAAGTAGTAGGGTGGTAATTAAGTGGTTCAAGGATATGAACCTGGTCATATCTTTAAATGAGTTGTTCGCTAGTTTTTCCAAATCTTCGTTCTCTATTCTGGTAATTTTTTATGGCCTCTACCAAATGATGCTCACTAAAATCGGGCCAAAATACATTGATAAAATATAACTCGGCATACGCGATCTGCCATAATAAAAAATTGCTGATCCGGTGTTCTCCACTAGTACGGATAAGCAAGTCTACATCTGGCAAATTGTGCGTGTAAAGATGGTTATTAATAATGGTTTCATCAATATGTTCAGGCGAAATTATATTATTTTTAACTTTGACAGCTATCGCTTTTATTGCAGATTGAAGCTCTTCCCTAGACCCATAACTCAAGGCTAACGTAAGAGTCATCCCTGTATTACCCTTGGTTTTATCCATTACCTCTATCAACTCCTTGTTCGCTTTTGAAGGCAAGGCGGAAATATTACCAATAGTGTTTAACCGTATGTTATTTTTGTTAAAAGTTTTAAGCTCTTTTCTAAGGGAAGAAACCAAAAGGCGCATCAAGGTTTGAATTTCAAGTTTGGGCCTATTCCAGTTCTCAGTAGAAAATGTATACAGTGTTAAGTATTCTATTCCAATCTTAGCGCACTGTTCTACGGTTGTCTTAACTGTTTTTACACCATGCTCATGACCAAATATCCTATGTTTACCCTGTTCCTTAGCCCACCTACCATTACCGTCCATAATAATGGCTAAATGACGTGGAAGGCTGCTTACTTCAATATCTTCTATTTTGCTCATGTATTGTTTTACTCAAAACAATCAGTACATAATTTTCTGCCAAAAGTATAAGTTAAGGTAACCCCAGAAAAAACATACCAATCGTCACTAAAAATATTACCAAACTGAAATTCTTCAAAATTAGAACCCTCTGGATTACTTGCATCCAAATTATCAGTAAAGGTATATCTAGCACCAATTTCTGCCCCAAAAATAAGAAACTGATTGATACGATACTTAAAACCTACTGTCATTGGTATGGCAAAAGAGCCATCCTTTTGCGAAATGTTCTGTAAAACACCTCCATTAAAATAGTTGTAATCATACCTAAAGTAGGTTATTCCCGTATATAAATAGGGCGTAAAGGCAGGACCTAACTTATGCAAATTATACTCAACAAAATTAATTTCCAAACCAACGGAACCTTCAAGAACCGAATTATCAACAACATAACCTCTTTGTTGTCTGGCTGTGGAATTGGATTTGTTGTCGTCAGCGGTAAATTTACCATACATGAGACTTCCCCGCCATGCATAACGTTTGCTCTTATTCCATTTAAAAATACCCCCAACAGCGATGTCTGAAGGTAAAATATAATTAGTTCTACCTACATCCCCAATTGTATTGGCACCCCCTGCAAAAATACCCACTTCATAGGTTTGAGCACCAAGCGTAAAAGATGCTGTTAAAAAGAATACGATCAGTATCTGCCGCATGTGTTTTTATAATTTATTATTCAGCAGGAGGTTACAACAAAAACTGCTTTTTTTATCCTACTTGTGTTCACACAAGATAAACAGCGTTTGGACATATTTATTGTTCAAAAGAGGTTGTCAGTTACGTTTATCCTCGCCCCAAAGAAGTTTATTTCTTAGGGTCTTTAAAAAACTTTCGGAAGTATACTCTATCATTTTTATGGTAAAAGGAGCCTTACTTATGGTAATCTCTTGTCCGTTTTCCAAAGAGGCAATCCTAGAGTCCAATGAAACCAAGTGGTTTTCTTCTCTACCGGACACTTTTAACCTAATTATTGTATCATCTGAAATAACCAAAGGTCTTGCATTTAAGTTATGTGGAGCTATTGGTGTTAAAACTAAGGACTTCACCGAAGGTGCAATTACAGGGCCACCACAACTCAGAGAATATCCTGTAGAGCCTGTTGGTGTAGAAATAATAAGTCCGTCTGCCCAGTAGGACGTCAAATATTCATTATTTAAGTGAGTTTCAACCGTAATCATAGAAGTCGTATCCTTTCGGCTTACGGTTATTTCATTCAAGGCAAAATTAAGGTTACCAAATTCTGCATCCAAAGCGGCCGTATTCAATTGAACTAAACTACGCTCAACAATAGTGTAGGCGCCCTGTACAAATTCCCGAACTACTTTTCTAACATCCTCTTTTTTAAAGGTAGACAAAAAGCCTAAACGACCTGTATTGACACCTACTATGGGAATCCCAAGATCTTTTACAAACGTAGTTGCTCTTAAGATAGTACCATCACCTCCAAAACTAACAAACATATCAAAAGTACTATCCAATCCAGCGTTGGACGTAAACGTAGGGAATTCCTTAGGGCCCTTGGAAACCCTATATAGATTATAAAAATCTTCTTCAATAAAAACCTTAGCAGATTCTTTTTCAAGTTCATCTAAGAGCTCTATCAAAAAAGCAATTGCATTATCTTGATATGTTTGACCGTAGATAGCAACCTTCATCTTAGACATTTAGGTATGTATCCAAATAATCCGATCTTTGTTTTAGGCCTTCCAAAAACTGATCATCGCTATTCCCAAAAAGAATATGGTAATTATAACGTCTAAACGTTTGTACAACTTCATTAAAATTAACCGTGCTTAATTTAATGGTTATCTGTACTATATCATTTTGAACTTCGGTAATAAACGCACCAATTAACTTTGCGTTATTACTTTCCACTATTTGTGCAATTTCACTAAAAGAATAATCTTTAATTCCAGTAGCCACGACCAAGATGTTTCCAGGGTCTGTAAAAAAGGGAGTATCTATAAACACCGCCACTATATCCGTGAGGTCATAATACCCTATAACCTCTTCTTCATTTCCTAACACGGGTAGCAGATTGGCTTCATTCCTTGCAAATGCCTCCAGAACATCCAACCAATTGGTTTCCTTTCTAGCAAAGAAAGTTTCCAAGTCATATCGGTACATATCAATTTTAGCTTTTGGATCTATAGTTTCAAGGTCATTCTCGGAAAAAACCCCTAAAAACGTTCCCTGATCTGCAATAGCAACATGGGAATAGGTGTTTTCCTTAAAAAACTCCAAAACCATCTCAAAAGAATCATCGATATTAAATACCGGAATATTAGTTATGATGTGTTTTTGTATCTGCATAAGCTAAATTATAACGCAAATTAGTAATTAATAATATCAAAAGGCATGCCTAATTTGTATTTTTGACGCCACTTACGATAAACCCGACATTATGACAAAGCTAAGCGTCAACGTTAACAAAATAGCTACTTTACGAAATTCCCGTGGGGGAAACACCCCCAATGTACTGCAAGTCGCTGAAGATATTGAGCGTTTTGGTGCGGACGGAATTACAGTACATCCTAGACCAGACGAGCGACATATTAGATACCAAGACACAAGAGATCTAGCAAAAATAGTAACTACAGAATTCAATATAGAAGGGAATCCAAACCCTAAGTTTATAGCATTGGTTTTAGAAGCAAAGCCCACCCAAGTAACCCTTGTGCCTGATGCCGTGGATGCCATTACCTCTAATGCAGGATGGGACACAATAAAGCATGCAGTTTTTTTAACCAAGATCATCTCCAATTTTAAGGCTGCAGGCATACGTACTTCTATTTTCGTAGACCCTGTTATTTCAATGATAGAAGGCGCAAAAGCAACCGGAACAGACAGAATAGAACTCTACACGGAAAGTTATGCCGAAGGATACGCAATAGATAAAGAAAAAGCCATAGCCCCATTTATAAAAGCGGCGCTAAAAGCTAACGAACTTAATTTAGGAGTTAATGCTGGACATGATTTGAGCTTGGAAAACATACACTATTTTAAAACCAATATTCCAGAACTTCTGGAGGTTTCTATTGGTCATTCACTTATATGCGAATCGCTCTACTTGGGACTCGAAAATGTAGTAAACATGTATTTAAACAAACTAAAATGAATCCTATCCTACATTCCAAAATACTTGGCGAGGGAATACCATTATGTATATTGCATGGCTTTTTAGGCATGTCTGACAACTGGAAAACCCTTGGAGCCTCTTATGCCGAAAAGGGATTTAACGTACACTTAATAGACCAGAGAAACCATGGCAAAAGTTTTCATAGCACCGATTTCACTTACGATATTTTAGCGAATGACCTAAAGGCCTATTTAAACTTTCACAAGATTAAAGAAACGGCACTCATTGGACACTCCATGGGAGGAAAAACCGCTATGCAGTTTGCGTGTAATTTTCCAGAAATGACCCAAAAATTAATAATTGCAGATATTGCACCGAAATTCTATCCACCACACCATCATGGGATTATAAGCGCCTTACAAGCCGTGAATCTCGACACCATTGGTTCTAGAAGCGAGGCAGACAAGGAATTACAAAAACATCTGAGCGATGATGGTGTTCGCCAATTTTTGCTAAAAAACCTGTATTGGACCAAAGACAAAAAGCTTGCCTTTCGGTTTAATCTTAAGGTATTGAGTCAGAAAATGAAAGAAGTAGGGGAAAACATAAATAGCGAAGACCGTTATGCAGGTCCTGCCCTATTTTTAAAAGGTAGCAAATCAGAATATGTAGTAGCGCATGATATCACTGACATTAAGAAACATTTCCCGAACGCTACTTTAGATACCGTTTCAAAAGCAGGTCATTGGCTTCATGCCGAAAACCCTAGCGAGTTTTTGGAAAAATCCCTTAGTTTTTTGCAGTAGCTTACAAAGAAAAGAAGCAATTCATTATATAAGGAATCGAATAGCTACTTTTGAATCCAAATAATTGATTATATTTAAAATAATCAATTTCAACTATACTAAAAATAACCATACTGTCTTATGAAACTTATCCTTAGAACCTTATTAAGCGCACTTGCTGTTATACTTTTGGCTAACATTCTGCCTAACGTATCAGTGGACTCTTACATAACCGCCATCATAGTTGCCGTTGTACTGAGTCTTCTTAATTTTTTAGTAAAACCTATTCTTGTCATACTTACATTACCTGTCACCATTGTCACATTAGGACTTTTTCTATTAATTATCAATGCGGCAATCATCCTTCTTGCCGACCAACTTGTAGCTGGCTTCAGTGTAACCAATATTTGGTGGGCCTTGCTTTTTAGCCTTTTACTTTCCTTTTTACAGTCTATTTTATTTTCACTTCTAAAAGAAGACAAGTAAAAACAGAGTTAAGATTTGAAATTCAACGGTTTAAAAACTTGGCAGACATTCTAAAATAAAGTAATTTTGCATCCCATTTTATATACGCAAAAGATACTAAGGAATGAATATTACAAAAGAACAGATAGACGATTTAAACGCTGTTGTTAAAGTAGCTATCACTAAGGAGGATTACCAAGACAAAGTGGATACTATCCTTAAAGACTATAAAAAACAAGCCAATATTCCTGGCTTTAGAAAAGGTCAGGTTCCTATGGGCCTTATTAAAAAGCAATATGGAAAGGCGGTATTGGTAGACGAAGTAAACAAACTACTACAAGACAACCTCAACAAATACCTTACCGAGGAAAAATTGGATGTTCTTGGAAACCCATTACCTAAACAGCAAGATAATTTTGACTGGGATAAAGAAGAACTCGACTTTGAATTTGAACTAGGCTTAGCCCCTAATTTTGAGGTTCCTCTGAAGACTAAAAAAGCGATTACGCATTACAAAATCGTTGCCGACAAGAAAATGATTACGGAACAAGTAGAACGTATTCAAAAACAATATGGAAAATTGGTTAGCAAGGATGTGGCTAGCAAAAAAGACGAAGTTACCGGTACTTTCACTAATGACGCGGAGGAAATAGATAACCAAACTTTACTTGAATTAGACAAACTTAAGAGCAAGAAAGCTATTGAAAGCCTAGTAGGTAAAAAAGTAGGAGATGTTGTCACGCTAAAAACCAAAGGACTTTTAAAAGAAGACAACTTACTTGCCAGCACATTGGGCATTGCCGCTGACAAAGCAGAAAAGCTAAACATAGAGGTAACTTTTACAATTAGCGAAATTAACGAGCGTGAGCCTGCACCTTTGGACCAGGAGCTTTTTGATAAACTGTTTGGAAAAGACAGTATAAAAACAGAGAAAGAACTTAGAGCACGAATTTCAGAGGATTCTGAAAAGCAATTTGAGCAGCAAGCTGATCAAAAATTATTGAACGATGTAACTGAGTATTTTATAGACAATACAAAGTTTAATCTACCTGCTGGGTTTTTAACCAAATGGATACAAGTTACGGGCGAGAAAGTACTTTCCGAAGAGGAGGCCAACGAAGAATACAAAAAATCTGAAAAAGGACTACGTTATCAGCTTATTGAAGGAAAAGTCATTAATGAAAACAACCTTCAGGTACAGTTTGACGAATTAAAGGAATTCGCCAAAGGATTTATTAAATCACAAATGGCTCAGTATGGTCAGTTAGACCCTCAAGAAGAAGAACTTGACAATATCGCAGCTAGAGTATTAGGAAACGAAGACGAGGTGAAAAGACTTTCGGAACAGTTAATGAGCAAAAAACTACTATCCCTTTACAAAGAGAAGGCCAATCTAAAGACTAAGCAAGTTACCTATGAAAACTTCGTCAAAGAAGTCTACGGATAGTATTCGAATAATAAATTAAGTATCTTTACGGTGCCGAAAATTATTTTTTCGGCACCTTTTTTTGCCTCGAACATTACTAAGGAAATATAGTACCTACAAAATAAGATGGCAAAATAGAGAAAGAAAGCCAGCAGTGGTAATTAGTCAGAAAAAATCGAATTAAAGAAATGGATTACGGAAAAGAGTTCAAAGATTACGCTATAAAACACCAAGGCATTAGCAGCACATACTACGATCGCATCATGAGCAGTATGTACCCAGTTAATATGACGCCTAATATTATTGAGGAAAGACAAATGAACGTTATTGCCATGGACGTATATTCTAGGCTAATGATGGATCGAATAATTTTTCTTGGTACCGGCATCAACGACCAAGTGGCGAACATCGTACAGGCCCAACTATTGTTTTTAGCCAGTGTTGATGCATCTAAGGATATCCAGATATACATTAACTCTCCAGGAGGAAGCGTTTATGCTGGCCTAGGCATCTACGATACTATGCAATTCATTAATCCTGACGTAGCTACTATTTGCACAGGTATGGCAGCATCTATGGGAGCTGTACTGCTGTGCGCTGGCGAAAAAGGGAAACGTAGCGGCCTACAACATTCGCGCGTTATGATTCACCAACCTATGGGCGGCGCCCAAGGCCAAGCGAGCGATATTGAAATTACAGCAAGGGAAATCCTAAAGTTAAAAGACGAACTTTACGAAATCATTGCAAACCATTCAGGTCAAAGCGTTAAAAAAGTACATGATGATAGCGACAGGGATTACTGGATGAAGGCTGATGCAGCATTGGAATATGGTATGATTGACGAGATTTTGGTAAGAGAAAAGAAATAATTACGACCAACTCATAAATTTATGTAGTTATTTTAAACCAAAAACGGAATACGCCCGTTATGGTTTAGGTCTGAGTAGGAATAATATGGCAAAAGAAAATTTAGAGTGTTCGTTTTGTGGGCGGAAAAAACCAGAAACCAATCTATTGATTGCTGGCTTAGATGCGCACATCTGCGATAGATGTATAGAGCAAGCTCATGGTATTGTAGCAGAAGAATCAAGACAAACAAAGACAAATGACCTTTCTTCAGAATTGGTCCTCAAAAAACCACAAGAAATCAAATCTTTCTTGGATACCTTTATCATCGGTCAAGAACGCACCAAAAAAGTAATGTCCGTTGCTGTGTACAATCACTACAAAAGACTACTACAACCGTCTTCTAAAGAAGACGATATTGAAATTCAAAAAAGTAATATTATCATGGTAGGCCAGACAGGTACTGGTAAAACACTAATGGCAAAAACCATTGCAAAAATGCTCAATGTGCCTTTAGCTATAGTCGATGCTACGGTACTTACAGAAGCTGGCTATGTAGGTGAGGATGTTGAAAGTATTTTAACGAGATTACTCCAAGCAGCCGATTACAACCTTGAAAAAGCGGAACGAGGCATAGTGTTTATAGATGAGATAGACAAGATTGCGCGTAAAAGTGACAATCCTTCCATAACAAGAGATGTTTCGGGAGAGGGCGTGCAGCAAGGTTTACTTAAACTTCTAGAAGGCACCGTCGTGAACGTACCACCAAAAGGAGGACGAAAACATCCAGATCAAAAATTTATAGAAGTAAATACAGAGAATATTCTATTTATTGCCGGTGGCGCATTTGATGGAATAGAACGTGCCATTGCAAAAAGGCTTAACATGCAAGCTGTTGGGTATAATGCATCTAAGGTAGATGACCAATTGGACAATGAAAATATGTTGCAATACATCATACCAAAAGATTTGAAAGAGTTTGGCCTTATTCCAGAAATCATTGGTCGATTACCCGTGTTAACTCACATGAATCCTTTGGACGAGAAAACACTGAGAGCTATTCTCACAGAACCAAAAAACGCTATCATAAAACAATATGAAAAGCTTTTTGCTATGGACAATATTACGTTCACAATAACAGAACAAGCTTTAGAATATATTGTTGGCAAAGCAATAGAGTATAAACTTGGTGCAAGAGGACTAAGGTCCCTTTGTGAAGCTATCTTCACAGATGCCATGTTCGAAATGCCAAGCACGGAGGAAACAACATTTAAGGTTACTAAACCGTATGCGGAACAAAAGCTGTCCTATGACACAGTTAAAAAATTGAAGGCGGTTTCTTAATAAAAATAGGCTTCCTCAAGACACTATTACTATAGCGTATTAAACAAAACCTTATACTCCTACAAAAGAAAAGAGTTCAGTATATACTGAACTCTTTTCTTTTATGAAAAATTTTAAAAACCCACTTCGAGTAGGCATGTATTAAAACTATATTTAAACCGCCTTTTTATTTTGGGGCGCTATTTGTGTTACTTGCTGTAATAAATCCAAGCATACTTTGCGTATGATTTCTTCATCGGAATATAACGTGTGGCCATAATTTGGCATCACCTCTAAATCTAAGCCTAACATATTAGCCCAATTATCATTAGGTTTAAAAGAATCATTAGAACCATAAAGCAGTCTTACAGGCACAGCTGGCTTATCCTTTTGTAATCGTATTCTGGTCGCTGACACATTATACAATGATTTCACTGGAAGTCCCATTTTAGCTGCATTCCATACGATAGTACCTCCTGTACTAAAAGCAAGATAATGACAAGGCTTTTGCTCCTTTTTTAATAAATGAGCTACGGCAGTATCTATTCCGCCCGTTACAAAAGCATTATGTATGTTCTCCTCTGTATTTACTGTCAAGTCCAAATTAGCTAGTTGTTGACTATCATAAAAAGTGATGTCAAAATACTGCTGTAAGTACCCTAGATACGAAGTAATCCAAAGACCCTTTCGTGCACCCCACATATCGGAAACAATTACTAATTTTTCTGCCATAATGATTGTTATGTTTAGAATTCGGTTAAGTACTACCCGTCTAAATTCATTCATAAACGATAAAAATCATTATTTATTTGTTCACTAGAACAAAAACATCGGTATAAAACTTAATAGGCAAGAATTGCCAATTGGAAATTGCTACTATTTTATACTTCCAAAAATATTCAATACAACATGCATCGTTATTATGCATTTACAAAAGATAATACATTTACCTATTACTATACTCATCAGAAAAAAGCATTGGAAATATTATATAGGTTGAAGTATTATTTCACAACAGAAAAAAGACTTAGCCCACAAAAGTTCCTTAGTTTGGCATAAAACTGAAGTGTCTTTACTATTGGACTCTCTTACCCGTTCATCCGCAGCAACTCTTCTATATAATCTCTTTTATTTGAAAGCCTCGGTATTTTATGCTGCCCTCCCAACTTATCATTAGCCCTCAGCCAATCATAAAAAAGATTTTCCCTAGCTATATGCACCTTTGGCATTTTGAGTGTAGTATTGTTATACCTTTTGGCCTCATAATCAGAATTTAAAGACTTTAACGCATTGTCCAAGAACTCCGTAAAATAATCCAAGTCTTTTGGCGGGGTTCTAAATTCAATGACCCATTCATGCGCTCCTTTTTCCTTTCCGGTCATAAAAATTGGTCCGGCTGTGTAATCCTTTATTTCCGCACCAGCCTTAATGCAGACCGTTTTTAAGGCTTCTTCCGCATTTTCAATAATTAATTCCTCTCCAAACACATTAATATGATGTTTGGTACGGCCGGTTACCCTTATACGATACGGACTTTTAGACGTAAACCGTACCGTATCTCCAATTTTGTAACGCCAAAGTCCTGAATTCGTTGTTATAATGATGGCATAGTTCTTTCCTATTTCTACGTCCCAAAGCGGTATGGCTATTGATTCTGGATCATCATAACGATCCATAGGAATAAACTCATAGAAAATACCATAGTCCAACATTAACAAAAGATCATCGGCATTATTTCTATCTTGAATAGCAAAAAAACCTTCGGAAGCATTATAAATTTCATAATACCTGAAACTCTTTCTAGGCAATAATGCTTTATACTGTTCCTTATATGGACTAAAACTTACGCCGCCATGAAAATAAACCTCTAAATTTTCCCATACTTGAAATAGGTGTTCCTTACCTGTCTCCTCGAGCATATTATTTAAAAGAACCAACATCCAAGAGGGCACTCCTGCCAAGCTTGTAACGTTTTCCTGGACGCTTTCTTTAATAATAGCCTGCAGTTTAGTTTCCCACTCACTCATCAAAGAAACCCTATTACTAGGGGTACTGCTAAACTCTGCCCATAGTGGCATATTGTCTATAAGAATAGCAGAAAGATCTCCAAAAAAAGAACCATTGTCTTCGTAGAGTTCCTTGCTGCCTCCTAGCCTTAAACTTTTCCCCGTAAACAGCTGTGAGTTTTCATTATTGTTCAGATAAAGGCATAACAAATCTTTACCCGATTTAAAATGACAATCTTCCAACGCCTCGGTGCTCACAGGAATAAATTTACTCTTAGCATTGGTTGTCCCACTGCTTTTAGCAAAAAGCTTTACAGCGGTAGGCCAAAACAGATTTTGCTCACCCTTACGAGTTCTCTCGATAACAGGTTCCATTTCCTCATAAGATATTATGGGAACCCGCTCTCTAAAGGTTTCGTAATTTTTTATAGTTTCAAAATCATAATTTCGCCCAATTTCAGTATCCTCCGCTATTTCTAAAAGCTGCAAAAGCACCTCTTCTTGGACTTCTTCAGGGTATTTTAAAAAAAGCTCTATTTGATGATAGCGTTTTTTAAGCAACCAAGAAGCTATGGAATTGAATAGCGGAATGGGCATTTTTAGGTATCTTTATACGCCTAAAATAGAATATATCCACATCATTTTCAAATTGAACCCACAATAAGATTTCAGATATGCAATACGAAGGTGTTTTAAAAAAAATGCAGACCGAAATAGGAACTCCCATACAGTATTATTTAATATTCGAATCTGATTTTTTAAATCTGAACCAAATACTAAACAAAGAGCTAACTATAGATTTTATAAAACACCAATGTTTAAATTGTAAAAACGACCGCCCAATTTTTAGGCAAGGCTTCTGTAAGTCTTGTTTTTTTGAAACCCCATCGGCTGGAGACTGGATTATGCGTCCAGAATTAAGTACCGCACATTTAGACCAAGAAGACAGAGACCTTGATTATGAGAAGAAAGTACAGCTACAACCACATATTGTATACCTAGCGAACTCCAGCAATGTAAAAGTTGGCGTTACTCGCAAAACCCAAGTGCCAACGCGATGGATAGACCAAGGTGCGCATGAAGCCATTGAAATAGTGGAAGTGCCGAATAGATATCTTGCCGGCATTACGGAAGTAGCTCTCAAAGAGCATGTAGGCGACAAAACAAATTGGCGTAAAATGCTTACAAACAATGTAGACGATGAAAACCTTCTAGAATGGCGTAACAAATTAAAACAGTACATCCCTAAAGAAGCTACTGAATACTTCATAGCGAATAATACGGAGACACATTTGGATTTCCCTGTTTTACGATACCCGGAAAAAGTAAAGAGTCTTAATCTGGATAAGACACCAAATTACAAAGGCAGACTAAAAGGAATTAAAGGGCAGTACCTCATCTTTGAAGACAATACCGTATTTAACATACGAAGTAACGAAGGCTACTATGTAGGGCTAACCATTAATTAACAGAGTCTTTTTTCACCTCAGTTTTTTTCTTCTTCCCAAATAGACCTCCTAATATATCTTTGGCCGCGTCTTTTACGGCGTCTTCTTTTCCATTGGAAATTGTGTCTGTTTTAGTAGAATCAGATTTTTTGTCACCTCCAAGAATATCACCCAATACGTCCTTAACGCCAACTTTAAGCGGGTCTTTGTTTTTTATCGAATCTTCTTTAGCCTGATTACCGCCAGATAAAATGCCGCCGATTAAATCTTTTGCCTTGTCCGTTCCTTCATTAATGAGTTTTTGTTTCTGTATTTCTATCAATTGGCTTGTAAGGTTTTTTACCCCAGAAACAAAGTCAGTACTAACCTCGGGACTGTTATACATCCCAGAAATATTAGCTGTTACAGGGATAGTTAAACCTTCTAAAGAGGCATCGTCAATTTTAGCTATTAACGCATTTATCTCCTTTCCTAGATATTTTGTTGGAACTTGAAGCGATGCTTCATAGTTCATTTTTTGATCAAAAGTGTGGTTCCCATCTACGACAATAGCTAGATCCTTGAATTTAACGGTAAATGGCTTTACGGAAACCAAACCATCCTTAAAAGACAAATTAGTTTTCAGCTCTTTCACATCCAAGTCATTTAGATTGATAAAATTGAGCTTACTGTCCAATGCGGAAAGTACTGGAGCATTTTTCATGTTAATTTCCCTTGTCATGATATTAGCCAAAACATCTCCGCTCAGGGACAATAAATCCGGTGTAAAATCATCTGTTAAGTTGCCAGATAATTCAATATCCGAATTAAACTTACCTTGAAGCACCTGTGCAACGGGTGCTAAAACCTTAAAAAGCTCCAAGGCTTTAAAAGTTTTACCAATCTGTAATTGGTCCATTCGTAGTTTCATGATAAAGGTAGCAACGGAATTTTTGGTAGACACCTCACCATTAAAGGCCACCTTGCCATCAAACAAAGAAGATGTCATATTACTCAGGATAGCCTTCTCATCTCTAATCCTAAGGTTTCCTTGTACATCTTTTAGCGTAATATTATCATAGATAACATTGTTCGCAGAAGCACTAAAAGTAGCATCAAGGAAGGACGGTATTTTAATCTTTTCTACAGGAATGGTTGGCATGCTTTCCGCAGTAACCGTTTCGCCTGAATCGGCCACCATAAAATCGTTAAGATCAAAAGTGTTGGATTTAAGATTAAAAACCCCTTCTACCTTTTCATCATTAAAAAGATAACCTAACAAATTATTAATAGTCCCGGTAACATTAAAGTCAGTGTTTCCGGTAGCGCCGTTCATCTCGGATAAACTTACGGTCTTTGGATTAAAAGTTAGGGCCGTAGATTTTAGCATAACAGGATTGGGTATTTCTTCTGAACTGTATTCAAAATCCTTCAGCACCATTTCACCTTCGGTTCTCGTATTTTCGTACTGCTTTCTTTCTATGGTAGCCATATCAAAAGCCGTAGTAATATCTGCATTTAATAGTCCTTTAAGACGAAGGTCAGCAGGAACGGGGTAAGCTTTTTCCAAATTAGCAAGATTCATCTTGCCATCTAAATGTGCACTTACCTTGGTATTCCCCATAAGTTCAGTAATCCTTGAAGTCATATTAAAACGGTCCTCTTCTATCATAAAAGAGGCCTTTTTAATATCTATAGAAGTATCCTCCGTAATACCTGTAGTATTATTGATTGCTATATCTAAATTGATATTGGTCACCGATTTAGGTAGTTCTGGATATTTAAAGGAGGCGTTATCCGATTTGATGGCAATATTGAATTTTGGGATATGAATATCATCTACTATCCCTTGAAAATTACCTGCTATCATGAAATTTCCCCTAGTCTTTACGTTTTCAATATTCTTGGAATATTCTTCTGGAATAACGCCTAAAAAGTTTTTAAAATCAGAGGATGGTGTTTTAAAGTTAATGTTCACTTCTTGGCTGTCATCATTTAATTTAACAAAACCATCAAAGACCAAGGGCAACTGATTTACCAGGGCTTCATTCTTTAAAAAAGAATATTTGTTCTCTAATAGGTCAACACCAATCAAAGCATCCAAACGCACCTTATTTTTATTAAGATAGTTCGTGCTATCCATCTCAAAGGACATCAGAGCATCGGTATGTGTATTAAGTTCTGAGGTTTCTAAAGAAAGGTCACCATTTCCGTTATGGTTGAACTCAGTTAAAGTCAAACTAATTCCTGTAGCAACATCCGTATAAAAAATCCTAGAATTCTTAATTTCATAGGATTCCATATTAAAAGTAAACCCGTTCGCAGTATCGGTTTTAGCGGCTTCTTTCGTACCTGTTTCTAATGCAATATTATAATTGGCATTCTCATCGGCATCTATCATAACATTGACTAAGGCGTTGTCCAGGCTTAAACTTTTAATAGCAATAGGTTCATTCGCACCTTTAAAAAGCTGCATAATGCCTAGAATCAAAGAAACTTCTTTTGCCGCAAACAAGGTATCACCCTTAAACGGCGCTTTGTTTAATACGTTCACATTTTCCAACCGCACGGCAGCATTTGGAAAACTGCTAAAGAGACTTAAATCCGCATCGGAAAAATCCAAGGTAGCATTAACATTCTTATTTACATTGTTCTTAATGATTTCTCCTATTTTGGCCTCCAAAAAAAAGGGTGCAGCCACCAAAACTCCTACAATCAATAGTACTACAACTCCAACTATTCTTAAAACTTTCTTTTTCATTCTTTTCTTCTTTTTTGTCAACCAATCTAGTTGACCAAGGCTTGTGCATCCAAGTCTATCTCCTCACCCACCGCCAATGAAAAGCGCTTCCGCATCATATATACGAACAAATAGAGTAAAGGGGTGTCAAGAAAAGCTATAATAATCTTAAAAATGAACCCACTGATGACTAAGCCCGTAAACTTGTCCCACGGAATTTCACCAAACCAGCACAATAAAGTAACAACGGTAAACGTATCTATCAATTGCGAAGAAAAGGTAGAAAAGTTGTTTCGCAACCACAAGTACTTCCCTTTAGTCAAGCGCTTCCAGAAATGATAGATTTGTATATCTACAAACTGTGCTAATAAATAAGCCATCATGGAGGCAAATACCGCAACGATTGTATTCCCGAATACCGAAGTAAACAAGCCGTCCTGAACTGGCGACCATGTTGTTGCAGGAACCACATTGGCAGTGTATACGATGAGTAAAGAGAAAAAGGAAGCAAAAATACCTGCTACCACAATTTGGTTCGCTTTTTTCTGTCCAAAAATCTCAGAGATTAAATCGGTAATCAAGAACGTGACAGGGTAGGGTAATATACCAACGGAAATCTCAAAAAGGGAAGCTCCAAAAATGGTTACATCCCCAAACGGATTCCAATAAAAAAACTTTTGAAAAATAAGATTAGAAACCACTAAGGAAGTAATAAAAAGTGCGCCAAGGTATAAGTATATGCTCCGGGCTAACAGAATATCCTTTTGTGTCATCCCTTATTTTATATTCAAAATAAAAGGCATTCTAGCCTGCACACCTTTTTGTTCCATACTCGTTTTAAGATCTTTGAGAATCATATATGCCTCCTCGCCTATTTCCTCTGCTATTATATTATCCTTCAGTTTCAAACTTGCTCCTCCCAAGTCATCCATAAATCGTTCGAAGCCAGATTTATATTTTGGGAATTTACGAATACCATAATTTTCCAACTCAGCTAATTCTGCGGCGGCGGAAATAGCATCCTCCAAAGTACCCAATTCATCAATCAGACCAATTCTCTTCGCATCTACACCGCTCCATACCCTTCCCTGTGCTAAACTATCTGCTCGTGCAACGGAAATACCACGTCCTTGGGAAACGCGCTCCAAAAATATTTGGTACGTATCCTCAATACTTTCCTGTACCTGATTACGAAATGCATCGCTCATGGGCTCGAACAAGGAATAGTCTACAGAATTAGCATTCGTCCCCACCTGCTCTGCATTAATACCAATGTCTTTTGCAAGTTTACTTATATTCGGAACCGTTCCAAAGACTCCAATAGAACCTGTAATTGTTGTTGGCTCCGCAAAAATCTTGTTTGCACCAGCCGCTATATAATACCCGCCGGAAGCTGCAACGTTGCCCATGGAAACCACCACTGGCTTTACAGCCTTTGTCAATTCTACTTCGCGCCAGATAATATCAGAAGTAAGGGCGCTACCACCAGGAGAATTCACTCTAAGTACCACAGCCTTTACATTCTTATCCTCTCTTGCTTTTATGAGGGCTTTATTAATAATTCCTTGTCCAATGAAATCCTGACCACCTTCGCCATATAATATTTCGCCTTGGGCAAAAATTACTGCAATTTTATCAGTTCCGGATTTTAAGGTTTTCTTATTAGCATATTTTGCATAATCATCCAACGTAATATAATTGATATTCTCAGCTTCAGAAAGTTCGAGAACATTGGATAGCTTTTGCTCGTATTCATCGTAGAATAAAATGTCATCCAACAAACCGGATTTCTTTGCATAACCAGGAGTTCTACCACCCAAGGTATCAGCGATGATATTCAAATTAGTTTCAGAAATGCTCCTTCCTATCGCAATATCCGAAATCATAGAATCCCATAAGGATTGTATCAACTCTTTTATCTGTAGCCGATTAGCATCACTCATTTCGTTTTCTAGATACGGTTCTACTGCACTCTTGTATTTACCGTGTCGGATAACTTCCATTTTTACCCCTGTCTTTTCTTGCAAGTCTTTATAAAACAAAACTTCTGAGGATAATCCCTTAAAATCCAAAACTCCAACCGGATTTATAAATATAGAATCTGCTACACTAGCCAAATAATAATCTTTCTGTGTGTAAAAATCGCCATAAGTGTAAATGAACTTTCCACTGGTCTTGAATTCAGATAAAACTTTTCGAAGGGCTTGGGTTTGTGCCAGTCCGGCCAAAATAAAACTATTACTGATGCTTATGCCCTTTATACGCTCGTCGTCCTTAGCGACTGTAATGGCTTGTAAAATTTCGTCTAAACCTTGGGGACCATCAAAAATACTCGCAAAAGGATTCAGGTCATTGTTCCCCGCATAATCTGCTATGGGTCTTTTTAATTGCAATTTTAAAACAGAATTGTTCTTAACGGTTACGGCTTCTTCGTCACTTCCCAAAAGACTTATTAAAACAAAGAACATAACAAAAACGATACCAAATGCCATCAAGCAGCCAAGAATGGCTGCAAGAAGATTTCTTAAAAAATTCATGAATTAGCAATTTTTATTAAGCCACAAAGATAACCAAAGTGAATTTGTTTTGTTTATTTTGCCATTATATTATGAACGCAAAAGAAACAGTATATATCTCTATAGGGAGCAATTTAGGAGAGCGAAAAATGAACTTACAAAAAGCTGTTTTCCTCATGGACAAACAAGTTGGCAAAGTTACTGCGCTCTCCCCCATCTACAATACTTCTGCGTGGGGCTTTGAATCGGAGGATTTTCTAAATGCCTGTATTCAATTGGAGACAGAGCTAACACCTAAAGCGTGTCTAGAAAAATTGATGAAGATAGAAAAAAGTATGGGTAGGGTACGTAATGATGGGCCTGAGTATAAAAGCAGAATTATAGACCTCGACATAATTTATTACGGAATCCATGTTATAAAAAGCGAAGACTTGACCATTCCGCACCCAAGAATGGAAGACCGAAGATTTGTACTAAGACCCCTGGCAGATATTGCACCACAATACTATCACCCTATACTAAAAAAGGACAGTAGAAACTTGTTACAACAGAGCAAAGACAAAAGCAAACCAATCAAAATAAAAGGTAAACTATATCCAAATAGGGCTGCACTTTTTTCTAGCCTTCAATTTATAACCGTTGAAGGTAATATAGGTGCAGGAAAAACTAGTTTATCTACAAAGATTTCTGAAGATTTTAATGCAAAGTTGATTTTGGAACGCTTTGCGGAGAATCCTTTTTTACCCAGTTTTTATGAAGACCAAGCTAGGTTTGCTTTTCCTCTGGAAATGTCCTTTTTGGCCGACCGCTACCAACAATTTACAGACGATACAAACCAATTTGACCTATTCAAAAGCTTTATGATCAGTGATTACGATATTTTTAAGTCGCTGATTTTTGCAAAAGTGACCTTACAAAAAGAAGAATATAACCTGTACCGTAAAATTTTTAATTTCATGTATAAGGAGGTAAGAAAACCTAAAATATACATTTATCTGTACCAAACTACAGGTAGACTACTGGAACAAATCAAAAAAAGAGGGAGAGACTACGAACAGGGTATTGACAGTGTATACTTAGAAAATATAAACAGAGGTTATCTGGATTTTCTAAAAACGTATCCCAAAGAAAATCAATTAATTATAGACGTTTCGGAATTGGACTTTGTAAGCAATACTATGGATTACGAACACATTTTAGAAAGCATCGAAAACTTTGCCATTTCTCAACTGGATTAATACAATTTTGTAAAAAATCTTGCATAGTAAAAATGTATTTACGTAATTGTACATCTCTTAACGAGAAACTAACTAACTCAGACTACAATTAAAACCCAACTTATGTTGGGTTTTTTTTTGTGTTTAACTTGGACCAGAAGTCCCAAGCTACTACGCCAACACTAACCGAAATATTCAAAGAGTGCTTTGTTCCAAACTGTGGAATTTCCAATACGCTATCACAGGCTTCTACCACTTTTTGGTCTACCCCTTTCACCTCGTTTCCAAATACCAACACGTAATTTTCATCAGTTGATACCTGATAATCCTGAAGCATCGTTGCGCCTTCGGCCTGTTCCACGGCGACGATTATTTTACCTTCTTTCTTCAGCTCCTTTACTAGAAGTAAGGTATCTGAAACGTAGGACCATGCAACGCTATCTGTAGCACCTAAGGCAGTCTTGTGAATATCCTTATGTGGTGGCGTTGCAGTAATACCGCAGAGATATATTTTTTCAATAAGAAAAGCATCAGCGGTTCTAAATACCGATCCTATATTATTAAGACTTCTAATATTATCTAGCACAACACTCACCTTAGTTTTCTTTGCTTCCTTGAATTGGGATATATCCAATCTGTCCAATTCTTCGTTTTTCAACTTTCTCATAACAATACTTTTCAACTATCAACCTTAAATATCAACAAAAATTAGAATCAGATGGGGAATACTATATATTCGTTAGTATAGAACAAAAATAGGTAGATATTAAAGAAGTGGCAGGTAAAGAGAAAACAAAAAGGGTAACCCCTTTAATGAAGCAATATAACACCATCAAGACCAAATATCCTGATGCATTATTATTGTTCCGGGTAGGGGATTTTTACGAAACTTTTGCGAAGGATGCAGTAAAGGCTTCCAAAATTCTTGGTATTATCCTTACCCACAGAAACAACGGTGGTGAACGCACCGAACTTGCCGGATTTCCGCATCACTCCTTGAACACCTATTTACCAAAACTGGTAAAGGCTGGGCAACGTGTTGCTATATGCGACCAACTGGAAGACCCAAAACTGACCAAGACCATTGTAAAAAGGGGAGTTACGGAATTGGTTACCCCAGGGGTATCTCTTAACGATGATATTCTAAATGCTAAGAGCAATAACTTTTTATGTGCTGTACATTTTGGAAGGAAAAAATTGGGCGTTTCCTTTGTTGATATTTCTACGGGAGAATTTTTAACCTCCGAAGGCAATGAAGAACAAATTGATAAGCTACTCCAAAATTTTGCTCCAAACGAAGTCCTCATTTCAAAAGCAAACAGAAAAGAATTCAGCGAAATTTTTGGTTCGCAATTCCATACTTTTTATGTAGAAGATTGGGTCTTTCAAGAGGATTATGCTTTGGAAAACCTTACCAATCATTTTAAGACCAAGACCTTAAAAGGCTTTGGCGTGGATCATTTGACCAACGGTATTGTAGCGGCGGGGGTTGTGCTGCATTATTTATCAGAAACACAACACAGGCAACTACGACACATTAACGTCCTACAAAGAATTGCAGAGGACGAATACATTTGGATGGACCGTTTTACCATTAGAAACTTGGAGCTTTACCATTCTACCAACGTAAACGCTGTAACGTTAATAGATGTAATAGACAAGACCATCTCCCCCATGGGCGGGAGAATGATTAAACGATGGTTGGCCCTTCCGCTAAAGAATATTCAAAAAATTAAAAGTAGGCATCAAGTGGTAAGCCATTTAAAGGGCAATGAAACACTTTTGGAAAAATTTCAGTCAAACATTAGCCAAATGGGAGATTTGGAACGGCTAATTTCTAAAATTTCTACAGGCAAAGTTAATCCTAAAGAGGTTGTTCAGCTAAAGAATTCCATGGAAGCAATTGTTCCTATAAAACAATTGGCCACTGCTGCCGATAACGACGCCTTAGCTCTCATTGGAGACCAATTACAATCTTGCGACCTACTTAGAGAAAAGATTAAACAGATGCTGAATGAGGAGGCTCCAGTAAATATCCTTAAAGGCAACGCTATTGCAGCTGGTTATTCTCAAGAATTAGACGAGTTAAGGGGATTGGCAACTTCGGGGAAGGATTATTTAAACCGTATGTTGTCTAGAGAAACAGAAGCTACAGGAATTACGTCGCTAAAAATAGCATCTAATAACGTTTTTGGATATTATATAGAAGTGCGAAATACACATAGGGACAAGGTACCAGATACTTGGATTCGCAAACAGACCTTAGTAAATGCTGAACGTTATATTACGGAGGAACTTAAAGAATATGAGGCCAAAATACTAGGAGCTGAAGACCGTATTGCTACCTTAGAACAACAACTATTTTCCCAACTAATACTATGGATGCAAGAGTACATTGCTCCAGTGCAGAACAACGCACAACTTATTGCTCAGCTAGACTGTCTTTGCGGCTTTACCCAACTTGCTAAGGAAAACAACTACGTAGTTCCCGAACTAAATGACTCTACGGATATTAACATTACAAACGGAAGACACCCAGTTATAGAAAAGCAGTTACCACTAGGCGAACAATACATTGCTAATGATGTTATATTAAACAGGGACCACCAACAAATCATTATGATTACCGGACCCAACATGAGTGGTAAATCGGCCATATTGAGGCAAACAGCATTGATTGTTCTTTTGGCACAAATGGGTAGTTTTGTTCCTGCAGAATCGGCTACTATAGGGTATGTTGATAAAATCTTTACCCGTGTTGGTGCGAGTGACAATATTTCTATGGGAGAGTCTACTTTTATGGTAGAGATGAACGAGACCGCCTCTATTCTTAACAATCTTTCCGAAAGAAGCTTGGTCTTACTAGATGAAATTGGGAGGGGTACAAGTACCTATGATGGTATTTCCATTGCATGGGCCATTTCAGAATATCTACACGAACATCCTGCCAGGGCTAAAACCTTATTCGCGACGCACTATCATGAGCTCAACGAGATGTCTGCTACCTTTGATCGTATAAAAAATTATAATGTATCAGTAAAAGAGCTGAAGGACAACGTGCTATTTTTAAGAAAACTTACACCCGGTGGCAGTGAACACAGTTTTGGAATACATGTTGCTAAAATGGCGGGCATGCCACAGCAAGTAATCCAAAAAGCTAACAAAATTCTGAAGAAGTTAGAAAAATCCCATTCTAACGAGGAATTAACTGAGAAAATACAGTCTGCACAAGATGAAATGCAATTAAGCTTTTTTAACCTGGATGATCCACTTTTAGTGGAAATTAAAGAGGAAATTCTTCACCTAGACATCAACACCCTTACTCCTGTAGAAGCCTTGATGAAGTTAAACGAAATAAAAAGATTGCTCACAAAGAACAAGAAGGCAACGAGTTAGGTTTTTATTTTGCGCTGTTCATTTTTAAAACACGATTGATAGTCAAATTTTAAAAGAAAATACTTTGGAGTTTATAGAAATGTATTAAATTTGCTCCCGCATTCATAACGAATGATGTTCATTTATATAGCTTAAAAATGCGAAAGTAGCTCAGGGGTAGAGCATCACCTTGCCAAGGTGGAGGTCGAGGGTTC
>CAZDOW010000005.1:0-25999 GCA_964507115.1 uncultured Maribacter sp.
GATGCCAGAACATTCTTGGGCGCTAGTAGTAACAAGTCAAAACCCAAAATGGGCACAAATCTGTGGAAGAGTCTTAACGATGGAAAAAGGTAAATTAATTAGCGAAAAATAGTGTTATGCTGAATATTTCAAAGAACAGCGTATCTAAATCCGTGCATCTAACGGGTTACAGATCAACTGATAGGGTTTTTCATAAAAGGCATTACAAACGCTTCAATCAATTCCTTAAAGTGTTTGCATTGGTAATGGTAATTATATTGTTTTTGCCATGGACACAAAATGTTACGGGAAAAGGTTTTCTAACTACACTTAAGCCGGATCAAAGGCCACAAACCATACAGTCTCAAATTCCAGGAAGGATAGAAAGCTGGTACGTTCAAGAGGGAGATTATGTAGAAAAAGGCGATACTATACTGTTTATATCAGAAATTAAGAATGAGTATTTTGACCCTATGTTGGTAGAAAGGACTGGAGATCAAATAAGGGCCAAATCTGCTTCTGTAGTTTCTTACAAAGGCAAGGTAAATGCGTTGAACAATCAGATAGGCGCGCTAGGTACAGAACGTGGTTTAAAGTTGCAACAGGCACGTAACAAATTATTGCAGTCAAAATTAAAAGTAAAAAGTGATAGTATTGATTTGGAGGCAGCTAAAACCAATATAAAAATTGCACAGCGGCAGTTTGAACGTACGGAGCAGTTGGAAAGTGAGGGTTTAAAGGCCGTTACAGACGTGGAAGAAAAACGTTTAAAGCTACAGGAAACACAAGCTAAGTTAATTTCTCAGGAGAATAAATTATTGGTTGCCAAAAACCAAGTTATAAACGCTGAGGTAGAAATCAATAGTGTAAAAACTTCGTATACGGACAAGATTTCGAAGGCCCAAAGTGACATGTTTACGGCACAATCCAACCAATTCGATTCGGAAGCCCAGGTAACTAAATTGGAGAATGAGAAGACAAATTATGAGATGCGTAATGATCTGTACTATATACAAGCCCCGCAAAACGGTTTTATAAATAGGGCCATCCAAGGCGGTATTGGAGAGACATTTAAGGAGGGAGATCGTTTGGTAGGTATTATGCCTTCGGACTACGAACTGGCAGTGGAGACCTTTGTAGCACCAATAGATTTACCCTTAATGCATTTAGGGGAAAAAGTAAGGATAGAATTTGATGGTTGGCCGGCTATTGTTTTTAGCGGTTGGCCCAATGTATCTTACGGAACTTATGGTGGCAAGGTCGTGGCTATAGAAACGTTTATTAGCGATAATGGTAAATACAGAATTTTATTAGCTCCTGATGCCGATGATCATGAATGGCCTAAGGATATTAGGGTAGGTTCTGGCGCCAATACCATAGCTTTGTTGGAGGATGTTCCTATTTGGTTTGAACTTTGGAGACAGCTCAACGGTTTTCCGCCAAATTACTACCAACCAGTTGGTGTACAGGCTAAACAGGTAAAGAAATAACGATGCGAAATATTATTGTTGTTTTGTTTTTATTATTGGTAGCCAATGCGGCTCAAGCCCAAGTACAGGATTCTATTGTGCTACAGTTCAATGAATACCTTGGCTATGTTAAAAAATACCATCCTATTGCAAAGCAGGCAGAGCTGGCTATAGGTATGGGGCAAGCCAATCTTATGAAATCCAGAGGGGGTTTTGACCCTAAAATAGAGGTAGACTATGACCGTAAGGAGTTTAAGGGTACGGAGTACTACGATCGTCTAAACGCTACATTTAAAATTCCTACCTGGTACGGTATAGAGCTTAAAGGTAATTTTGAACAAAACGAGGGTGCTTTTCTAAATCCTGACCAAACGGTGCCAGCGGATGGCCTCTATAGTGCTGGTGTTTCCGTTTCTCTAGGTAGGGGTTCATGGATAAACGAACGTATGGCAACCTTAAAACAGGCAAAATTTTTTAGGGAACAGACCATAGTAGATCGCGATCTATTGGTTAACCAAATTTTATTCGATGCATCATTGGCCTATTTCGATTGGTTGCAAGCGTATAGCGATAGCAAGGTTTTTGCTAATTTTTTAATCAACGCGCAAATTAGATTTGAAGGTATAAAGAAAAGTGCCAGAGCGGGAGACAAGGCTGCTATAGATACGGTTGAAGCTAAGATTGCCGTTCAAAGCAGGGCTTTGGAATTGGAACAGGCAAAAGTTAGATTCCGTAATAAATCATTTGAGGTGTCAAATTTCCTTTGGTTAAACGACAATATTCCCTTGGAGATTCAACCTAATGTCTTACCAGAAAATGATATCGCTTCGGATATTGATAGTACTTTGGAAATATTAGGGAAGCCTTTGGATAGTTTTACCATAGAAAATCACCCTAAATTAAAATCCTTGGGTTATAAAATTGATGGCTTACAGGTAGATAAACGTCTAAAAACCAATAAACTCTTACCTACTATAGATTTGGAGTACAACTTTTTAACGGAGACTCCAGAATTTATAAATTCTTTTGTCTCAGAACAGTATAAGGGTGGACTCACATTTCAAATGCCCATATTTTTGAGAAAGGAACGTGGAGATTTAAGGCTGGCAAAGATTAAATTGCAGGATGCAGAGTTTGAGTTTGATAATGCGCAGATTGAGATACGAAACAAGGTTTTTGCTATTTATAATGAGTTAGAGTCGTTTGAAATACAAAATGTGTTAATATCAGATATGGTTTCTAACTATAGGACCATGCTATCTGCGGAGGAAAGAAAGTTCAGTTTTGGCGAGAGTTCTTTGTTTTTAATTAATTCACGTGAAAGTAAGCTCATCGATGCTGTATTAAAACGGAACCTAGTCCAGAACAAGTATTATGGTGCAAAAGCAAAACTGTTCAATAGTCTGGCTGTAAACCCAGAAAACCTTTAAAAAACGAGCATTTATATGCCAAATCAAAAAATCGATAAGCTTGCGCTTACAGACTATAAGCAATGGTTAAAGGATATATTTTTTATTTTATTGGGTATCTTTTCGGCTGCTTTTGGTCTGGAGAGCTTTCTATTGCCTAATAGATTCATAGACGGCGGTGCTACAGGTATTTCCCTCCTTATTGCAGAAGTGGCAGACGTACCTTTGTACATTCTTATATTATTGGTGAATATCCCTTTTGTGGTGCTTGGTTACAAGGTTATTGGTAGATTGTTCGCAATTAAGACTGCATTTGCCATATTGGGGTTGGCATTAGCTTTGTTTGCAGTAGATTTTCCGGAAATCACTCAAGATAAATTATTGGTAGCTGTTTTTGGTGGTTTTTTTCTTGGAGCGGGGATAGGATTATCTGTAAGGGGTGGAAGCGTATTGGATGGTACAGAAGTACTTGCCATTTACCTGAGTAGAAAATTAGGGACAACTATCGGAGATATTATTATCCTCATTAATATTTTGGTATTCTTGGCTGCTGCATATCTACTGTCTGTAGAAACGGCATTATACTCCATGCTTACCTATTTGGCAGCTTCCAAAACTTTGGACTTTGTGATAGAAGGAATAGAGGAGTACACTGGTGTAACGATTATTTCCGAAAAAAACGAAGAAATACGAGCGATGATTATTGATAAATTGGGTAGAGGGCTTACCGTCTACAAGGCCAAAGGTGGCTACGGCAGAAAGGGTGAGCGTAACGAATATGATGTTATTTTTACGGTAATTACAAGATTGGAAATACGAAGGCTAAATATAGAAATCACCAAGATAGACCCTAAGGCTTTTGTGGTAATGAGTAAAATAAATGATACTAGAGGTGGTATGATTAAAAAGAGGGCTATTTAGTCAATTTTAATCTTGTTCTGGGGATGTAATTACTATCCTATATGCAGCTATTCAGGGGATTTTAGTTGAGGATTCAAAATAAATCATACTAAGAGATAGACTCTTGTCCATTATTTACACTACAAAATGATAGTATTACTATTGTAAATAGACACATTAACTATTGTTTAACGAATTATTACTATCATCATGAGTTTTTTAAGGTATTTTTGTGATGTACACTAGACCAAAAACCTAGTTGATTTACAAACAGACAAACGCATGAAAAAGAGTAGACCCGTGTTATTTCCAGAGTTTATTGGTTTTGAAGATATGGCAACCAAAGTTGATATTAATTGGCAGGATATTAGGCCTAATCATAAACTAAAAATTGGAAGGCCTTCAAATAGATATTATCAATACCTATACCCTTCTTTAAATTTCAAGGAGCATAGCTTGGACAACTTTAATGAATTATTGGAATTTGAAGGTGTGGAAGTCTATGTGAGAAGTGTTTTAAAAATGAAAAACGGTGAATTTTTTGCTGTTTTGGTTAGAACGGGAAATACATCTTTTTCGGAAAACATAGTAAATATTTACGCGGAATTAAAAAATTCGTATTCGTTAAATGAATTACTGGAGTTATAGCGTTTTAATATTGCGAGGCAGTAAATATATGAACGTTAGGTTTGTAAATTATAAATTTCTATTAGAATCCTAAGGAGGTTTTTGAAATCACTTGAACATTTTTGGTGTAAGGTTTAGTGTATGATATGGACCAATGTAACTTCAGTTACAAAAGATATTTTTTCATGTTTGTAACTTGCGGTATCATACTAAATTTATGCAAACCAATACTACTCAATTAATGGAAAAAACAACAGAGGAACTCGTTCAAGAAGGGTTGTCTAAATCTATATCATATAAAGAATATCGCGAGCTTGTGGAAATACTTGTGGAAGAAGGGAAATCTACTGGTCCTACGCAGACAGATGATTTGGTTAATTATACGAAGTTGAATAACAAACGTATGAAACGCTGGGATAAACTATTCAAAATAGATCCCGAAACTGCGACTATACTTGCTAAAGTAGATAAGAAAATAACATGGTTGGTTTTGACCGAAAGTTGGTGCGGTGATGCAGCTCCTGCCTTACCTGTTATGGAAAAAGTTACAGCTCTTAATCCTAATATTACCTTCAAAGTCATTTTAAGGGATGAAAACGTTCCGCTAATGAATAATTTTTTGACTAATGGCGGTATGTCTATTCCCAAGCTTATTGCAGTAGATGATACTACCGGGTCAGTAATCGGAACTTGGGGTCCTCGGTCCAAGAAGGCTGCCCAACTGGTAGAAGAGCATAAGGCTGAACATGCTACCATTTTGCCAGAGTTTAAACAAGAATTACAAATGTGGTATAATAAGGATAAAGGAAATAGTATATTGAAAGAACTATTAGTTGTTCTTTCTTTGGAATAAATAGGTAATGCTTCCTTTTTGTAAGTCTTTTGATGAGCTGTTGAATTTCGCTTTTAAAGCATACGCTATAGCGTTGTCTACTAAACATCCATTAGAGGTTCCTGAGCTCTTTGCATTAAAACTGGCGTCTGTTACATATCCTTTTGAGTCAACCTCTATATTAATAACAACTTTTCCTCCTTCTAGACAGGTGTAAATGGGGGGAGGTAATCTACGACTGTTACGCGCAAGTAGGGAGTATGATATAGAAGTTTTTCTAGCAGCCAGATTGTTTGTGAATTCTTGCTTTTCGGCTTCTTTTTCTTCTAAAAGCTGTTTTTGCTCTTCCCGTTTTTTAGCAAGTTCTTTTACTTTGGCAGCATATGCCGAGTCAGAAATGTGAGTATCGGATACTTCGCCTTCTGCGGATGCCGCTTTCTCTTCCAGGATTTCATCTAAGGTTTTAAGAGGTTCTGGGTTTTCGTAGCTCGGTTTGGCCGTTTCATTGAAGGCAATATGACTTTTTATAGCCTCCGCTTGCGACTGTTCTTCTAGTATTTTTTCCTCTTCTAGTATTTCCTCTAAGAGTTCTTTATCCAAAATCATCTCCACCACATAATCCTCATTTAGCACGGTTTTTCCGCCTAATTGAATGGAATAAAGCACCAAAATAACAATTGCCATAGCGAGTATGGTAATCATTAGGGATAATTGTTGCCTACTTAGATTCATGGATATATAACTTAATTTTTATAGAAATAGTACAAGAAACGGACTAAATATCAAAGATTTAGGCATCCAAATCTTTCAATATTGTTTTTTCAAAGACCAATGGGTCTAGGGCTATATCTACGTTGTAATCCCCTATTTTGGTTCTTCTAAGGGAAGACAAATGTGCTCCCGACCCTAACGCTTTACCAAAATCATATGCCATAGAACGGATGTAAGTGCCCTTACTACAAACGACACGAAACATAATCTCGGGGAATTGCACCCCCGTTATTTCAAATTGCATAATGGTAACTTTTCTTGTTTTGATATCAACTTCCTTACCTTCTCTGGCGTATTCGTATAGTCTTTTACCGTCTTTTTTTAGGGCAGAAAATACGGGTGGGGCCTGATCTATCTCGCCGATAAATTGTTTGGTGGTTTTACGGACAAGTTCTTCGGTAATATGGTCTGTGGTAAAGGTTTGGTCTATCTCTGTTTCTAAATCGTAGGAAGGAGTAGTGCCTCCAAGGGTTATAGTTCCTGTGTACTCTTTTTCTTGTCCTTGGAACTCATGTATTCTCTTAGTGAATTTGCCTACACAAACGATCAAAAGGCCAGTTGCCAAGGGATCTAATGTTCCTGCGTGCCCAATTTTTATTTTTTTGAGTTTAAATCGTTTCCGAAGCGACCATTTTAGTTTATTTACCGCTTGAAAAGAAGTCCACCCTAAGGGTTTATCTATCAACAGTAATTGACCGTTCAAGTAATCTTCCTTGGTCAATTCATTCATGGTAAACTTATTTTGATTTGAAAAGGTTTAAGGGTTGCTAAAACCATAAATAATGGCAATTAAACCCACAACTAGGCAGTATATAGCAAAATAGCTTAATTTGCTTTTTCGCACTAATTTTATCATCCATGTACAGGCGGCGAGTCCTGCAACGAAAGCTGCAATAAATCCTGCGCCCATAGCCACGTTGTTTTCCCCACTAAAATTAAGGTCGCCACTCAAAAGGTCTTTGGCTATTTTGCCAAAAATTAAAGGAACCACCATTAGAAAAGAGAAGCGCGCAGCCTTAGATTTGTCCACTCCTAAAAGAACCGATGTGGATATGGTAGCACCACTTCTTGAAATACCCGGCAGCATCGCTATGGCCTGTGAAATACCTACGATAAGAGCATTTTTAAAACTTACTTTTTTATGGGTGTCCTTGGCCTTATCTGCAAAATAAAGCAGTACAGCTGTGATTAATAGCATGAAACCTACAAAACGAATATTGCCACCAAAAAAAGCTTCTAATTGCTCTTCAAAGAACAATCCTACGAAAACAGCAGGGAGCATGGAGATGATAATCTTGACCGAGAATTGACTTTCCTCGTTCCATTTGAACTGGAATAATCCGCTTATGATTTCCCAAACATCTTTTCTAAACACCACAATAGTACTAAGGGCCGTAGCGAAATGAAGTATTACAGTAAATAATAGACTTTCCTCCGGAACAGAATTATCTCCGAGAATTGCCTTGCCTAATTCTAAATGCCCACTAGAGGAAACGGGTAGGAATTCTGTTAACCCTTGGATTATTCCTAGGATAATGGCATCTAAAATTTCCAACTAGTTTTTCTTTTTATGCGGATTCAACAAAATGGCATATACTTCTATACCTAAACCTATCAATACTAGGGTGGGTGCCAAACGGATTCTTCTAAAGTTGTAGATTTCGGGATTGAATACATTAGGGTCGTCACTTCCTCCGCCACTCATCAATATAAATCCTAGGGTAATACAAGCAAGACCTATGAACATAAAAAGATAATTCTTCTTTTGAAAGATAAATTCCTGTTTTACGGGTAATTGCATATTTTTCTTCTTACTCATAATACAAAGTTAGCAAAGTAGATCATAAGTACATTGTTGTCAATGAATAAAAGCTTCAAATCGGTTGTTTATTATAAAATTTACAGGAATAATTTAGTAATAAAGCTCATCCGTTCTGAGGTTTAAAAAACGTTGTGTTGCAAAATAAGTACTAATTAAGGAAATAAGGATACCTAATAAAAAAACACCTAGAAGTAGCGTAATGATAATGTAAGGTTCGTCTAAAAGTCCCAAGTCTTGAAAGTTATTGTTTACATAATAAAGGACGCCTCCAATAGCCAATAAAGCCAAAATAGCACCTAACATACCTAATTTTATATTTTGCCAGATAAAAGGTCTTCTAATAAAGGTTTTCGTAGCACCTACCATTTGCATTGTTTTTATGATAAAGCGTTTTGAATAGATAGATAGGCGAATAGAACTATTAATTAATAATACAGCGATAAGCGTAAAAATAGCACTTGCGGTTAAAATCCAAAAACTGATTTTTTCTACACTTTCTGCCACCATTCCTACCAACACCTTATCATAACTGACTTCGTCCACATAGCTTTTTTCGGAGAGGGTCTCCGCAATTTCGGTTACCTTTTCTTCGGTTACAAAATTGGCCTTCAACTTTACGTCAATAGAGTTCTTCAGAGGATTGTAGCCAAGATAATCAACAAAATCTTCACCTATATCCTCACTATGTTGAGCGGCAGCTTTCTCCTTGGATACGTATGTGGCAGATTTCGTGTACTCAGACATGGCCAAGGTCTTTTTTAATTGCTCCACTTCTATCTCCTTGGCATTTTCCTTTAAAAATATGGAAATTGTAATCTGCTCTTTGGAGCGGTCTGCCATTTTTTTGGTGTTCAAGACCAATAGGCCTAATATTCCAAGTAAAAAAAGGACCAATGCAATACTAAGTACCACAGAAAAGTAGGAGGAAATCAGTTTGCGTTTTTGGTAATTTTCAAAAGAAGAACTCATATAATTGAATATATCAGTAAAAATAACAAAGTAATGTGAAATGGACTACTGAAATTAACATTGCGAATGTATAAGTTTGATTGAAATTCCAGATAATACCTAAGATATAGTACTATACCCCTTAGCGTTTTAAAGCAAAATAACCTGTTCTTAAATCTCCTTCAGTTTCTAAGCTGTACCAATAGGTATCTTCTGGCATGGGGTTTCCGTTGAAATCTCCATCCCAAGACATAGCGTTTTGTCCCATGTTTTTGAGTAGTTGTCCAAAACGGTTGAAGATAGATAGATCGTAGGACGAAAAAAGTTCTAATCCTTCTAGTATAAAAAGATCATTATATCCGTCGGCATTAGGCGTGAAAAATTTAGGAATAACCAAGTGGATATATTCTTGACTCACAATTCCACAATTATCACCATAGCGGATATTTATGACATAACGGCCACCTAGCACTCCTTCAAAAATTGGACTAGCTTGAAATAACCCATTGTCCAAGGCGTATTCAAACGGGCCAGCGTTGTCTAAAGTAACTATGATATTTGCAGCATCTGAGCGGATATGCTTAATAATGGGAATTAGTACAGGTTCCACAAGTATGCGTTTGGTGTTGGAGCAGCCTGCAGGATTGGTTACTGTAACTGTATACTCATCTTGGGTTGTTGCAAAAATTTCTTTAGTGGTTTCGCCTGTGTTCCATAGGTAGGAAACATTGTCTACGTCTGCAGATAGGAGAAGGATATTACTTTCACAAAATACGACCGTTTCATCTTCAACTTGTGGAGTTGGGATAATTGTTAAGGTTACGGCTGTTCTGGTGGGAGATGGACAATTGATTGTGCCGGATTCACTCTGGGCATAATAGGTACCGGCACTGTCAGGAGTATAATTTGCGGTATTTTCTGCTAACACCATGCCCCCCGTTGCAGTATCGTACCAATTAACAGTAGATGCATTAGGTGCCGTCACGGTTAAAAGTGCTGTTTCGCTCTCACAAACGACTATATCACCATTACTTACCGGCGGTTGTGGGGTGTCTATAATAATAATTTCAAAAACGTCGGAGAGGACATTGCATAAATCGTTGGATAGGTTTACGGCATCTTCTGCTACTTTTGCCCGAAAATATGTAGTTGTGTTCACTGTAGGAGTAATGTATGTGCTATTGTTGGCACTAACAATATCTGTCCAAAGTATTTGGTCATTGCTTTCTTGCCATTGATAGGCGTGACTTGTAAAAATAGAAAAATCTGGGGTCGCTTCTAGTGTAGTTGAAATTCCACCTTGCCCTTGGCATAAGACTATTCCTGGTTCGTTTTGACTATCGGCCAAGGTAATGTTATCACCACAAGAAGAGAATGCAATATCATCAATAGCGAGGTCATTTCCGCAACCGCCATTACTATTATTTCGCATTTTTAAAATAACCGATATTTGTCCGGGAAGGGTTTTAAAAACCAGTGCATACTGTTCCCATTCAGGGGAATTCCTATTCGGAATATTGCCGGTATCACCTTGCGCTAAAAGACTGGTGTCGGTTTCATCCCAAATTTGAAAGCGAACGTTAACAGGGATGCCGTTACCATCACAGGCACTTTGAGGTTGCAGGTTAATAAGCCATGAAGAAAACTCATAGCTTGTGTTTTCACAAAGCCCATTTACGGTACGCCGATAAAATTCTCCAGCAGTAAAACTCGCATTTACAATTAAAGTTTTGCCATTAGTATCGCCCGGAGTGTGGTCACCTACGTTTGGCCAAGTGAAGTAATTAGTTGTACTAGAAATGGTATAATCGCCATCATTAGGCGTGCCGGTCACGAAATCATACGTGGTAGTTCCCAAAGGTAGTGCGGGACCATCGGTTAGGCCCGTTCCAAAATCCTCTGTAAATATGGAAGTGCCAGAATTTCCACCGCAAAAACCAAGTTGTGCATTAATCTCATTTGAATAAAGAATAACGAAATACAGCAGGATGAAAATGGATGTGTAGTAACTTTTTTTCACGAATTTAAAGATACTGATTTTGAATAAATGGGGTGGTTTTAAGGCTTATTTTGCCGACAAAAGTGTAATTCGTCAATATCTTTTTAACTTTCAACGATTACGCCTATTTTTGCCCTGTAAAATAAGGGCATGTAAAAGTATCGGTACGCGATATCCTGAGCATGAACTTTTGTTTTTTTATACAGGTGTCTTATGAACTATGATTTTAATGTAATAGAAGAAAAATGGCAAAAGTACTGGGCCAAAAACCAAACCTTTAAAGCCGAGAATACCTCTGAGAAGGAAAAATTCTATGTTTTGGACATGTTTCCGTATCCGTCCGGAGCCGGACTTCATGTTGGCCATCCGTTAGGATATATTGCAAGTGACATCTACGCTCGGTATAAAAGGCATAAGGGATTTAATGTGCTGCATCCACAAGGATATGATTCTTTTGGCCTGCCAGCGGAGCAGTATGCTATACAGACCGGTCAACACCCGGTAGTAACTACGGAAGCAAACATAAAAACCTATAGACGCCAATTAGACCAATTGGGTTTCTCTTTTGATTGGAGTAGGGAAGTACGTACTTCTGACCCAAGTTATTATAAATGGACGCAATGGATTTTCATTCAACTCTTCAACTCATGGTATAACAATGATTCTGAAAAAGCTGAGGATATTGAAACCTTAATTACTGTTTTTAAGACTGAGGGTAATACAGGGGTTCGTGCGGTTTGCGATGATGCTATAGATGATTTTTCCGCTTCGGATTGGAATGCATATTCTGACAAAGAAAAACAAAAGATTTTATTAAAATATAGATTAACATATTTGGCTGAAAGTGAAGTCAATTGGTGTCCTGCTTTGGGAACGGTTCTGGCTAATGACGAAATTATAAATGGTGTTTCTGAACGTGGCGGCCACCCAGTTATCAGAAAAAAAATGACGCAATGGAGCATGCGTATTTCCGCATATGCTCAACGTTTGTTGGATGGTTTGGAAAAAATAGATTGGCCACAGCCATTGAAAGATTCCCAAACTAATTGGATTGGACGTTCACAAGGAGCTTCTGTTACTTTTAATACGCTACCTCCAGCACCCTCTAACGAAGGAGGCATAGAAGTTTTTACGACTCGCCCCGACACTATTTTTGGTGTTTCCTTTATGACCTTGGCTCCCGAGCTCGATTTGGTTGCTAAAATCACGACCAACAAACAGAAAGCGGAGGTTGAGGCATACATACAAGCTACTGCAAAACGTTCTGAGCGCGACCGTATGGCCGATGTAAAAACTATTTCCGGTGCGTTCACTGGTGCATATGCCGAGCATCCGTTTACCAAGGAACCTATACCTATTTGGATTGGAGATTATGTATTGGCTGGTTATGGTACCGGTGCCGTAATGTCCGTGCCATGTGGTGATCAACGCGATTATGATTTCGCAAAGCATTTTAATATTCCTATCCCTAATATTTTTGAAGGCGTAGATATCTCTGAAGAGGCCTTTGCCGACAAGGAAAAGGCGATAATTTCGAATTCTGACTTTTTGAACGGATTAGGACAGAAAGAAGCGAGTAAAATAGCGATACAGACTTTAGAAGCTTTAGGTCAGGGTGAAGGAAAAATAAATTATCGCTTACGCGATGCAGTGTTTAGTCGTCAGCGGTATTGGGGGGAGCCTTTTCCGGTGTATTATGTAGCAGGAATGCCTCAAATGATAGATGCTGAATACCTACCCATAACCTTGCCCGAAGTGGAGAAATACTTACCCACGGAAACAGGAGAGCCACCTTTAGGTAACGCTACGGAATGGGCTTGGTGTACAAAGGAAAATAAGGTGGTGGCAAACAGTGAAATAAATAACACCTGTACTTTTCCTTTAGAGTTGAATACCATGCCAGGTTGGGCAGGAAGTTCTCAGTACTTCAACAGGTATATGGATCCAAGTAATGAAGAAGCTATTTTTTCTAAAGAAGCCATTAACTATTGGCAAGATGTAGATTTATATATAGGTGGTAGTGAACACGCTACAGGACATTTATTATATTCCCGTTTTTGGCAAAAATTCATGTTTGATAAAGGTTTAGTGACCAAGGATGAGTTTGCTAAGAAGTTGATTAATCAAGGAATGATTACCGGGACGAGTGCTTTTGTTTATAAAGATATTGAGGCTAATAAATTATATTCAAAGGGACAGGTTGGACAGAAAAACGTGCTTCCCATTCATGCAGATGTTTCGTTAGTCAATTCCTCTGATGAATTAGATGTACAGGCGTTTAAAAAATGGCAACCGGAGTATGAGGACGCTGAATTTATATTGGAGGATGGTAAATACATTGTTGGTCGAGAAGTCGAAAAAATGTCTAAGTCCAAATACAATGTGGTAAATCCAGATGCCATTTGCGAGGAGTACGGGGCAGATAGTTTGCGTTTGTATGAAATGTTCTTGGGTCCCTTAGAACAATCTAAGCCATGGAATACGGCCGGGATTACGGGAACACATTCTTTTTTGAAAAAATTATGGCGTTTGTATCATTCCGGTGCTGAAAGCACTTTTTTTGTTTCTGAAGAAGAACCTTCAAAAGATGCTTTGAAAACGCTGCACAAAACGATTAAAAAGGTGGAGGAGGATATAGAGAACTTTAGTTTCAATACTTCAGTATCTACCTTTATGATATGTGTTAATGAACTGTCCGCCCAAAAATGTACTAGTCGTGTAATTTTAGAACCACTAGCTATTTTGGTATCGCCTTATGCACCGCATATCGCAGAGGAACTATGGCAAAAATTTGGGAATCCTGATTCTATTGCTACCGCTCCGTTTCCAAAATTCGAGCCAAGTTATTTAGTGGAAAGTGCCAAAGAGTACCCTATTTCTTTTAATGGTAAAATGAGGTTTAAACTGGAATTATCATTAAATTTAAGTAAGGAAGAAATTGAAGCGACTGTTATGGCACATGAAAAAACAAAAGACCAATTACAGGGTAGAACTCCTAAAAAGGTGATTATAGTACCAGGAAAAATTGTCAATATTGTTGGCTAATAGTACTATGAGAAAAACTACGTAATCTGTTTATTACATTTAGAAAGAACAAGACTATATAGCTCGAATTATTGAAAATCGGCTACATAGAAATTCTAGGTTTAGTAGCTGCGAAACTAACCACTGCTGCTTTTGTTCCACAGGTGTATAAAACATGGAAGGAGAAATACACAAAAGATATTTCCATGAGTATGTACACTGTTTTATTATTTGGAGTACTTCTTTGGCTGGTGTACGGGGTTTTCATAGAAATTCTAGCTATTATTTTAGCAAATACGATTACAGCAGTTTTGCGGTTGTTTATGTTGTTATTGAAAATAAACTACAAATAATTCACTTATCTCCATTTTACTTCGAGTGAACCATTGGCAAAGGCAATGATAGAAAAAAGTAATCTGTATTGCATATGAAACTGTAGAAGATGAAAAAGGAACCTTACCATTGTTAGTGCCAATGTTCTAAGTTGTAGGGAGAATGGCCATTCAGTTGGGTGTAAATATTAAAAAAAAACTGATTAAGGGACATGGCGTTCTTTTGGGAGATGTTCCTAGGGTAGCTCCCGGCAGAGTTATGGCGTTGGGTTCTGGTGTAGCAGGCATACATGCTAAAATGGCAGCAGGTTTGGGAGCAAATGTGACTATTACGGACATCAATATGAAGTGACTTAGATCTGCAAACGACGTAACGCCACCCCATGTGGTTACAGAGTTTTCAAAAGAATATAATATCAGGAGACATATTAGAACACATGACCTTATTATTGGAGGTGTATTATTAAAAGGAGCAAAAGCACCAAACCTTTTCACAAGGAATATACTTAAGGAGATGCGTTTAGGAACGGTAATCGTGGATGTGGCGGTAGACCAAGGCGGATGCGTAGAGACTACAAAAGAAACAACTCATGAAGATTTTATCTATAGCATAGATGGTATAGTGCAATATTCAGTTGCATATAAGCCAGGTGCCGTGCCTTATATTTCAACAGTTACTTTAACTAATGTTACCTTGCCTTACGCTTTACGTTTGGATAATATGGGGTGAGAAGTAGCATGTGAAAAAGATTCAAGTCCTAAAAAAGGACTGAACACTGTTTCTGGAAAAGTAGTGTATCAAGAAATTATAGAAGCCTTTGGTTGAGAAAAAATATTCGCTTAGCAGTACTTTTTGTCAGTATCTTAAGCCTCACCAGACCTTTTATGAAGCTAAAGGGGTTTGGCGAGGTTTTTGCTTTTCACTACTTGGATTCCATAGATAAATAGGAATCTTTAGTATATTTATTTTTTGAATTTTAAAAATTGAAATCTTATGATGGGATATTATATTTTGATCGGAGCAATTGCCTTGGTTAGTTGGTTGGTAAGTAGCCGGTTGAAAAGCAAGTTCAAACACTACTCTAAAGTACACCTTGAAAATGGTATGAGTGGCGCGGAGATTGCCCAAAAAATGCTGGATGATCATGGTATTAGGGATGTGAAAGTGGTTTCTACGCCAGGAATGTTAACGGACCATTACAATCCAAAGAATAAGACCGTAAACCTTAGTGAGGGAGTTTATAATCAAAGAAATGCAGCTTCGGCTGCGGTTGCAGCCCATGAGGTGGGTCATGCGGTGCAACATGCACAGGCATATGAGTGGCTTGGTATGCGTTCTAAGTTGGTGCCGATTGTAAGTGTTACTTCTAGTATGTCCACATGGGTGGTTTTTGGTGGATTGGCTCTAGGGGCTGCAGCTGGTATCGGTTTTGGATACTGGGTTGCCGTAGCTGGGTTGGTCATGATGAGTTTTGCGACCTTATTTAGTTTTATAACCTTGCCAGTAGAATATGATGCCAGTAACAGGGCTTTAGCTTGGTTAAAGTCTAAGAATGTAGTTACGCAAGCCGAGTATGAAGGATCTGAAGATGCCTTAAAATGGGCAGCAAGAACCTATTTGGTTGCGGCTATTGGGTCTTTGGCAACATTAGTTTATTGGGGACTTCAGGTTTTTGGAGGTAGAGATTAAGTATTCTGCATATACAATACAAGTCTGTCGGTTTTAAACTGTGCAGGCTTTTTTTTGTATAAACTTAGCGTGATTTGATTTGTAATTTAAGTAACGGATAAAATGGAGTTTTTCCCTGTCACGGATAGTACGATAAGCAATACGGCGCTCAATGAATTTGTAAAAGAAAAATACTTTTTAGGAGAAGGTTTTTCTTGCTCCCTTTTTAGGACAGGAATAAACGACACTTATTTTTTATCCAATGGTACTGAGAAATATGTAGCAAGGGTGTATAGTCATAACTGGCGTTCGGAAACTGAAATCTTGGAAGAAATAGAGTTGTTATGTCTCTTGAAGGAGAAAGGGCTTTCCGTTTCATTTCCTATTCGTGATACCGAAGGTTGCTTTGTACAAGCCTTGAAAGCACCTGAGGGAAATAGGTTTATGGTACTTTTTTCCTTTGCAGAAGGTGATAAGGTGCGGTTTCTAACTAACGAAATGTGTGCAGCCATTGGTGACTTGATGGCCAAAATGCACCAACATACAAAAGAGAAAAAAATAGAGAGAAAAGAATATACTGTCAAGGTGCTGTTAAAAGATCCATATGATTATGCTACCCAGTATTTTTCAGAATCCTTAAAGGAAATGGAATATTTAAAAAGTTTGTCTAAGGAACTTGAAAATTCATTTTCAGCGCTAGATGCACCTTTATGGAAACAAGGGATTGTTCACATGGATATATGGTATGATAATTTGAATGTTGGTGCAAACGACGAAATTACCTTGTTCGATTTTGACTTTTGTGGAAACGGGTGGTTGGTTTTAGATGTAGCGTATTTCTGCTCCCAGTTGTTTCAAATAGAAGTAGACAAGAAGCAGTATGAAGAAAAGGTAGGTGTGTTTTTGGATGCCTATCAGAAAACAAATCCGTTATCGGAAAAAGAACTTCAAGGCATTCCTGCTGCTGGAGCGGCGGCTTGGTTGTTTTACCTTGGAGTACAATCGCAAAGATTTGATTGGTCCAATATCTTCCTGACCGAAAATTATCTAAAAATGGTTACTGGACGTATTAAAAATTGGCTAGCATATGCTAAATCGTAATCTGCCTATCTATTTGTTGTGCTAACGAAATAAAAGTCTCTGTTCTGGAAACCCCTTCAATTTGTTGTATCTCCTTATTTAGGACGTGCATTAGGTGTTCGTTGTCTTTACATAGGATTTTGATGAGTATAGACCAATTTCCTGTGGTGTAGTGGCATTCTAATACTTCGGGTATTTTTGCTAATTGTTTGACGGCTACAGGGTTGCTCATAGCCTTATCTAGATAAATACCTATGTAGGCCATAGTGGTATAGCCCATAACTTTAGGATTGATGATGAATTTAGAACCGGCTAGTAATCCTGAAGCTTCTAATTTCCGTAATCTTTGGTGTATGGCGGCACCCGATATCCCTATGTTTCTAGCAATTTCTAAAACGGGTTTTCGAGCATCCTGCATTAGAAACCTTAGAATTTTTTTGTCTATTCCGTCAATTTTCACCTTTTCATCACGTGATTTCATAGTATGTATATCAATTTGAAATCAAAAATATATAAAATACAGTCGTATTGTAAGCTCAGATACAAGGTTTTTTAAATATTACTAACCTGCTACGGTATCCGGATTATAACCCAAATAGGGCACATGATGTTCTTTAAAAGTAATTCCATAGTTCTCTAACTCCTTGAGTATGGGTATGTATACCTCTTTCGCAATAGGAATTTGTACGCCAGGTGTGGTAATTTTTTTATTTAAAATTAGTAAGGTCGCGATAGCTACAGGAAGTCCCACTGTTTTGGCCATAGCTGTGTAGGTCCTATCCTCTCCAAGTACCACCATATTAGAATCAATTTGTTGTTTCTTGCCGTTGAGCTGGTAGCCAAACTTGTGGTACATGACAATCATATCTTTTTCATGATCTTGTAGGGTCCAGCTATCTTCCAATATTATCTGGAGGATTTGTGCTGGAGTAGCATTTTTAATTCCAATTCGTTTTTGGTTGTCAAAAAGATTGAGTTCTAAAAGTTTGTTCCAGATGATATCGTCTTGATCTATTTTAAGATAGTGCCGTAGTTTAAGTTCTACCGAATCTGTTGGAGAATAGGGTAAAAATAAGTTTACAAACTCCCTATAGGTGATATTTTCGGAATTTTCTACGGTATAACTATCGTCTGTCATGCCTAATTGCACAAAGATATTCCATGCCTTTGAGAAACCAACCCTGCGCATGGTGCCTCTGTAGATAGTAAGGGCATCCTGCAAACCATAGGCTTCCTTGTAGTTTAAGGAATCCCGGTTCGCATAACCTTCAAACCGGCCGTAGTCCTTTATTTCAAAAAATTCGGTACGCCTAAAAAGTTTGTGGTAAGGAATAAATTTATAAGTACCCTCTTGAATAAACTTTGCTGTGCCACCTTGACCAGCCAGTACCACATTCCTAGGATTCCAGGTAAATTTATAGTTCCATAGGTTATTGTCTGATTCTGGCGCAACTAATCCCCCAGTAAAAGATTCGAACAATATGATTTTACCGCCTTCATCCCTAATACTGTCAATGAGTTGCATAGCGCTCATATGATCTATACCAGGATCAAGGCCTATTTCATTCATAAAAACAAGTCCATTTTCTTTCACTTTTTTATCCAAAGCACTGATTTCCTTACTTACATACGAGGCGGTTACCAAGTGTTTTTTTAAGCTTATGCAATCATTCGCCACCTTTATATGAAATCTGGCAGGTAGCATAGATACAACTATGTCTGCCTCTCGTATTGCTTTGGCCCTAGCTTCATCGTTAAAGACGTCTAACGTAATAATAGTACAATTAGGATGCGACCTAATTTTTTTTGAGATGTTATTTGGATGTAAATCACCTATGGTAAGGTGTAGTGCTTCACTTTCAGATTTTTCTAGAAAGTAATCCAATAAATATGAGGTGGATTTACCAGCACCTACTACAAGAATTTTTCGCGACATGGGTATTGCTTACTTTTGTTATACAACGGCTAACTAAGGTATCAAATTGTTACATTTATAAAAAATTCACAGTATTAAGTTATGAACAAAACAATATTTACAACGGCATGTGTTTTAGGTGTCGTGGCGGTGATACTTGGAGCTTTTGGTGCGCACGGTTTACAGAAACTTGTAGATACCAAAGCTGTTACCAGTTTTGAAACCGGTGTGCGGTACCAAATGTACCATGCTCTTTTATTATTTGTATTAGGTCTTTTACCTAATGTAAAAGACGGGGTAAAACGTACGGTTTTTTATTTGTTGGTGTCTGGAGTTGTGTTGTTCTCTTTTTCAATTTATCTTTTAGCAATAAATACAGTAGTCGATTTTGATTTTAAAGCGATTGCTTTTATAACTCCTATTGGGGGTGCCTTACTTATTGCGGCATGGGGATTATTGGGATACAGTATATACAAGGAAAAATCATAATCCGTAATACCAAAAAACAGTTTTGATTTGTGGTAGTTTAATAAGCGTATATGAATAGAACAAAACTAATTGGGCGTTTGTTAGGGCCGCTTTCATTTTTTCTAATACTATTCTTTTTTCACCCAGAAGGACTCAGTCAAGAAGCGAATGCTGTTTTGGCTGCCACGGTTTGGATTGCCATTTGGTGGATTACAGAGGCTATACCCATTGCCGTAACCGCATTGTTACCTCTAGTACTCTTCCCTTTGTCAGGTGGTCTGGATTTAGCATCCACTTCTGCTTCCTTTGGTCATAAATATATATTTCTCTATATGGGGGGATTTATTATAGCGATAGCTATAGAGAAATGGAATCTACATAAACGAATCGCTTTAACTATTATTAATTTTATCGGTTCGGACGTTCGGAAGATTATTTTAGGTTTCATGGTCGCTACCGCATTTCTGTCTATGTGGATATCTAATACCGCAACCGCTGTAATGATGCTTCCCATTGGTATGGCCATTATAAAACAATTGAAGGATAATCCAAATACGGTTGAAGATGAGAATAAAACCTTTGGAAAGGCATTAATGTTGGCTATTGCCTATAGTGCTTCTATCGGTGGGGTTGCTACTTTAATTGGTACTCCGCCCAATTTGGTATTGGCAGGGGTAGTGCTGGATACGTATGGCTATGAGATTACATTTATGCAGTGGTTTAGTTTCGGCCTACCAATTTCTATCATCTTAATTTTTATTTGTTGGAAATATTTAACACGATACGCTTTTCATTTTAAGCAAAAGGAGTTTCCGGGAGGAAAGGAAGAAATCAAAAGGCAATTGAATCAATTGGGCAAATTATCCTATGAGGAAAAAATGGTAGCCTTTGTTTTTGCCTCCACTGCTTTTTGTTGGATTTCTCGTTCTTTTTTATTGCAAAAGCTTTTGCCTGCTTTAGACGATACCATAATAGCAGTGTTATTTGCTATTATTTTGTTTTTAATTCCATCAAAAAACAAAAGAGAACAACTCATTAATTGGGAAGAGGCCATAAAAATGCCTTGGGGGATTATTTTACTTTTCGGTGGTGGAATGGCTTTAGCAAAAGGTTTTGAGGTAAGTGGCTTAGCCGTATGGATAGGGAGTCAAATGACTGCTCTTGACGGGCTGCCTATTATACTATTGATTTTGGTTTTGGTGGCATCCGTAAATTTCTTAACCGAGATAACGTCTAACCTAGCGACTACCGCAATGCTGTTGCCAGTTTTGGCACCTATGGCCTTGACTATAGACGTACATCCTTTTGTGTTGATGGTAGCTGCTGCCGTTGCTGCCTCGTGTGCTTTTATGCTGCCGGTAGCTACGCCTCCAAACGCCGTAGTGTTTGGTTCGGGGTATCTTCGGATTCCAGATATGGTGCGTAAAGGTCTATTTATGAATGTAGTATCTATTTTTATAGTTACGTTGTTCGTTTATTTTGTATTGCCAGAACTGTGGGGTCTTATCATCGATACCTTTCCTGAAAATCTAAAAAAATGAGATTTCTTTTGATTCCAGATAAGTTTAAAGGTTCGCTCACTAGTGAGGAGGTAGCCAATGCTATCCAACTAGGTATAGAAAAAGTGATGCCCAGAGCTTCGTCTCTTGTTATAAAAGCATCGGACGGCGGAGATGGATTTTTGGATGCTATTGCACAATATAGACCATGTATAGGTGTTCAAACGGTTGGTCAGGGTCCTTTGGGCAGGCCAAGGCTTTGCTCATATCTATACAATCAAGAGGAAACAGCGGCATATATAGAGCTAGCAAATGCTTCTGGTATGGAGCTAATTTCCTCTAAGGAGCGAAATCCTATGGAAACATCTACCTATGGTACAGGGCTACAAATTAAGGATGCTATTGAAAAAGGTGCGCGTAATATTTACGTAGGACTAGGCGGCAGTGCTACCAACGACGGAGGTATCGGTATTGCTCATGCCTTGGGATATGTTTTTTTGAACAAAAAAGGAGAAATCTTGGAGCCCTTAGGCAAAAACTTGATACATATACATAAAATAGATACTTCCAAAGTTTCTAGCATACTGAAGGAAGTTGCGTTTTATGCAGTAAACGATGTAACCAATCCTTTATTTGGGCAAGAAGGCGCAGCTTTTGTATATGCAAAACAAAAAGGAGCCACTTCTAGTGCTATTTTAAAATTGGATAAGGGACTCGAAAGATTAGATTACATCGTAAAACATCAATTTGGAATTGAAAATGCTTTAATTCCTGGGGCCGGAGCTGCAGGGGGAGCAGCATTTGGTCTTAAAAGTTTTTTAAATGCTGATTTCCTTCATGGAATTGATTTTATTTTAAAACTATCTGGGATACATGCTATTTTGAATTCGGAGAAGTTTGATTATATCATTACAGGTGAAGGTAAAATTGACGCACAAACCCTTCATGGGAAATTAGTGCAAGGTGTTTTAGGCCTAGGTAATAAATATGAAATACCTGTTATAGCTATTTGTGGTCAATTGGATATCGACTTGAATAGCGTAAAAGAAATCGGTATAAAGCATATAATCGAAATTCAGGATGGAGATAAAAATCTTACTTACAATATGAAACATGCACATGAACTCTTAGTGCGTGCTTTAGAGAACTTATGTAAAGAAATAAAATGAGGTTTTGGGTGTTTTCGGACCTGAATTCAGAGGCCTAGATTTATTAAAACCTTAAAAAAATAGCTTCGTTTTATTAAAATCACAACATAAACCTTTATTTTTTGATTAAACTTAAATTTTAGAGAATAAGCTAGTGATTATTTTTAATGGTTATTAGTACGGAATATGGATACTGCAATTCAACGGGTATTCCCCTCATTAAACCTTAAAATTAGCTTGCTTGGGGTATAATTTTAATAGCTTTGTACAAACTAAATATTGAATTTATGACTGCATCTGACCAAAATACGAAAACGATTTCGTTGAAAGATTATGGTATTACGCATGAAAATATCCATTATCAATTACCTCCAACAGTATTACAGGCCATCACTTTAGAAAAGGATATGGGGGTTGAAACGGCGAACGGAACCTTGGCTGTGAATACAGGTGAATTTACAGGGAGATCTCCTATGGATCGTTTTATTGTAAGGGACAACATAACAGAAGATAAGGTGTGGTGGGGCGCTATTAATATTCCTTTCTCTTCAGATAAGTTTGATGCGTTGTACGATAAGGTAATTGCCTATTTGAATGAAAAAGAAATCTTTGTCCGCGATAGCTATGCATGTGCTAATCCCGAATACAAACTGAATATTAGAGTTGTAAACGAATATCCTTGGTCCAACATGTTTGCTTATAACATGTTCTTAAGGCCAACGGATAAGGAATTAGAGAATTTTACTCCAGAATGGACGGTCATTAACGCTCCAGGTTTTATGGCCAACGCAGAGGAGGACGGTACTAGACAGCATAATTTCGCTATTCTTAATTTTACTAAAAAAATTGCTTTAATTGGGGGTACAGGGTATACCGGAGAAATCAAAAAAGGGATATTTTCCGCATTAAACTTTATTCTACCTGTAGATAAGAATACATTACCCATGCACTGTTCTTCCAATGTTGGTAAAGAGGGTGATACGGCTATATTTTTCGGATTGTCCGGTACTGGGAAAACCACATTGTCTACTGACCCTGACAGGGAATTGATTGGTGATGATGAGCATGGTTGGACAAGTAAGAATACTGTTTTTAATTTTGAAGGGGGCTGTTATGCAAAAGTCATTAACCTATCCAAGGAGCAAGAACCAGAAATTTACGCGGCTATTAGGCCCGGGGCTATTTTGGAAAACGTTGTTTTGGATGCTAGTGGAAATATTGATTTTGCAGACACCTCTATAACTCAAAACACTAGGGTTAGTTATCCTATTCATCATATTGATAATATACGGCAACCCTCTATAGGGGAGAATGTTAAGAATATCTTCTTTTTAACTGCGGATGCTTTTGGAGTTCTTCCTCCAATATCAAAACTTACTCCTAGCCAGGCTGCCTACCATTTTATCTCTGGGTATACGGCAAAGGTCGCGGGGACCGAAGCAGGGGTGGTTGAGCCCGTGCCTTCGTTTTCAGCATGTTTTGGAGCTCCATTTATGCCTTTGCATCCTGCAAAATACGCAGAGATGCTCAGTAAAAAAATGAAAGAGACTGGTGTTGCAGTATGGTTGGTGAATACTGGTTGGACAGGTGGGCCTTATGGTATTGGCACAAGAATGAAACTAAAATATACTAGGGCGATGATTAGTGCTGCCCTGAATGGAAATTTAGGACTCTATTCTTATGACAACTATCATATACATTCCGTGTTTGGCGTAGCGCAACCTAGGCAATGTCCAGGCGTTCCAACGAGTGTGCTAAGTCCTAGAGCAACTTGGAATAATGATGAAAAGTATTATACAACGGCATTTAAATTAACGAATGCTTTTAGGGAGAATTTTAAAAAATTTGAAAGCTACGCTAGTGAAGAGATTAGACGTGGTGGTCCACAGCGGTATGGATTTTAAATAAAAAAACCCGACAATATTGTCGGGTTTTTTAATGCTTTTTTGTCAAAAAATCTATTTATTAACGCTGTTTATATATTTCTGTAAAGCCATTGTCATAGAAGGTGTTTCAGGCGTGGGAGCTTTAATATCTACACGAAGACTAGCATTTGTGGCTGCGTCTACCGTAGAATTTCCGAAAACAGCAATTCTAGTTTCATTTTGCTCAAAATCAGGAAAATTCTGAAATAAGGATTCTATACCAGAAGGGCTAAAGAACACTAAAATATCATAATACACATCCCTTAAATCTGAAAGGTCACTAATTACAGTCTTGTAAAATACACCCCTTTTCCAAGATATGCCTAAAGTGTCTAATGCATCGGGCACCATAGTTTTCAAAACATCTGAGGATGGTAAAAGAAATGTTTCGTCTTTGTATTTTTTTATTAGTGGTATTAGTTCTGAAAATTGCCTTTTTCCTACGTAAATTTTACGTTTTCTATAAACGACATATTTTTGCAGGTAATATGCCACGGCTTCTGACTGACAAAAATACTTCATGCTATCCGGAACTTTGAATCGCATTTCTTCTGCTATCCTAAAAAAATGATCAACAGCATTTCTGCTGGTAAGAATAATGGCAGTGTAATCTTTAAGATCAATCTTTTGTTGCCTTACACTTTTGGCATCAACTTCTTCTACATGTATAAACGGTCTAAAATCTACCTTTATCTTTTCCTTGTCAATAAGTTTGGAATAGGGAGAATTTTCCATTTTTGGTTCCGGCTGGGATACCAAAATCGTTTTTACTTTCATATGGTGCACTATTTGAGTAGGCTTCCTATAATAACTAAGGGTGCAATTTCGAGAGTGCAAAGGTACAAAATAAAATAGAAAAAGTAGTTTGCAATGAAGTTTTGATAATTCTTTAGCACGAGTGCCCAACCAATGATATTAACACTTATAAAGAGGAATATAGCTGTGAAAATCACAATGTTAGGGTTAATAGCAACGTAGCTAAGTAATATGTTTGCTAAAAAAAGAACAATACCTCCATAGTTTAAATAAGACATTTTTTTGAAGATAAGTTCGCTAAAAACAGACTGCGATCCAAAGATTGCTCCATTGGTGAGTTGCAGGATAATCTTTAAAACTATGAATACTAAAACACCTATAAATGCTAACGGGTATACATATGGATAATCAATTTTGTGTTCTGAGATTAAATTCAGGTAAACTAAAAAAAGGAAAAGCGAGGTATTTATTACTTGAAAAATAGTAAAAAGAACATGGAACCAGTTAAGTAGGCGTTCTTTTTTAATGTACATAAAAATATACTTGTTGTTGAACGGCAGTACAATAAAATTCAAAAATCGAGTATAATCAATGCTCTTGGCAATAAGAACAAAAAGAAGACTACCAAAAAGCAAAACGGTAATCCAGTCCGATGACTCCGCAGTTCTTAAAATAGGATTCATTCGTTTACGGATATAGGTTTTCCATTAAGTCCAAAATACAGATTGTTTTCCGAAATAACTACTCTAAAATAGGCCGGTTTCTTAATTTTTGAATCCGGAAGTGTTATATTAAAATAGGTGGTGTCCCTGGCTTTTAATATTTCGATTTCTTTTTGCTTGGTAGTAATGACAATAGGTTTAATTTCCTGTACTTTTTTATAAGTGTCTAAAAAGGCTATCCCAAATTTTAACTCTTTTAGTGGGATATTGAAATTATAGGGATTGTAAACGTTCAGCGTTAGATTTTTCTTGATTGTTCCCTCCAATTGCTGGTTAGCTATACTGCATTCGAGTTTCCGATAAGAGTTGAAATTTTCAATGTATCTGCCAGAATATTCATTACCATCTGTTTTGGTAAACCTAAAAGGACCTTTTTCACCATACCTGGTTATGTAGAGGATTTTTTTATTTCTTACCATTTCTTCCGATTGGTCTATAGAATATTGGTTTTTACGAAAATAAACGTTGTTCAAGGAAAAAGAGGTTTCTCCTGAATAAAAGGCATACATCGGTGCCTTTCTCCAAGAGTTTTCAAAAACTACAGGGGTATCTCCAGCTTCTGTTTTTACTTTATTTACCCATTCTTTGTTCCCATGTGCCTCATAGTAAAAAGTGAATAACAATGGCTGATGTACTAAACTTATTCTTAGGTAAATTATGATTGCTATATTCACAAGTCCAAGCCTAAATATCCATTTCATACTG
>CAZDOW010000005.1:26099-68908 GCA_964507115.1 uncultured Maribacter sp.
GTAAATTATGATTGCTATATTCACAAGTCCAAGCCTAAATATCCATTTCATACTGTTCTTATTGTTCAGCATATAATGAAATACCAATACGACTAGTGGGATGCAAATGATAATGACCCATTGGGCCTGTACCCTGCGATTAAAACTGGAAATAAAAAAGAAGAGAATTACACCATAGGTTAAAAACAGAAGGGCTTTGCTAAAGCGATCTGTGGTTTTTGTCTTGTATAGGGCATAATATATAAACGGGAAAGTAAGCCCAAAAATGGCGATTAATTTAACAAAGAAGCCCAAGGTGTATTTCTCAAAACTGTAGGCTCCATTTGGGCGTTCATAAATGTGGTATTTAATGGATACAAAATCGTGATCATAGAGCCAATAAAAGTGAGGGGTATAGCACAACAGCGCAATACTTACAGCATACCAGGCGTATCTATTCTTTACAAGCTTTAAATTGGATAGCAGTACGAACACAATAACCAATACTGCATGGTACTTACTGTACATTAAACAAGCCATAATCACTCCTAATACTAAGGAGAGGCCAAGGGAGGGTTTTTGAATAAATTTTTTATATGCTAGTAAAAAACAAGAAGTAAAGAACAGTAAAGGTGTATCGGGCAGGGTGAAAAATCCATAGGCATTTAATAGTGTCATGGAAAAAACCAGGACAAAAAATTGAGGGATAAATTTATTTTTTTTGGGATGTTCTATAAGTAGCCATAGTACCAAAAGGTTGGCGGAAAACAAGACACAGCTCATCAACCGAACTCCTAACTCCCCATTAAAAAATAAGCTACTTAATTTTATCAGCAAGGCAACCATGGGAGGGTGGTCAAAATAGCCCCAAGCCATGTTTTGGCTATAATACCAGTAATAGGCCTCGTCATAGATTAGTTCTGTAAAATAGGATTGAACTAGGTTCAATAATAAAAAAGCAGTTAAAAAATAATAGAATTGCTTTGGTATTTCCTTTAACATTTGGAGGTTTTATTCAGGTCAAAATTACGAATTCTGAACAATATCTATTTTTTAAAAAAATCATAAAGCTTTACAACCCGTTTTTCTGCCGTTATTAAAATGGTACTTTTGTAGGTATACCATACTTTTATTTATGTCCAGCAGTGTTGTAATAATCCCTACTTATAACGAAATTGAAAATATAGAGGCCATCATAAGGGCTGTTTTTGAGCTGCCAAAGAATTTTCATGTACTTGTCGTAGATGATAATTCGCCAGATGGCACCGGACCTTGTGTCACTCAATTACAGAAGGAGTTTCCTAACACCCTTTTTTTAGAGACCCGAACCGAGAAAGCTGGTTTAGGAACAGCTTATATTCATGGGTTTAAATGGGCTTTGAGCAAAGCCTATGAGTATATATTTGAGATGGATGCAGATTTTTCTCATAATCCGTCAGATTTGATTAGGTTGCTTAAGGCCTGTGAGAACGGATCAGACGTTGTTGTTGGCTCTAGGTATAAAAAGGGTGTGAACGTAGTAGATTGGCCTCTGCACCGAGTATTGCTATCCTATGGTGCTTCTTTTTATGTTAAAATAATTACTGGAATGCGTGTGGATGATCCCACAGCTGGCTTTGTATGTTATAAAAGAGCGGTATTGGAAGATATTAATTTGGACTCCATTCGTTTCGTGGGCTATGCCTTTCAAATAGAAATGAAATTTAGAGCCTATCTTAAAAACTATAAAATAACAGAAATTTCAATTATTTTTCGGGATAGGGTACGAGGAAAATCCAAAATGAATTCTTCTATTGTAAGGGAGGCGGTTTGGGGTGTATTTGCAATGAAATTAAAAAGTCTATTTCAAAGAAATAAATTTTAATAATGGGTAGAACACTTTTAAAGAATGGAAAGGTTGTCAACGAAGGCAATATAGCAGAGGTAGATGTGTTGTTAGATGGAGAGTTCATCGTTAAAATAGCACCTAACATTTCGGATGTAAACGCCAAGGTAATAGATGTAAACGGGAATTACATTCTTCCTGGCATCATAGATGACCAAGTACATTTTAGGGAGCCTGGTCTAACACATAAAGGAACTATTGCCACGGAAAGCAGAGCGGCTTTGGGTGGTGGTATTACCACGTTTATGGAACAGCCCAATACCGTACCGCAAGCTACTACTATTGAAAAGTTGGAACAAAAGTTTACAACGGCAAGTAAAACAGCATATGCTAATTATTCCTTTCCTTTTGGGGGAACCAATGATAATTTGGAGGAGCTAAAGCGTTTGGATAAAAATTCTTGTTCTGGAATAAAACTGTTTTTAGGTTCATCTACAGGGAATATGCTGGTTGATGATGAACAGGTTATCGAGAAAATTTTCAGCAGTACTGAGATGGTTATTTCTGCGCACTGCGAGGATGAGACCACTATACGACGCAATTTGGCTGAATATAAAACAAAATATGGAGAGGATATCCCAATAGAGTGCCATCCCCTAATCAGAAGTGAGGAAGCCTGTTATCTTTCTTCATCGCGTGCCATAGCATTGGCCAAAAAAACTGGTGCAAGGTTACATGTGTTTCATCTGTCTACGGGAAAGGAAACGGATTTATTTACCAACGATATTCCCCTAGAAGAGAAAAAAATTACCGCGGAGGTATGTATTCATCATCTCTGGTTCTCAGATAGTGATTATAAAGAGAAGGGATCATTGATAAAATGGAACCCTGCGGTAAAAACCGCACAAGATCGCGATGCGCTTTGGGAGGCACTTTTAGATGATAGGATAGATGTTGTTGCCACAGATCATGCACCTCATACACTAGCGGAAAAAGACAATGTGTATACAAAAGCACCTAGTGGCGGACCTTTGGTGCAACATGCATTACCTGCGATGTTAGAAAAACATTTAGAAGGTAAAATCAGTTTAGAAAAAATTACTCAAAAAATGTGTCATAACCCTGCTATATTGTTTCAAGTAGAAAAAAGAGGTTATGTAAGAGAAGGGTTTTATGCTGATTTGGCTATTGTTGATTTAGATAGCCCATGGAAAGTGACCAAAGAAAATATAGCCTACAAGTGTGGCTGGTCTCCTTTTGAAGGTAATACCTTTAAGGCCTCAGTTACTCGCACCTTCGTAAACGGGCATTTGGCTTATGATAATGGCGTGTTTTCTAAGGAACGAAACGCAAAGAGACTCACATTCAACAGAACATGAGAAAATTCATAATTATTTTATTTTGCGCCTTGGGTGTATTTGGTTGTGCGGAAAAACTTATAGATAAACCGGATAATTTTATTCCAAGGGATCAAATGGTAGCCATTTTAAAAGATATGGCAATTCTTAACGCTGCTAGAACTACGAATGTGAATGTTCTAAAAGAAAATGGAATAGAACCTACAGAACACATCTTTGAGAAATACGCTATAGATTCCACAATTTTCGTAGAAAATGATAGATATTACGCTTCTCTCCCTTTGGAATATGTCAGCATTTATGAAGAAGTAGAAGCCATATTGATTAAAGATATAGAGGATCTGGAAGAACTAAAGAAAATAAGCGATAGCCTTAAATTGAAAGAACGAAAAGCACTACTAAAAAATAATGACAGTTTAAAGGGGCCAACAAAATTTTCTAGTTCTCCAAAATGAAATATTTTGCACTAGATTGGATACTCTCATCCAAGTCTTGGAAATCAAAACCGAATACTTTTTTTATTTTGTCACTATTGTATATTTGAGGATGTTGGAGCGTGTAAATAGTGTTTTTGGTAATTCTCTTTTCGGTGCCCAAAAACAAATTAGCTAACACGTCTAAATAGCTGCCTATTTTCAATTGCCAAATCTTTAAAACTTTTGTAGGTGGCTTTTTGTTGATGGCTTTTGTAACTCTTGTTAGAATATCCTTAAAAGTAAGATTTTGGGATACAAGAATAAAACGTTCTCCAATTATATCCGATTGCATTAAACCTGTCATAACTTTTACAACATCTGATACCGTAACAAAACCTGTTCCCCCAGGAGGGTAATACGAGTAGTTCTTGTTCGCTGTTTTAAATAATTTGCCGCTCCCCGTTTCCCAAAAACCAGGACCTATGATTACACCAGGGTTGACCATAACAACATCTAAACCTTCTTGCGAGCCTCGCCATACCTCCATTTCTGCATCATACTTTGTCAATGCATAGACATTAGTGTGCTGTGATGTCCATTCATTTTCTTCCGTAGCCTCATTACCTGGAAGACTTCGTCCAATGGTGCCAATAGTACTCACGTAACATAATTTTTTGATGTTGTACGCTATGCATAGATTTACGATGTTTGCCGTTCCTTCCACATTCACTTTTTGTAATACATCAAAATCGTTAGGATCAAAAGAAATGTATGCGGCTGCGTGGTACACATAATCAATAGTAGTAAAGGCGTTTTCTAATGCAGGAATATCAAGAATATCGGCCTGTACCCAATCAATTTTATTAAATAAGGCTTCTGATTCTTGGCTGTAATAGGAAAATACCTTTTTAACTTTTGCAAGTTTGGTGGTGGTTCTGTAGAGGGCTCTTACCTTACTGCCGGATAATACTAATTCTAATAAAAGGTGTGAACCTACCAACCCTGTGCCTCCGGTAACTAAAACCATAATTCAAAGTTAGGGATTACCCTTGGATAAATTCCGTATAATTTCAGCTAGATACCCCGCCTAATTCCTTTTATATTTGCAAATAATAGTTAAGCACAACGGAATGACTTCAAATTTTGTAAAGGAACTGGAATGGAGAGGAATGTTACACGATGCCATGCCTGGCACAGAGGAACATCTGATGGAAAAAATGCAATCAGCATATATGGGTATAGACCCAACGGCAGATTCTTTACATATTGGCCATTTGGTCGGGGTTATGATGTTGCGTCATTTCCAGTTGGCAGGCCATAAGCCGTATGCCCTTATTGGTGGTGCTACGGGAATGATTGGCGACCCATCAGGAAAATCTGCAGAAAGAAATCTGTTAGATGAAAAGACCTTAAGGCATAACCAAGATGCGCTAAAAGAGCAATTGTCTCGGTTTCTAGATTTTGATGCTAATGCTGAAAATGCTGCTGTCCTTGTCAACAATTATGATTGGATGAAGGATTTTTCATTTTTGGATTTCATAAGAGATGTTGGTAAACATATTACAGTGAACTATATGATGGCAAAGGATTCTGTTAAAAAAAGATTGTCTGCCGAGGCAAAGGAAGGAATGTCCTTTACCGAGTTTACCTACCAGTTGGTACAGGGATATGATTTCTTGCATTTGTACAAACACCATAACTGTACCTTGCAAATGGGAGGTAGTGATCAGTGGGGAAATATAACCACGGGTACGGAATTAATTAGAAGAATTGGCGGTGGTAAGGGTTTTGCGCTTACCTGTCCTTTGATTACCAAGGCAGATGGCACCAAGTTTGGTAAGACCGAAAGTGGTAATGTATGGTTGGATGCTAATAGGACATCTCCGTACCGATTTTATCAATACTGGTTGAATACATCCGATACTGATGCCGAGAAGTATATCAAGATTTTTACGTTTATAAATAAAACAGAAATAGAAGAACTTATCGTTGAACATAGCAAAGCACCCCACCTAAGGTTACTTCAAAAGCGTTTGGCAGAGGAAATTACCGTAATGGTGCATTCGCAGGAAGATTTGGATAATGCTGTTAAGGCAAGTACAATCCTTTTTGGAAAATCTACAGGCACTGATTTAAAAGGTTTGGATGAAAAAACATTTTTGGATGTTTTTGATGGTGTTCCGCAGGCTGAAATTGCTAAAGGCGAATTAGAAGGTGGGTTGGATATGATTGCTGCCCTATCTGCACAAACTGGTTTTTTGGGGTCAAATGGGGAGGCACGCCGAGAACTCAAACAAAATTCAATTTCCGTAAATAAGGAAAAAGTAACTGAGGATTATAAGATTACAAAGCAAGACCTTATTAATGAGAAATTTGTGCTGCTGCAACGGGGTAAAAAGAATTATTATGTTTTGGTGGTAAATTAATTTTGTTGTAAATACTACAATTAGTAGCTTATTATTAATATTTACATAAACCTAACGCAACCCTTAGGAAAATTACTTATCTTAAAAGGGAAACCTATTGCGTTCAAAATGAAAAAGTTATACTTCTTTGTTATCTCCATTTTTCTAGTGCTTTCTTGCACTGATGATGGCAGTGCGCAATTGGATGAAACGGAACTTCAATTTGAAAACCAAAAATGGGAACTGGTGCGGATGACAGGAAATATAGATAACGCTGCACGCACTGGGGATGAAATGGAGTGGAATGAATACTATGTATTTGCTCCAAACGGTACTTTTGAAAAGATTAGGGAAAGGGGCGGTATTATCTCAAAAGCCAAAGGCATTTTTGAAGTAGCAGAGTATAATAACGATGAAGCGGATTATTTAGAGCTAACATACCAAACTGGACAGGAATTGATAGGAGCTTGCAGCGCTGACCAAATGGAAGTGCTGATTTATAGGAGCAGTACCGAAATTTCTAATACTTGGATGGCGTGTGATGGCCCCGGACTGGATTATATCTTAGTAAAAGACTAAAGAGCCATTAGGTTACAGCCACGGATATCTGAATGGTCAAATCTTCCTAAAATTTCAAAATTTTCACCATCGTATTTTTTTCCTAAATCTTGTGTAGCAATAAAGGAGCAGGAGTACTTATTTGCTAAATCTATCACATTGATTCCTCCTGTTTTCCCATTTTCTTGGAAAGATAAAGGGTCTTCTGTGTCCCTAATCAATATCTTCATCCAAGAGGGGCAATTAAAGATTCCATTTCCTTTTGAGTAAGCTTGCGAAAGTAGTTCTGTCATTCCATATTCTGAGTGTATATGGTCTACACCAAACCCTTTTTTGAGTATCTCATGAAGCTCTTGTCGTATAAGTTCCTTCCTACGGCCTTTCATCCCGCCGGTTTCCATTACAATTGTGTTTTTAAGCTGTAATTGATATTTCTCACAAAAATCAAGAAGCGCAAAAGAGACTCCAATCAATAAGGTTTTTGTTTCTGATGCTTCCAAATCTTCTAAATGGTTTTTCAATCGCTCAAAATCATGAAGAAAAAACCCACTTTTTAGATGCCCTGATTTTTTAATAAGGTCATTTACCATATAAATCAATGAAGAACCTTCACGTTCTAAATAAGAGGGTAGTAGGGCAAGGACACAGTAAGATGAGGGTTTGTCATAGAACTGTTGAAAAGCGGTTAGATAACTTTTTTCATATAAACTCAAATCTAGAACTAGATGCTTGCTGGTTAAACTTCCTGTAGTTCCGCTGCTTGTAAAGATAGCTTCTGGAGCTATAGTAGTACTCAAGATTTGTTTATCCTTAAAAAAGTGGATGGGGAGAAACGGTATATCTTCTAAAGTTTGTACGTTATCTGGTTGCACTTTCAGATGCTTACAGAAGACCTGGTATATTTTATTGTTGATAAATTGAAAACGAAAGACATCCAAGGCACTTGCCAAGAATTCTGCATCTGTGGTCGTTTCAAATAGACCTTCGTTGTTCATTTCCTTTCTCATGGTTACAAAGGTACAGAACCCCTTAAGAAATGAAAATCGGAATACTTCTATTTAATTGAAATAAGAAAACGTGAAGTTTATCTGATTACTAGTTTACGATTGATGGATTTTTTATTCTCTGTCACTTGCACCATATAAACACCGGGAGATAGGGGGGCAATATCAAGCGCTTTACTGGATATTCTATCGGTTAACACTAGTTCACCAAAAACATCGAATATACGTACTTGTTTAACTGCATTTTGTTCGGTGGTAACATAAACAATATCCGCAGTTGCTGGATTAGGATATAATTTAAAACCGGAGATTTCTGTCTTCTTTACCTTGTGGTGAAGAAGACTATCTTGGCCATAGGTAGCAAAGGAAATACCTAAAAGTAGTATTAAGTAGATTTTTTTCATTTGGTATTGATTTGGGATCAACACCGTAAAGGTACATTAGGACTTTAGAGATTGTATAAAAATGTTGTGAAAGCTATTATTATGTAGGTCAATGGAATATGCTCCGTGTTTCATCGATTATTTTTACCGATGGTCGATATCAAAAAAAAGAAAGAAGATGATAAGGGGGTAAAATCTATTTGATAATCAATTTTCGTGTAGCCACTTTATTCTTTTCAAATACACGTAATATGTATACTCCGGCATCCAAATCTGTAACATTTAATTCTTTTCCTAAAATAGTAGTCTTCATAACCAAGGTGCCGAGAACATCATAAATCATAATCTCCTTAGCATCGTTTTTAGTTGTAGAGATATATACTTTGCCTGTAGTAACCGGATTTGGGTACATACTAAAACCATCTATATCTCCATTGTTAGGAACAGATTGTCCATAACTGAAGGAGATAAAAAGAAAGGAAACGATTAAGTAGATTTTCTTCATATATAGCTGATTACAAATGCTATGCCACAAATATAGCAAAACTACCGGCTGATTTTAAAAGCGGACTACTGTTTATTGTTTTTTTTCGATGAAATGTAAAAAAGCCCACTTTTTGTGGGCTTTTTATAAATTTTGATATTTTTTTAATTGATTCCCGCTGTCCAACCTGCGCCCCAAACAGCAATGTTAGTTCCTGTTCCGTTTCCAATTCCACTTACTAAATCAGCTTCGGTTGCTGAACCATCTATGGAAGTATTGGAAGTAACATCAGTAAATGTAACATCTGTAAACGTTAAGTTGTCATCTAAAATACCGTTGGATGTAGGTGTAGACGCTTCATCATCATCAACGGAAATTCCAGTATTTTTTCCAATAATTAGAACGTTAGAAAAAGTACCTTGTGTGCCAGCTCTCAATAGAAATCCTCTTGTACTATCATTCGTGCCACTTTCGCTCTCAATAGTTACATTGCTAACCGTAGGATTGGAAAAAGCACCTGAAGCATTCGTGAAATCTGTATTGAATCCGTCGCACTCAAAAGCCTCGTCTCCAATTCCGTTTCCTTGTAAAATGTAAGCATCTGTAATTGTACCGTTATAACCTTCTGTCCAATCTATAGAATCGTCTTCCGCATTAACAACAGCTATAAAGCTTGCATTTACGGTGCCACCAAAAAATTCGACACCATCATCTGCACCTTCAAAAGCTTGAATATACTCGATGGTAGTTCCATTGCCTACACCGTAAAAGGAAAAGCCATTATTCTCTGATTGCCCATCTGCTGCACCACCAGAATACTGAACACGAACATAACGTAAAACACCTGAATTATCATCGACAATATTTCCTCCGTAAGGTAAATTTCCTATCTCAGAAGTTGCTGTTGAGGTACCGGTTACGGAGTTTACAGGAGCCTTACCTAAAATAATTATTCCGCCCCAATCACCTGCAGATGGTGTAGTTGAGTTAGAGGTAAATATAATTGGATTTGAAGAAGTTCCATTTGCAATGATTTGAGCACCTTGTTCTACCGCTAGGTAAACGTTTGGTCCTGCTTCTGCCTTTATAATTGTACCCGGCTCTATGGTAAGAACGGCCCCAGCGGCTACTATGGTGGCGCCATTGATAATATACTCCTTGTTTGCTTCCAAGGTAAGACTTTCGGTTATAGAACCTGAAGCTGGAGTCAATATCACGGTTTCTTCTTCACCACCTTCATTACCTGAGGTGTTGTTTACGGTAGTAATGCTATTGTCGGTAATTACGATATCCGCTGTGTCATCACGTTCGCAGGATATAAAAAGTGAAGCTACTATACCAAATACTAATAATCTGTTTTTCATTGTCTTAAGTTTAAAGTGTAATTATGGATTTTTTTAAAATTTATATTTAAGCGTTAGTCCTATATTAATTCCTAGATTATATTCCCTAATGATGACGTCACCATTACCAGTATTTTCTCTAAGCAAAGTTATATTCGGGTCCAGAAGATTACTGGCACTAAGGTTTGCCTCAAAATGCTCTCCTATTGGATTTTTCCAAATGAAATTTAAGGTTGGTACTGATTTCTCTATGATATTCCCAAGAGAACCAGCTCCCAAAGCAGATATTCTATCCGAAAAATAGGAGAATACCAAGGTGGCTTTTGGGTTGTAATTTTCGAATGACGGGCTGTAGTTAAGATCTGTGTTGATAATAAAGGGAGACGCTCCTTGTAGTGCATCTGAATCCCGGTCAAAGCTAGTTCCAAAGGTGTTTTCATCACCTGCTTCTATGTTTTTTAAGTCTTGGTTGGTGTGAGTGTAGGCCGCGTTTAAACCAAGTGAAAGTATCGTATTTTCATCTCCATTAGTAAGTAGATTTTTTCGCATTTCAACTTCTATCCCTAGAACTTCTGCTTGTTCCCCAGTACGGAAAAGACGTTGTGTTCCTGTTGCATCTGCAGCGATTACCCGGTTCACTGGATTTTGGATAATTTTTCCGAAAGCTGCTACCGATATAATTTCGCCACGTTCCATAAACCACTCGTATTTAAGATCAAAATTATAGATGTTAGAATAATTGACTCCATCCCCATTCTTGCCTCCGAATAAATCGGGATTTCCACCAAAGCGTTGCGTAACACCCTCATAAACAAATGGTGCTACCTCCTTAAATTCTGGAAAAGAAACTGTGTTGCTAAAACCAAATCTAAGGTTAGAATCATCGTTTAGGGAATAGCGAACATTTAAACTAGGAAGGAAAATATTTTCATACACATTTCTGAAACCAGGGTCTGAAGGCGGAAGGTTGATAACATCATAATCAATATTCTGACTAACAGATTCTGCTCTTAGGCCAGGCACTAGAAGTAATTTATCTGTAGGACTCCATTCTGCGGAAAGGAAACCTGCGTGAATATCTAGATTCCCTTGATACGAGTTGTCCGGCAGACCAGGTCTGTTCACTGAACCTATCTCATTGTTGATAGGATTAAGATTTCTTATCTCATAGAGTGCACCTTCGTCCCCTCCAATACTGCTATTTTCAATGGTGAAAAAAGAATTAAAATCATTTACATCCGTAACAGGGGTTGTTCGGTCAAAAACGCGATAACCATATCTAATACTATTGAACCTACGTTCCTTTGTTCTGCCGTTATAACCAAACTTTAAGGTTAGCTTTTCAGAAACGGTATTACTTAGATTTATAAAACTGTTTAATTCTTCATCTTCGATACTCTGAAAAAACCGTTGATTCTCAAAAGCAGTATTTGTGAAAAACACAGGATTTGTATTTGGGTCATCATCTAAGGCAAATTGATAATTTTCCAAAGTAATACGTTTTCTGTCCGGTTCGTCCGAGAATACTTTATTGTATCCTGTTCCCCAATCCAACATCCATTTTTCATCAAAACGGTGTTGTCCTGTAAGCTGATTTACAAAAATCATATCTTGATTAAATTGAACATTTGAGATAAAGAATCCATCATCTGAAGTAATCCCATCACGATTAAATCCTTCTCCGTTTACTCCAAAGAAACTTACAGCATCCGTTGCACTATTGATGAATAGAGAGCTGTACTTTATTTTATGTTTATTATCTATTTTATAAACAATATTGCCTAGCGCCGTAGTTGTTGTTTTGTAGGCGTATTCAATCGTATTTGGAAAATCGAACTTCAGTACATTGGTAAAATCTCTAGCCGGTCCTTCCAGAAATTCATAGCCATTTCTAAAACTTGCCGTACCAAAAAAGCTAAGCCTAGATTCCTCGCCTAGATTTATGGAATAGCCGCCTTCAATAGCACCATTAATATTAATTGGTGCTGACATACTTTCCGGATCTACACCGTGAGATAAAATGATGGCAAAGGGGTTGTTGGTATATCTATTATAAAACCCAAAAAAACTGGTTCCTTCACTTTGTAGAAAATCTTCTCCGATAGCATTGGAGTTTATGCCGCTTCCAAGGGAAATTTCAAGATATCCGTCTCCTGTATATTCCTTGGAATCTATGTTAATGTTTCCGGCGGCAAAATCACCATAGAAGGAAGAATTATAAGCCTTGCTAACTGACACATTCTCAATGATACTTGAGGAGAACAGGTTTAAATCGATATTTTTCTTGTTCACATCGTTGGATGGAAGCGAGAGACCGTTCATTGTAGTGTTCTGGTAACGATCTCCAAGACCTCTAACGTATACATTGTTAGATCCCTGTTGTTTGGATATTCCTGAAATTTGGGCAACGGCACTAGCTGCGTCATCGATACCCTTTAAGGTTAGTGCTTCGGCACTAATAGCCTCTTGCATTACTGTTGCATTTTTTTGTTGCAGCAACAAAGCTATTTCAGAATCTTTCCTAGCAGAAACGGTAACTACAACTTCATCCAACGATACCCCTGCAGAGGCACTCATGGGTATGTTTAGGGTAGATACCTTATTAACCACTACTTCAACATTAGGAATTTCTATAGTTTCATATCCCAAATAGCTAAACACTAAGGTATACACGCCTGGTTCGATATTGGCTATCTGATACAGCCCGTCAAAATCTGTAGTAGTTCCTTTTGTGGTTCCTTTTACTAATACATTGGCAAAGGCCAGAGGCTCATCGTTTACTTCCTTGTCAATAAGCTTTCCAACAATACTTCCAGACTCCTGTGCAATGGCGTTGGTTAAGCTAATTAGTAAAGTAACTAGTAATAATTTCTTCATCGAATAATGTGGTTCTTAAAATCTGATGCAAAGAAACTATGATGTTGTAAAGGTGGGGTTACTACCGTGTTAAACATTTATTTTGTTAGTGTTATCTAAACGTTACTACATTAAATCAATGTTAAGCGATTCTGTTGTACGAGTATTATATCTACTTTTGAGGATATAACCTCACTACAGAACACATGAAAAAGAAGGATATTAGAATACTTTTAGTGGATGACGAGCCAGACATTTTAGAAATAATTAGCTACAACTTAGCAGCAGAAGGCTATGAGGTATTTACGGCAAAAAATGGTTTGGATGGTGTAGCAAAAGCAAAAAAGAAACAGCCTCATCTCATAATCCTAGATGTGATGATGCCAGAAATGGATGGTATAGAGGCTTGTGAGATATTGCGAAAGACAAGTGGGTTAGAAAACACGATTATCACTTTTTTAACCGCTAGAGGAGAGGACTATTCGCAAGTTGCTGGTTTTGATGCTGGCGCGGACGATTATATAACTAAACCTATAAAGCCAAAGGTTCTAGTAAGTAAGATAAATGCATTATTAAGAAGGCGTATAAAGGATGAAAATCCGCAAGAAGATATTACTCAGGTTGGCGATATCATAATCAATAGGGAGGAATATAAAATTGTTAAAAAGGGAAAGGAAATAATCTTACCCAGAAAAGAATTTGAACTTTTATCATTACTTACTTCCAAACCCAGTAAAGTTTTTAAAAGGGAGGTTATTCTAGATAAAGTATGGGGTAACGAAGTGGTGGTAGGCGGACGCACCATAGATGTGCATATTAGAAAACTTAGAGAGAAAATAGGAGAGGAGCATTTTAAGACTGTAAAGGGAGTGGGATATAAGTTTGTGCTCTAATGTCTGTTCGAGCAAAAAAATCCTATAGGTTTGCTTTAAGGTCAGCCTTTTATATTACATTACTCTCTGCTTGTTTCTTAGGGTTGTTGTTTTGGCAGTTTCAGTTTTTAAACTGGGTCTTTTTCCTTTATTTATTGGTTTTTATATACCTGGTTTCTTTTGTAACCCTTCAGGTACGAATAGAGAAGTTCATTTATAAGCGTATAAAAAAAATCTACGATGATGTTGCCTTGTTAGAATCATCAACTTTAACTACCGACCCAATTACTACCGATATGAGTACCCTTACTGCTGAAATTGAAAAATTTGCGCAGGACAAAAAAATAGAGATAGACACGCTAAAAATAAGAGAGGAATACCGAAAAGATTTTTTGGGAAATGTTTCCCATGAACTAAAAACTCCGTTATTTACTATACAGGGATACCTAGAGACTTTATTAGATGGGGCTATTGAGGATAAAAATGTTAGGAAAAAGTATATTTCTCGTGCCAATAAAGCGGTAGACCGACTTATTTATATCGTAAAGGATTTGGACCTGATTACCAAACTGGAGGTAGGAGACCTAAGGCTGGAAAAGGAAGATTTCAACGTTGTAGAATTGATACAAAGTGTTTTTGATCTCTTAGAGATGAAAGCCGCTAAGAACAATATTATTTTGACTTTTGATATTACCTACGAGAAACCTATTATGGTCTACGGGGATAAGGAAAAAATACAACAAGTACTTACCAACCTGCTTGTGAATTCCTTAAAGTACGGTAACGATAACGGCACTACAGAAGTTAGTGTAGAAAATCTAGTGAAGAACAAGGTTATTGTTAGGGTAACGGACAACGGCGACGGTATCCCAAAGGAATACATTCCAAGATTGTTTGAACGTTTTTATAGGGTGGATCAAAGTGGTGGTAGGCGTGAAGGAGGTTCAGGATTAGGTCTAGCTATAGTAAAACATGTTATTGAGGCTCATGGTGAAAAAATTTATGTTGAAAGCGTTGTAGATGTAGGTTCAGAATTTTCATTTACTCTAGAGAAAAGTATCCCAAAAAGTTCCGAAGAAACTTAATTTTTTTGAGTTAATAGTTTTTTGTGGATAAAGAGTAGTTGTTCTATGTTTTAGGTTTAAATCCCTAAATTGAAAATCTAAGTTTGAGCACCACAAATTATGACCTTGATAAAAAGGCTTTCAAACTTCATTTGCAATATTTTGATTGGTATTGATCATCAGTTGTAGGGCATTTCATAGCTTTGTACTCTTATACAATGTATTGTGGGAAGTAAGAACAAACTCAAAAGATTTAAAGAAAACGAAACTTTTAAAAACGTAATCCAACCTACCCGCAAGGAAGTTGAACAAGGTTTTGCGCAACGCGGATTATGGAGCGATCACTTCGGGAATAATAACCCAATTGTTTTAGAACTGGGTTGTGGTAAAGGTGAATATACCGTGGGGCTTGCAAAGTTGTTTCCTGAGAAGAATTTTATCGGTATAGACATTAAAGGAGCCCGTTTCTGGCGTGGTGCTAAGACTGCTCTGGAAGATGGTTTGGATAATGTTGCCTTTTTGAGAAGTCAAATAGAATTGGTAGACCTTCTCTTTGCTGAAAATGAAGTCTCCGAGATTTGGATTACATTTCCAGATCCGCAGATTAAATACCAAAGGACCAAACACCGTATGACCAATCATGTTTTTCTAGATAAATATAAAAAAATACTAAAACCGGCTGCTTTGATGCATTTAAAGACGGATAGCGAATTTATGCACGGGTATACTTTAGGACTGCTTCAAGGCTTAGACTACGAGGTTATCTATGCCAACCATGATGTCTATAAAAATGAAGGAAGTCCTAAAGAGGTCTTGGAACTACAGACATTCTATGAAAATCAGTATCTTGAAAAAGGAAAACCCATAACCTACCTTCAATTTAGGTTTAACTGATTGTATGCAACACCTTCTGATTCTCTTTTTCGTCACGTTCTCCGCTGCTTTTATGGCCACGGTTCCACCAGGATTGTTGAACGTAAATGCGGCTAAGACAAGTGTGGAAAAGAACAAGCTAAACGGGATTATTTTTAGTCTGGGAGTTTCTACAATGATTATGCTCCAGGCTACAATAGCCGTTTTTATTTCTAAGTTTTTACATAAAAACCCTGATGTAGTTGCTGTACTACTAAAAATAGCTGTATTTGTTTTTGCTGTTTTGGCTGTCTACTTTTTTATCGCTGCCAGAAGAAATAAAAAAAAGAAAACGAAAGCTATAAAAATAAGTAAGCGAAGTAGTTATTTTAAGGGGCTACTGCTGGCGGCAGTTAATTTACTAACTATTCCCTATTATAGCGGATTGAACATTATGTGGAATGCCTCTGGCTGGATAAAATTTCAGGTTTGGGACATTGTCACCTTTGTTTTGGCAGCGGGTGCGGGCACGTTTTCTGTACTTTACTTGTATGTATTCTATTTTAATAAATTAGAACATAAGACGCATAAATTTGCCAAAAACGCCAATTATATATTGTTCTTTTTAATGGTGGTTTTATTTATTATAACCTTTTTTAGAGTATATAATTCTTAACATGGCGGATAAGGATAATTTTTTTGGGCGTGTGTATGAAGTGGTCAAGCAGATACCTTACGGAAGGGTAACGTCCTATGGAGCTATTGCCAAATACCTTGGAGCAGCACGTAGTGCTAGAATGGTGGGATGGGCTATGAATGCGTCACATAGTATGGAAGATGTTCCTGCTCATAGGGTAGTTAATAGAAAAGGACTTTTAACAGGGAAGCATCATTTTGGAGGCACTAATTTAATGCAGCAATTGTTAGAGAGTGAGGGAGTTGTTGTAATAGATAACCAAATTCAGAATCTAGATACTCATTTATGGGACCCTTGGAAAGAACTTGGTGATACAATGGATCTTTAATCGAAAGTTAGCGTGAATTGCGTGGTTTCACGTGAGGAAACACTAATACTCCCACCATGAAGCCGCATTATTTGTTTGGAAAGACTTAAACCAATACCTGTTCCCGTGTTTTTGGTAGTAAAGAAAGGAACAAAAATTTCATCTATTAAGTTTTCCGGAATTCCGGCACCGTTGTCTTTAACTTGAATAAATTTTTTGTTCATTGAGTTAATTCCTGCGGTCAATTTTATCATACCATTATCTATACCTTCTAAAGATTGCTTCGCATTTTTTCCCAAGTTCAACAAAACCTGTGTTATTTGTTTTTGGTCTATGTAAAATTCTAGATCATTGGGTTCTATTATAGTTTCTATTGTAATGGTCAGTTCTTCTTTTTGCTCGTTGAGTAAGAGTGTAATTTTTTCTAAGAGCGCTTGTGCAGGTACCAGTTCCCTATCTGGTTCAGGAATACTTAAAAAGGTGCGGTACGATTGTACAAAGCTCATTAAGTCGGTTCCTTGTTCTTTAATAACTTCAAGTCCTTTGGTTGTATTTCTTATTTGGTCTTCAGAAAAACTTGTGGGAACATTTGGTTGGTTTCCTTTTTTAAAATAATTGAGAATAGATTCTGATATGGATGTAATTGGAGTAATCGTGTTCATAATCTCATGGGTTAATACTCGGATGAGTTTTACCCAAGAATCTGTTTCTTTTTCGTCTAATTCTTTATGGATATCGTGCGCTACAACTAAAAGTAACTGTTTGCCTTCGATAGTAATAGGCGTGCATTTAAGACTTAGTTCTTTTTTGCCCCGCTCATTACCAAGTTTAAAAATAATATTATCAAACGGTTGCAAGTTTTCAAACAGTTTATAGAGCTCTTCATCTACCTGTTTTAGTTGCTTCACATGATTCAAAGGTCTATAGTTTAATAGTTCCTGCACCGTAGGATTGGCGAATAGGATATGACCTTTGGGATTGATAGTAAATATGCCAATATCCGCTTGCCTGAGTATTTCTTGATAGTACTGTTCCTGCGCTTGTTTTTTTACATGGATATCTTGAATCATGGAGTTGAGCATATTCAAACTATGATTGAGCTCTTCCAGGGATTTTACACTTAATTTTTCTGGAAATCGAAGGGTGAAATCTTCGTTTTTTATCGCATCAAAGAAATAAGCAATTTTGCGGTTGGTTTGGTTTACATAATTGATTAGACCAGCTGTTTGGAACATCATGATAATTACACCGATGACTCCAGCAATATATTGTTCATTGAAAACAAAATAGGTAGCTAGGACAACGGTAAGGGTCATAAATAGTACCCTAACTACTAATTGTATATATATATTACGACTTACCATTTTTTAAGTTCAAATTCAAAATTCTAGTTAATTATCTTCGTTTTTTATTGCAAAACTAGCCACTTTTTTTCTTCAATTTATTATAAAGTGTTTGCCTAGAAATCCCCAACTGTTCGGCAGCAGCGCTATAATTACCATCATTCTGGTTCAAGGCTTTCGTAATCATAAGCAATTCCATTTCTTCAAGAGTGTTAGGTCCGTTCTCCATAGAGATAGTATTGCCTACCTCCAAAAGGAAATCTGTAGGTTTCAGTACATTTCCTTCGGACAAAATTACAGCACGTTCCATAGTGTGTAGTAATTCTCTAATGTTTCCTGGCCAATGGTAAGCCATTAATTTCTCTTGTGCAGCTTGATTTATTTTAAGACCAGGCTTTCCATATTTATTCACGAATTTGTTAAGGTAGAAATCAGCTAGCACAAGAACATCTCCTTCTCGTTCTCTAAGAGGCGGGACTTCTACCCGAATGGTATTTATTCTGTACAGTAAATCTTCCCTAAAAAGGCCATCAGCTACCATCTGATCTAAATTACAGTTGGTGGCGCAAATCAACCGAATATCAACACTAATGGGTTTATTGGAGCCAACTTTAACAATAACTCTGTTTTGTATGGCAGATAGAAGTTTGGCCTGCGTTTGTAGGGAGAGATTTCCAATTTCGTCCAGGAATAAGGTGCCACCATTTGCTGCTTCGAATTTCCCAACCCTATCTTCTTTGGCGTCTGTAAAGGAGCCTTTTACGTGGCCGAATAATTCGCTTTCAAAAAGATTCTCGGAAATGGAACCCATATCTACAGAAATAAAGACTTCATTATTTCTTACAGAACACTTATGCAATTCCCTCGCAATAAGCTCCTTTCCGGTGCCGTTCTCTCCCGTTACTAATACATTTACATCAGTTTTCGCTACTTTTTGAACAAGGTTTAGTACGGAATTTAATGCTTTGGAGGTACCTACTATATAATTTTTATTCTGATTAATAACCTGCTTTAGGTTGCTTTCCTTCTGTTTTAGCTGGGTAATTTCCTTTCTACTTTTTCGAAGCTCGTAGGCAGATTTTACGGTAGTCAACAAACGTTCGTTGTTCCAAGGTTTAAGTATAAAGTCAGATGCACCTTCCTTTAAAGCTTCCACGGCAAGGTCTATAGCTCCATAGGCCGTCATCATAATGACCGATATATGAGATGCTTTTTTCTTTATTTCGCGTAACCAGTACAAGCCTTCGTTCCCTGTGTTTACACCTGCTGAAAAGTTCATATCCAAAAGGATAATATCGATATCATTAAGATTAGGAAATGACGATATCTGATTGGGATTAGAAATGGTCTGTACACTTTTATGTTCAAACTGTAACAGTATCTCCAAAGCACTGAGTACGCTTTTATTGTCGTCTATTACAAGGATGTTTGCATCGGTCATGCCATCAGGTTCTTAACTAGTTATATCGTAACTGCCGTTTTACTAAAATGCAAGCAGTGGCGAAGTATAATTGTTTTATTTCCCTAAAACTACAAATGAAAATCAATATGTTATATACACTGTCCAGTTTTTTGACAATATCTGTACATTTATTTTACACTTCATTTTGTCTTGGTAATTTTAGCATAGGTTAAGTTATTGGTAATCAATAACATGTATTTATGGCACGTATCTAGTATACCTTTTGGCACAGTAATAATGATATGAAGTTAAAAATTAAAATAATAGTATTTTTTTCCCTTGTAGTAGGCCTTAAAGGTATGGCGCAGCAACAATGGACTTTGGAGGCATGTATTGCTCATGCCTTGGAGCATAATCTACAGTTAAATGATTTTGAATTTACAGAATTATCTAATAGGGAATCCTATCGCCAATCCGTGCGGGACTTATTGCCTAACGTCAATGGTTATATGGATTATAGTGTTAGATTCGGTCGTCAGGTAGATCCTAACGACAATAGTATTGTAAATACAGATCTTTTTTCGAACAACTATTCCTTAAGTGCGTCCTTGGATATTTTTCAAGGTTTTCAAAAGTTGAACAGCATTAAGGCTTCTAAGTATTTATTCAATGCCACTAAAGAAGAAAGTTTACAACAGAAATATCTACTAGCCTTTAGGGTCATGAGTGCCTATTACGACATCCAGTTTATTGAGGGCTTAATAAGTATATCAAAAGAGCAGCTAGGTATCTCACAAACTAATTATTCCCTTGTTAAAAAACAGATTGAAGTTGGTCTTATGGCGGGTGCCGACCTTTATGAGGCAGAATCCTTATTGTTGGCCGATGAATTGCTGCTTACGCAAAATGAAAACCGATTGGCAGCAGCTAAGCTCACCTTGTTACAAGCTATGAACATTGAGAAAGAGAATGATATTATCATCTTGCCTGAATTTAGTGCAACACCCAATGTAAGTATTGAAAAGAGGGTTGTTTCCGACTCAATTTTCGATACAGCAATGGACTTTATGCCATTGATTAAAGCACAAGAACTGCGCATAAAAGCCGCAAGAAAGCAAGTGGCGGTAGCAAAAGGTAATCTATATCCTTCTTTGGCAATACAAGGTGGTTATGGTAGTGGTTATTATGAAAATATTCGCGATACCTTGGGCGTCACCATCCCGTTTCGAGCTCAATTTCGTGACAACACCAATCAGTTTATCGGAGTATCTTTAAATGTACCCATAAGCAATGCATGGTCTGGAAGGTCCAGAGTAAAGCAGCAGAAAATTGCACTTGATAGGGCCAAAAATAATGCTGACATTCAAGAGCAGGAATTATATCAGACCATACAACAATTGGTACAGGAATATAATGCGTTGAGCACTGAGGTATTACAAACAAAAAAAAGAAGTGAATCCCAAGGAATGGCATTTTCTATTGCTCAAAAGAGATATGAAAAAGGATTGCTCAATGCCATAGAACTGGGTAGTGCAAAAACCCTATATGCTACTGCGCAAAATGAAAACTTACAAGTTAGATTACGTTTAAAAGTGAATAAAAGTACCTTAGAGTTTTACCAAGGAATAACAGTATTTGATATAAAATGATAAGTACAAAACACGCAATACTAAAATAGAAATGGATATACAATTAGAAAAGAAAAAAGGATTACGCCCAAAGCATTATGGATATATAGCCATTGGGTTATTAGTGCTTTTTGTGGGTTATCAGTTGATTTTTGCTACCTCCGTCTCCACCTTTAGGACAGAAAAGGACAAACTCTCTATTGCTGAGGTAACGCAGGGTAAATTCGATGATTACATTACCATTAATGGAAACGTTGCCCCAATTACTACTATATATATGGATGCTTATGAAGGTGGGCGAGTGAACGAGAAACTGATAGAGGAGGGTACCATGGTAAAAAAAGGGGATATCATCTTAAAGCTAGAAAACATGTACCTCTACGAGCAGATTATGGCCAGTGAAAGTGATTTGGCCCTAAAACAGAACGATTTACGCTCTACAAAATTGACTTTCGATTCGCGTCAAGTATCTGGCAGGAGGTCGCTTGCAACCGCGAGCACAGATTTGCAACGTCTTAAACGGAATTTTGAGCAGAACAATGCGCTGATGGAAGATGAACTCATTTCCCAAGAAGTTTATCAATTGTCCAAAGAAAATTACGAGCTCTCCCAAAAGCAATATGATATTGTGAAAATGCAGACCATAAACGATGATGAGCTGCGCATAACTTCCTTGTCTGGATTGGATACGGATTTAGCCCGAATGAAAAAAACCTTGAGCATGGTGTATCAGCGTTTAGATCACCTGAATGTCCGTGCCCCTGCTGACGGACAATTAGGCTTCTTGGATGCTGAAATTGGACAGAATATTGCCCAAGGTCAGCGTATTGGACAGCTCAATGTATTAACAGATTATAAAATTGAGGCAGATATAGATGAGCACTACATTGACAGGGTAAAGCGTGATTTGAGTGCGGTTTTGGAGCGTAATGGAAAAGATTTTAAACTAAGAGTTCGAAAAGTATATCCAGAGGTTAGGAACGGCAGGTTCCGGGTAGATCTCGTTTTTACGGAAGACATGCCAGAAACTATACGCACCGGACAGAGCTACAATATTAAACTGCAATTGGGTGAGTCTAGCGATGCTTTATTATTGCCAAAGGGAAGCTTCTTCCAGAGTACGGGTGGACAATGGATTTTCGTTATAACTCCAGGTACGGACGAAGCTATAAGAAGGAATATAAGAGTAGGAAAGCAGAATTCTAGATTTTATGAAGTATTAGAAGGTCTGCAGGCAGAAGAGGAGGTAATTACAAGTAATTACGATTCTTTTGGCGAGGCGGAGAGAATAGTGTTAAAATAAACAACCAATTATTTCAAGTAGTATTATAACTGTAAACGAATAAAAAAATGATAACAATTCAAAATTTAAAAAAGAGCTTTAAGACGGAAGAGGTAGAAACTCTTGCCTTAAACAATGTAAACCTGAAAGTAGAAGATGGCGAATTTGTAGCCATTATGGGACCATCGGGCTGTGGAAAATCAACCTTATTGAATATTATTGGGATGCTAGATAATCCTACGGATGGTAGCTACAACTTTGCTAGTCATGAGGTAGCGGGATTAAAGGAAAGTCAACGCACACAATTACGTAAAGGGAACTTGGGGTTTGTTTTCCAGAGTTTTAATCTCATTGACGAACTTACTGTTTATGAAAATGTGGAATTACCGCTTATCTATTTAAAAATGGGAAAAGCGGAACGTAAGGAAAAAGTGATGAAGGTCTTGGAGCGTATGAAGATTGCGCACAGGGAGAAGCATTTTCCACAGCAATTGTCTGGGGGACAACAACAACGTGTAGCCATTTGCAGGGCAGTAGTGACGAATCCAAAATTAATTTTAGCGGATGAGCCCACTGGTAATCTGGATTCTAAAAATGGAATCGAGGTTATGAACTTACTTACGGAACTTAATCAAGAGGGTACCACCATAGTGATGGTTACACACTCTGATAGGGATTCACATTATGCCCATAGGGTTGTTAATTTATTCGATGGTCAAGTAGTAACAGAGAGTCAAAATAGGGCAATTGGGGCCATGATGTAAGAGCCTGCTAATTTTTAGAAAGGGAGTGAACTGCTTTAGCAGGTCAGAAGAATTGTTTTGTAAAACCCATTTAGAAAATTTTAGTTAGGTAAAAATATAAGGAAGTTTATTCATCAATCATCAATCATCAATCATCAATCATCAATCATCAATCATCAAAATTAACTTGGGCTGAGCTTGTTCCATAGGTGAAGCCCAAGAATCAAAAAACGAACATCATGTTCAAGAACTATTTTAAAATCGCTTGGCGAAACCTTGTTAAGAATGTAGGGTATTCCATAATCAATATTGGAGGTTTAGCCATAGGAATGGCTTGTTTTCTCTTAATTGCCATGTTCATTAGAAACGAACTTTCCTATGATAGCTACCATGAAAAGGGGGATAATATTTACCGTATTGTTCATCATGGCAGTGAGGATAACCTTGAGGATAGATGGATTTGGGGAAATGCTCCCGTTGGTCCGGCGCTGAAAAAGGATTTTTCCGAGGTGGCAGAAATAGTTCAATTTTCCGGTAGGGCAGATATTTTATTGGAGTACAACGAACGTTCTTTTCAAGAAGGGAATTCATTCTATGTAGATGAGACTGTTTTTGATATTTTTAGTTGGCCATTATTGTCTGGCAACCCTAAAACAGCATTAAAAGACCCTTACACCATAGTACTTACAGAAAGTACGGCTAAAAAGTATTTTGGCAACGAGGATCCTATTGGTAAGACTATGGATGGTGTTGGCGGGAGAGCAAATGACGGTATTTATACAGTTACTGCTGTAATGAAGGACGTACCAGCTAATTCCCATTTCTCTTTTGATGTTCTCATGTCTATGAGTTCTTTTTACCAGACGCGATCAGAAATTTTTGGGTGGTGGGGTTATGTGGATTTCTACACCTATTTTCTAGTAAGTGATAATTTTGATTCACAAGCTTTTCAGGCAAAAATGCCGGAATTCTTGAAACGAAACCGGCCCGAAGAAAATGCTGAGGATTTTTATGATATTTCTTTTGAACCGTTGAAGGATACTTATTTAAACTCTGCCGTTGCTAGGCAACCAGGTGTTACAGGTAGCCTCTCCAATATTTATATTTTCGCGCTCATTGGTTTGTTTATTCTCCTAATTGCCTGTATCAATTTTATGAATTTGGCCACAGCACGCTCTTTGGAACGGGCCAAGGAAGTTGGGGTAAGAAAAGTAATAGGGGCAGACAAAAAAGGGTTGCGTTATCAGTTTTTGGGTGAGTCCTTATTAATGGTAATGCTAGCTTCCATCTTAGGTTTGGTATTGGTAATGTTAGGTCTTCCTGCCATGAGGAGTATTACCGGTAAAGCGTTTCTTTCTGCCGAAATTTTTAATGCTTTTAGTCTTTCAGTTTATTTTGGTATGGCCTTGTTGACAGGCTTATTAGCAGGCTTGTATCCAGCTTTTGTACTCTCCAATTTTAAACCATCCAGTGTGCTCAAAGGAGTTTTTAGAAGTTCAAAACAGGGCACAAACCTAAGAAAGGGCTTGGTCATTTTTCAATTTTCACTCTCCATTGCTTTGATTGCCAGTACGGTAATAGTTTATTTTCAGTTGGGGTTTATGTTGAATAAAAATTTAGGCTTTGATAGGGAGCAACAACTTGTAATCGATTTTAATTGGGACGGTGAAGTAATGGATAATATGGAAACCATTAAAAGCGAGTTTATGAACCTACAAGAAGTAGTTTCGGTCGCAGGTTCCCGTACCGTACCCGGAGGTCACTTTCCTGGCGCAGGAACAGATATTGAAACTTTTGAGGGTAACATGGAAAATTTTAGTCCTTTTTTATACGAGATAGACTTTGACTTTATTCCACATTACAACATAGAAGTAGTGGCCGGAAGACCATATTCAAGAGATTTTGTAACAGATTCTGTTTCTTCTTTAATGGTGAACGAAGCAGCCGCCAGAAGTTTTGGTTATGCTAACCCTTCGGACATCATTGGGAAACGTTTTCAGCAATGGGGCCGGGAAGGAACTATTGTTGGTGTGGTAAAGGATTTTAATTACTTGTCTCTGCATCAGGCTGTGGCGCCTTTGACCTTGCGTTATTCTCAATATGGAAAGTATTTGTCGTTGAAGATTAAATCAGAAAACATGCAGCAGGCCATTTCCAACATTGAACAAAAATGGGCGGAACTGGCTCCTCACCGACCGTTTCTTTACACTTTTTTGAATGAATCTTTTAATACTCAGTATGAAGCCGACATCAAGTTTAAAAAACTATTTACTTTATTTTCCTTCTTGGCTATTTTTATCGCCTGTTTGGGTCTGTTGGGATTAGCCACGTATAGTGCTGTGCAGCGGACAAAGGAAATTGGGGTACGCAAAGTATTGGGTGCAGAAGTATCTAGTATCGTACGGCTTTTATCTATTGATTTTATAAAATTAGTCTTGCTAGCTATTCTTGTTGCTACGCCGTTTTCGTGGTATGTTATGGATAAATGGCTTCATGTATATGCCTACCAAATAGATATAAGCTGGTGGATTTTCGCTTTGGCTGGAGGCATAGCATTATCTATCGCATTAGCAACAGTAAGTTTTAACGCGATAAAAGCGGCGAGGGCTAACCCAGTTAAAAGTTTGAGGACAGAATAAGTTCCTAAAGCTTAAAAGTAGCGCTTAAAAAAGCAAGAAATACGAGAACTATGCTTAAAAACTATTTATTAATTTCTTGGAGAAACCTTTTTAGAAACAAAGCGTATTCTGCTATCAATATTGGCGGATTAGCAATTGGAATAACTGCCTGTTTGCTGATATTACAGTATGTGGCGTTTGAAACGAGTTATGAGAATTTTCATAAAAAGAAAGACCGGGTTTACAGGGTAAAACAAGAACGCTACAACGGGGGTAAGCTAGAGACCGAATGGGCCGGGGGAGCTTTTGCCGTAGGAAATCATTTTAAGGAAGCTATTCCAGAAATAGAGGAGTATGTAAAAGTCATGCAATCGGGTGATATCATTGTGGATGTCAAAGATGAAATTCTTAAAATAGACGAAGTATTTTATGCTACCAATTCATTTTTTGACGTCTTTTCCTATCCTTTGGTAGCAGGTGATGTGGCTTCTGTTTTAAAAGAACCGGGAACAGCTGCCATCTCCGAAACTATGGCTATAAAGATATATGGCACCAAGGATATTATTGGCAAAACTCTCCCTATTAATGGTGGAAAGAATTATCGGATAACTGGTGTGTTTAAGGATATGCCTCTGAATACTCAATTACAACCTAATTTTTTGGCATCCTACGCAACCTTTGTGGATAATGTCAAAACTAATTCCAATGGAGAGCAAACACCAGAAGATGCATGGGATTGGGACGGTTGCCTCACTTATATTTTGCTTAAGGAAGATGTTAATGCAACACAAGTAGAAGCAAAGTTCCCGGCTATCGTGGCCGAGAATCAGAGTGATTTTTCAAAACAATCGAACAGTACCGCTAAGTATTTTTTGATGCCCGTCACGGATATCCATTTGAATTCTAATTTTATGATGGAACCAGGTCCTACAGGAGATGGTAAGACCGTTTACCTGCTTTTGGGTATCGCCTTCTTTATCATTATCATTGCTTGGGTAAATTATATCAATTTGGCAACCGCCCGGGCTATTGGCAGGGCAAAGGAAGTGGGTGTTCGTAAAGCGATAGGTTCCAATAGAAAGCAGCTCATTACGCAGTTCTTTTTTGAATCTGCACTCTTTAACACCTTGGCCTTATTTTTGGCTCTCGTTTTAATGATGGTCATGATTCCCTCCTTCAATCAATTATCCGGACAAGAACTTTCCTATACACTATTTACAAAAAGCACCTTTTGGCTAGCGCTTTTGGGTTTGTTTGTGGTAGGAACATTTTTGTCTGGGGCTTATCCTGCCTTCGTGCTCTCCAGATTTAAACCTGTTGAGGTGTTAAAAGGAAAAATAGTGTCTACAAAACAAGGGGCCGTTTTAAGAAAATCATTAGTGGTGTTGCAATTTGCCGCATCCTTATTCCTGTTGATTGGCACTTTTACAGTGTATGAGCAAATACAATTTATGCGCAAGCAGTCCTTAGGGTTAGATATTGATAAAACCTTGGTCATTGTACCTCCAATTGTTTCCGATTCTACCTATGCGAGCCAAATGACCGCTTTTAAGGAGAATCTCTTGAAATACCCATCGATTGAAAGTGTAGCCGCAGCGACAACGATACCAGGCCAACCGGTAAACTGGAACGCTGGAGGTATTAAATTGGTTACGCAAGAAGCAGAGCAGGCGAAACAATACAGGATTATAGGAGTGGATTACGACTATGTAGATCAATTTGGTTTGGAGCTGGTTGCGGGGCGCAAATTTTCAGAATCCTACGGAACAGACCCGGAAGCTGTTATATTCAATAGAGCCGGTATTATACAGTTGGGTTTCAATAATCCAGAAGAGGCTATTGGGGAACGGATCGATTTTTGGGGAAAACAATATACCATTATCGGTGTCTCTGAGAATTTTAACCAGCAATCTTTGCGCTTACCGTACGAGCCCTTGGTTATGAGGTTAATTCCAGATTTACGTGGTTATTTCACTATCAAACAAAGCTCTGAAGATTTAGCCGGGACCATCGCACAGGTACAGAAGGAATGGAATACATTTTTTCCTGGCAATACCTATGAATATTTCTTTCTGGACGATCACTTTAATGATCAGTATAAAGCGGACCAACGGTTCGGGAAAGTATTCGGACTCTTTACGGGGCTCGCCATATTGGTGGCCTGCCTAGGACTCTTTGGATTAGCATCTTTTACCACATTACAACGTACAAAGGAAATTGGTATTAGGAAAGTTCTGGGCTCGTCAGTAATGGAAATCTTAAAGCTGTTGTATAAAGAGTTTGCGTTTTTGCTAGTTATCGCATTTTTAATAGCCATTCCTATTGCATGGTATACTACCAGTAACTGGTTGCAGAGCTATGCTTTTAGAATCAATATCCATTGGAGCTTTTTCCTATTGCCCTTTGGAGCCATTATGTTGATTGCCTTGGTAACGGTCAGCTTCCAAACGATAAAAGCATCTCTGGCCAATCCGGTGGATAGCTTACGAACGGAATAAATCGTCAAACTCAGTTGGTTATGATTTCTTAACAGGGCAGAAACACTGTAAAAAGGTTAGATAAACAAAAATTAAAAAGGAGGGGGTTATGCTAAAACAGTATATAAAAATTGCTTGGAGGAACTTGTTGAAAAGTAAACAACAGACCATAATAAATTTGTTAGGTCTTACCGTTGGTACTGTTAGTTGCCTTGCCATATTGTTATATGTTTTTGCACAATTAGGATATGATGAACATCACGAGAATGCCGCTTCTATTTATAGAGTAGAAACTATAATAGAACGAGATGGTAAAGAGAGTTTTGATACTGGGGCGGCATCGCCTCCTACTGCCTTTGCTCTTAAAGAAGATTTTCCTGAAGTTCAAGAAGCTACAAGGGTAGTACTTGTGGATGTTTTTAGCAGCAATTTAATTGGTGTCGCAGGTAGCGAAGATGCTTATTATGAACCTAGGGTATATATGGCAGATTCTACCTTTTTTAAGGTATTCTCTTATAAGTTCATTGAAGGTAGAAAAGAGACGGCTTTAGACGAACCTAACGCATTGGTACTTTCCGCCTATTTAGCCAAGAAAATGTTTGGTAATCAAAAAGCTTTGGGCAAGGCTGTGACCTGGGGTAGTGGCGAAGATGCCCAAACCTTAACTGTTAAAGGCGTTTTTGATGAAACTTATAAAAAATCACATCTAAACCCAAACTACATTGTGAGTATGAGTACCCCAGGAATGGGAACTTTTGTTCAAAATTTTGAAAGTTTTGCTACCAATAATTTTGTTTATAGTTATGTGAAATTAGTGCCAAATGGCAATGCTAGTGGATTACAGAATAAATTACCCGGTTTTATTCAGGAACGAGGAGCAAAAAACTTATCGGATGCTGGGATGGACAACAAAATTTTACAACTCAAAAAAGCTTCGGATATTCATTTGTATTCTGCTGGTCGAAAAAATCAAATTCATGAAGTTTCAAATATAAAATATCTATATTTTTTATTGACTTTGGCATTTTTTATGCAATTAGTGGCTTGCATTAATTTTATTAATCTAAGTACCGCTAGGGCTAGCAAAAGGGCCAAGGAAATTGGGGTTCGTAAAGTAGTTGGTGCAGGAAAAAATAGTCTAATGCGACAATTTTTGGGTGAATCTTTATTACTATCACTATTTGCCATGCTCATTAGTATTCCCATTACCATTATTCTACTTCCGTTATTAAATGAGCTTACCAATGCCAGTTTAGTATATCAGGATTTAATGAATTGGCGCATTGGTCTATTATTAGTTGGATTGGGGATCCTTACAGGTTTTGTTTCTGGAATTTACCCTGCTATAATTTTGTCGTCAATAAAACCCATTAAAGCGTTAAAAAGCTCAACCATTTTACAATCTGGTAATGGAGTTTTTAGGAAGGTTCTGGTTATTTTTCAGTTTATCGTTTCAATAAGTTTAGTAGCTACTGTTATTATTGTTACGCAGCAGTTTCGATTTACACAGAATAAAGACCTTGGTTTTCAAAAAGATAATTTATTGGCCCTAAGAATAGGCACGGATGAAGCTTCTAGTAAGTTTGAATCACTTAAATCCTCATTTTTAAATATTCCAGGAGTTTTAAATGTATCGAGTGGAAATTATGCACCGTCAGAAATAATTTTGGCCGACAATGGCGTATATCTACCTGGTGGAAATCGTGAGAATAATACAATTGTAAAACGTAACGGCGTAAGTGGTGGTTATTTCGAAACCATGAATATTCCATTGGTTCGTGGAAGGGATTTTACTGTTGCAGATACCACGGACCAGATTATAGTCAATCAGGCAACCTTAAAAGCATTTAACATTAAAGAAGAAGATGCTCTAAGTTCAAGACTTGTGCAAAGCTTTGGTGATGAAACATATGAAATGCGAATTATTGGAGTTGCCAAAGATTACCATTTTGCTTCGCTCAAAGATGAAATTGCACCATTGTTTCTCCATAAAGAGGAATCGCCTAATTGGTTGTTTCTTAAAACCGAAACTAAGAATTATGGTCAATTGCTAGCAAGTCTAGAGCAGCAATGGAAAACTACCGTAAAGAATGTTCCCTTTGATTATAGGTTTGTAGATAAGGAAGTTGAGAAACTGTATGACGAGGAGAAACGTTTAGGTCAAATCTCGGTTGTTTTTACCATTCTAGCCATTTTAATAAGTTGTTTAGGTCTTTTTGGTTTGGTGTCTTTTGTGGCAGAGCAAAAGAGAAAGGAAATAGGTATTAGGAAAGTATTAGGAGCTAGCATAGGCTCCGTGGTTAAACTACTGACCAAGGATTTTATTATGCTGGTACTTATTGCATTGGCTATAGCAGCACCGATTGCCTATTACTTTATGCAACGTTGGTTGGAAGATTTTACCTATCGTATAGATATTCATTGGTGGGTATTTGCCTTGGCGGGAGGTTTTGCATTGCTAATCACTTTTTTAACGGTTGGGTTTCAATCTTTAAAATCAGCCCTCGCCAATCCTGTCAAAAGTTTGCGAACCGAATAATAATTAAACCGATGCTACTTGTAATTGTAGTATAAAACAAATAGTAGTATGTTCAAGAATTATATAAAAATTGCTTGGAGAAACCTTTGGAGAAACAAAGGCTACAGTGCCTTAAATATTTTTGGCTTAGCCATTGGTATTACTTGTGCAAGCCTCATACTCCTTTGGGTAGCTGATGAATTGAGTTTTAATAGTGTTTTTCCAAAACAGGATACGGTCTATTACCTGCCTACCAACCAAGAATATGAAGGAGAGTGGCGCACCTTTTATCAGTCTACGCCTGGTCCTTTGGCCAAAGCACTAAAAGATGAAATCCCTGAAATTGTTAAGGCAGCTAGAACTCATGGTAGTGCGTTGCTGTTCACAGAAGGCGAGAACACATTAAGCCGTTACGGGCGGTATGCCGACCCAGATATAATTGACATATTTAGTTTGGAATTCGTAGAAGGCCCTCTTGCAAATCCTTTGGGTAGTCCCAATACCATTATCATCAATCAGCAATTAGCAGAAGACCTATTTGGAGAAAACGTAAGCGCATTAAACAAGGTTGTACAAGTTAATGCAACAGACAGCTATACGGTTACCGGTGTAATGAAAACCTTGCCTGTGAACGTCAGTTTTAATTTTGAATGGCTTGTGTCGATGGAGCGTTTTCTAGGTGGCGAGAATATGGAATGGGCAGAAGAGTATGGTAATAATTTTGCAGATACTTTCGTAGCGCTTTCTCCAGAGGCTAATTTTGAAACAACCGATGCTAAAGTAAGAGCAATACTTCCAATGAAAACTGGCGAAAAGGATGGTTATGCGTTTTTACATACGATAAAGGACTGGCATCTTAGATCTAATTTTAAGGATGGAAAACAAGAGGGAGGTCATATTGTTTTTGTTAAGATGATGGGGCTTGTTGCGATGATTATTCTGTTGATAGCTTGCATCAATTTCATGAATCTTTCCACGGCCAGAAGCGAAAAAAGAGCTAATGAAGTAGGCGTACGCAAGGTCTTGGGCTCCGGTAAAAAAAGCCTTGTTTCCCAATTTATGGCGGAAGCGATTATGACGGCGCTATTCGCAGGAATACTTAGCATCATATTGGTAGCGCTTTTGCTTCCACAGTACAATGTGCTTATTGGAAAGCAATTGAGTTTAAATTTACTAAATTCTTACCATGGTATTTCATTGTTAGCCATTACCCTTGTTTGCGGACTTTTAGCGGGCTGGTATCCCGCATTTTATCTTTCTTCCTTTAAACCGGTTGATGTTTTGAAAGGAGCTAGAAAGACCCAGGGGAGCGCTAATTTTATCAGAAAAGGCCTAGTGGTATCTCAATTTGCTATTTCTATTACCTTTATCATAAGCACCCTAATTATATATCAACAAATACAACACATAAAGAGTAGGGATTTAGGTTTTAACATGGAGCATTTGGTAAAGGTTTCTGTTACTGGCGATATAATCAAAAATTTTGATGCTATAAAAAATGATCTTATTAATACGGGTAAAATAGAGGATGTGGCACTTTCCAACAGTAACATACTTTCTGATGGTAATAATGGCTCGGGTCTGCAATGGCAAGGTGGTACTGATACTGAAGATGTCTTAATTTCATTTCGATATGTGAGTACTGATTTTTTTAAAACTTTTGGTCTGGATATTGTGGATGGTCGTGGTTTTGGTTCCAACGTTGCATCTGACAGCACCAATACTATGGTAACCGAATCTTTTGCTAAACTTATGGGCTCCGGAAGTGCGGTAGGAAAAACAATCAATAGATGGGAGGAGACCTTTACGGTTATCGGCGTGGTTAAGGACTATGTCTATGGTGATATGTACGGTAAAGGTGACCCTGTTATGTTTATTCATAATAATCAATATGCAAGTTTATTATACATTAAAACGAATGGGGAAGAAGACTTGACCGAAACGCTTGCTGGTATTGAGGGTACACTGAAAACCCATAATCCTGCCTTTCCTTTCGATTATCAGTTTGTGGATGACGTGTTTGATTCCAAATTTAGAGGGGAACAGCTTATGGGTAGGTTATCTCGATTATTTGCTTTGTTGGCTATTCTCATTTCCTGTTTGGGGCTATTTGGTTTGGCTGCGTATACCGCAGAACAGCGTAAAAAAGAAATTGGTGTTAGAAAAGTCTTGGGCTCTACAGTCACCGGTATTGTTAAATTGCTCTCAAAAGACTTTATGAAGCTAGTCTTGATAGCATTGTTGATAGCCGGTCCTTTGGCCTGGTGGGCTATGAAAAACTGGCTAGAAGGATTTGCCTATCGTATAGAGATTAATATTTGGGTGTTTGTAATTGCCGGAATTGTGGCCATTTTCATCGCTCTTTTAACCATTAGTTTCCAAGCAGTGAAAGCAGCGATTGCGAATCCGGTTAGAAGTTTACGAACGGAATAAATATCTTGGAGCCATCCAAAGGAAAGTTAAATAAAGGATTGAAAATGAAATGTAAAAGTTCCTCCACGTCATCCCATTTGCAGTCGAAGGGATTACATAAGAAAGTTCGCGGATTAGCCTTTCCTTTCTTTGAAAAGCAGGGAGCTTAAAGAAATATAAGTACGAGAACCATGTTTAAAAATTATATTAAAATAGCTTGGCGAAACCTGATAAGGGATAAAGTGTATTCTTCCATTAATATCAGTGGTCTTGGGATTGGTCTCGCCGTTTGTATGCTTATTGCTTTGTACGTTGGGCATGAGTATAGCTACGATAAGTTTCATGACAAAGCGGATAGGATATACCAAGTTCAATCTGAAATAAAAATGGGGAATGATCCCATTATGATGCCTTATATGGGGTATTCAGATGCGGTCTTAAGTAAAGAGAATATCCCAACGGTTGTTGATTTTTTATGCTTTAAAAGCAATTATGAAAATGTCATTGTTCAAAATCCTGAATCCCCTTCATTAAAATTCGCAGAAATCAAATTCCTGTTGGCGGACAGTAATTTTTTTAATTTCTTTTCCTTTCCATTGGTGCAAGGCGATAAAAATCAGGTCTTGCTAAATCCCTTCTCCTTGGTTATTTCTGAGAATATGGCCAAGAAGTATTTTGGAAAACAAAATCCGATTGGTAAAATCATCCGTTATAATAATAAATATGATTTTACGATTACGGGTATTGCCAAAAACGCTCCTTCCAATTCCAGCATCGACTATAATTTTGTGGCATCCATTTCAAGCATGCCTGCTATGGAGGAGCATCGGAATCTTTTGAAAGATAATGGCCCGGACTTTGCAGCCTATCTTTTATTGAAAGAATCGGCAGAGCCCGAGTTGGTCGAGACCGGTTTACTAGCGATCAATAAACTTAAAGGAGACGATGGTCATATGGGTTTAAAGTATCTGTTAAAACCACTGGCAGATATGCACCTGAATCAAAATGCGGCTAACATCAGATATATTAAAATATTCCCTTTAGTGGCGTTGCTCATTTTACTCTTGGCACTTATTAATTATGCGAGTCTTTCTACGGCCCGCGCTACTAAACGTTCTAAAGAAATTGGGGTAAGAAAAGTATTAGGCGCTAAAAGGAAGACCATTGCCATGCAGTTTTTTATGGAATCAGCATTGTATACGATCATTGCGTTTGCATTAGGCTATCTGTTGTGTGCCATGGTTCAGCCCTACTTTTTTAATTTTTTACAGATTAGCATGGATGATTCCTTTTTGTACAGCCCCACAATGTTAATGTCCTTTGCTATACTGTTTATAATTACTGTCCTTTTAGCCGCTGCTTATCCGTCCTTACTTTTATCTGCCTATAAACCGGTTATGGTACTATATGGAAAGTTAGGCAAACAGGGAGGGGGTATTGGTGTGCGTAAATTTTTTACAGTTTTTCAATTTACCATTTCTGTTATTCTAATTATTTGCGGTATTGTGATCGACCGGCAGATGCATTTTTTTAGATATGCCGATACGGGAGTTGATAAGGAAAATGTTATTATGGTTCCCTTTGAAAAATCAGTTGGAGAACATATTATCCCGTTTAAACAAGAACTACAATCCTTGCCCGCTGTAAAACAGACAAGTGTAAGTCTTTACCCTATGTATTCGGGACATAGCATGATGAGTGTAAAACGTCAGAACAGCGATGAGATGGTTTTTTTACCGACATTAACGGTAGACCAAAATTTCATCTCCCTGTTAGGCTTAGAATGGAAGATGGTTCCAAATGATTCCTTGTTCTATCGGAACCAGAAAACAGCAGCCATTATAAATGCAGCCACTGTAGAGAAATTGAATCTGGATACCAATCCCATAGGTCAAAAAATAGATAATCGATACGAAATACAGGGAGTTTTACAAGATTTCAACTATACGTCCCTAAGTAATAAGATAGGAGCACTGTGTATTTTTGTTACGCAGGATAGCGATGTGTCCTCGTCATGGGCAGAAAACGGAGGCTCTCTTTTTTTAAAAATAAATTCACAAGTAAATATGCCCTCGGTCATTCAACAAGTGAGGACTATTTTTGAAAAATATGACGCCGAAAGACCTTTTGAATATCGTTTTTTGGATGATGCTTTTGAAGCACAATATGCCGCAGAAGATCGCCTTGCGAAAATATTTAGCCTATTTACTCTTATTACCATACTAATTGCGGCAATGGGTCTATTCGGCCTTGCTACGTTTACGGCACTTCAGCGGACTAGGGAAATCGGTGTCCGCAAAGTGTTGGGAGCTTCTTCCCAAAATGTAGTAACACTGTTATCAAAAGATTTTTTAAAGCTTGTTGTACTGGCGGTTGTGATAGGTTCTCCACTTGCTTATTGGTTTATGAACCAGTGGTTACAAAATTTTGCCTATAGGATAGATATTAGTTGGTGGATGTTTGTTTTGGCAGGTAGTGGTGCGCTATTGATTGCTATGGTTACAGTTAGTTTTCAGGCCATAAAAACAGCAAACGCGAACCCGGTTAAAAGTTTGCGTGTGGATTAAATCAAGTTTACACTAAGCATGCTAATGCCAGTTAAACTGTAACCACTGAAAATCTTGGTAATTTCTGTAAATATATTATACATTCTTTGTCAAATATTTTTACAGTAGGGTATTGCGATTTTTATGTAAATTACTGATTTTAAGCGTTTTGAAGGTGTGGCATGAAAATCGATTTAGATATGATTCATCATATCAATCAAAAATCAATCAATCATGTTCAAAAACTACTTAAAAATTGCTTGGCGAAACATCTTAAAGAATAAAGGAGTATTCTCCATCAACATCATAGGTCTTGCTTTGGGCATCGCCTCCTGTTTGATTATTACACTTTTTGTGGTCGATGAATTGAGCTATGATCGTTATAATGAAAATGCCGATGAAATCGTCAACGTGGTCTTTAGGGGAAAGGTTAATGGGGAGGAAATAAAGGAAGGGGCTATTATGGCCCCAGTTGCGAAGACCTTAAAACAAGAATTCCCTGAAGTGCTTGATGCTACGCGTATCCGAAACATCGGGACCCCTAAAATTACGGTAGATAATCAATCATATCGTGAAGACAAATTCGCTTATGTGGATACTAATTTTTTTAATGTCTTTACGCTGCCTATTATTGAAGGAGATATCAAAAACCCATTACAGGAGCTTAATACTGCTGTGATTACTAGAGCGCAGGCCGAAAAGTTCTTTGGTGCTGCGGATGCCGTTGGTAAGCTGTTCCATTTAGAAGGGCAAGAACAGCCTTTTAGAGTAACGGGCATTATTGAAGAAGTGCCCCAAAATTCGCACTTTCATTTTGATATTTTTGCATCTATGAAAGGACTAGATGAAGCCAAAAGTGACTCTTGGTTCAATGGTAATTTTTTCACTTACCTGCTTTTAAAAGAGGGTTCTGATTACAAAAATTTGGAAGGGAAGCTACCTAACATAATTGAAAAACATATAGGCTCTAAGATGCAAGAGCGAATGGGGCTTTCCTATGAAGAATTTTCTAAAAAAAATCAATTGGGTCTTCGAATTTTTCCGCTGACCGATATTCATTTATACTCCGATAACTCCGCTTACAGCCAATTAGAACAGGGTGGTGATATTAAGAACATCTATATTTTTAGCGCTATAGCTCTTTTTATGCTACTAATCGCGTGTATTAATTTCATGAATCTCTCTACAGCTACTGCTGTAAAAAGGGCTAAAGAAGTAGGTATTCGTAAAGTTTTGGGATCTAATAAGAGCCAATTGCGCTATCAATTTTTGTCCGAATCTTTTATTGCTACCCTAATAGCAATGATGTTTGCAGCTATTTTGGTAGTTATATCCCTACCGTTTTATAATGAACTTTCAGGAAAAGAATTGCAATTCGATTTCCTATGGCGGCCAACTGTTTTGGTATCCCTAGTACTTTTGACCTTTTTGATAAGCCTTTTGGCGGGAGGCTATCCCGCTTTCTTTTTGTCATCCTTCAAACCAATCTGGGCATTGAAAAATAAGTTCTTAGAAGGAAACAGTAATAAGGGTATCCGAAGTGGTTTGGTAGTTTTTCAGTTTGTAGTTTCTGCGGGATTGATATTGGCAACCTTGGTAGTCAACCAACAGATGGAGTATATCCAAAATAAGAATATCGGATATGAGAGAGATCAATTGCTTGTAGTTCGAGAGGCATATCTGCTAGGTAATGACCAAGAGGTTTTTAATGACGAATTATTCAAAAACCCCAAAGTGGAATCTATTACGCAATCTGCTTTTGCCCCTGCCGGATTTTCCGACAATAATCAGACCATGATTTCTAAAGATGGTGAATTCGTTAGAAGAATGCCTGTATATAACATCGATGAGAATTACATACCGACTATGGGTATGCAGTTGGTTGTGGGGCGGAATTTCTCAAAAGAGTTCGGTGCCGATTCCACAAATGTAATCATCAACGAAACAGCCGCAAAGGTATTAGGTCTTGGCGAAAATCCTTTAGGTAAAGTAGTAACCACAGGGGGTGGTTCAAAAACCGTGGTAGGAGTCATCAAAGACTTTCATTTTAAATCCTTACACCAACCCATAGACCCTTTATTTATGATGTACGCTCCTTATGGTGGTCTCATCATAAAAGCGAAATCCGCTGACATGGCTGGCCTTATTGCCGATGCCAATACATTATGGAACAGTTTCAATACCGATGAGACTTTCGGATATACATTGTTAGACGAATCATATCGTAAGACCTATTTGGCTGAACAAAAAATGGGAACCATATTGAACATCTTTGCCCTCTTGACCATTTTAGTTGCCTGTTTGGGGTTGTTCGGATTAGTAACCTTCACAGCCGAACAGCGTTTTAAGGAAATAGGCATCCGAAAGGTTTTGGGATCAAGTGTTTCCGAGATTGTTGCCATGCTTTCCACAGACTTTCTAAGGCTGGTAATTATTTCGTTTTTTATAGCCTTTCCTCTGGGTTATTATTTAATGAACAAATGGCTCGAAAGTTTCGCCTATCGCATAGAAATTCAATGGTGGTTGTTCGTTTTGGCTGGTTTTGTTACTATAGTAATTGCATTTGGAACCATTGGCTGGAAGAGTTTTAAAGCAGCAACTATGAATCCTGTAAATGCACTTAAAGACTAGTATTTCATCGCATCAATCAAAATCAATCATGTTCAAAAACAATTTAAAAATTGCTTGGAGAAGTATTAAAAAGGATAAATTCTTCACTACAATCAAAATCGGAGGGTTTGCAGTAGGCATTGCTGCATGCCTATTAATTGCTTTGTTCATTAGAGATGAGGTAGGTTACGACGAGCATTACGAAAAAAAGAACCAAATCTACAGGGTTGTCATGCAAGGCATGTTCCAAGGAGAGCTCGTGAAAAGCACCCATTTTCAACTGCCCTTTGCTAACGCCTTACAAACCGATTTTCCAGAAATACAAAAGGCTGGTAAAGTAAATAATACTGTTGCTTTTGGTGCTGGAAAACGTGGCATGCGTTTGCAGGGAGAATCACAGAATAATTTTGAGGAGGGTTTTATTCTGGCAGACCAAGGAGCCTTTGATATTTTGGAGCTTTCGTTGGAAGAAGGTAATCCGGATGCCGCGTTGACTGACCCTAGAAGTATGATACTATCCAAGGCGAAGGCCGAGAAGTACTTTCCAAACGGAAACGCCCTAGGACAGACCGTCATTTTAGATAATGAGGATACCAAACCGTACAGAATTACCGGGGTTATGAAAGAGGTGCCTAAAAACTCGCATCTGAATTTTGATTTTGTCCTTCCGATTGTGGACAATAATGGTAGCTGGACCAGTCAGAATTACTTTACCTATGTCTTAGTAGATCAGAAAGCCAGTATTCCGGAACTGGAACAAAAAATGAAATTCATTGTAGAGAAATATATCATTCCTGCTCAAATGGAACGGGGTCGTGCATCGGATTTTATCGAAGTGCTTCGTGGTATAGAATACAAACTACAACCCGTGACCAATATCCATTTATATTCGGACATTAAAATGGCGGATAATTTACAACATGGGGATATCCGTTTTGTTTGGTTATTCGGTGCTATTGCTGGTTTTGTGCTGCTACTAGCCCTTATCAATTTCATCAATCTATCAACTGCTAAATCGGCCAATAGAGCTAAGGAAGTTGGGCTTCGAAAAACTGTTGGTGCCTTTAAACACAATCTTGTTGCTCAGTTTTTGACAGAATCTGTTTTGTTCAGTATTATCTCTTTTGTTATTGGCGTTGTATTGGCTTGGGGCTTGCTTCCGGCTTTCAATACCATCGCAGCTAAAACCATAACAATGCCTTGGATGGCATGGTGGTTTTTACCAACACTACTAATTTCAGCGTTATTGATTGGAGCTGTCGCCGGCTTGTATCCAGCTTTTTACTTGTCGGCATTTAGGCCGGTAGATGTATTAAAAGGCAGTCTTAGTATTGGCAGTAAAAGTGGAAGACTGCGCAGTGGTCTGGTGGTGTTTCAATTTACTACATCGGTCGTTTTGATTATCGGCACCTTGATTATTTATAAGCAAATGGACTATATTCTAAAAAAGGAATTAGGGTATGACAAAGAACAAGTAGTGATTCTGGAAGGGACGGATGTTTTGGGTAATAGTTCCGATACCTTTAAAGAACAGCTCTTGAAATTACCACAAGTAAAAGAAGCAACTACTACGAATTATTTACCGATAGATGGTGGCAATAGAAATGGGAATACGTTTAGAATGGCCAATGAAGGCATTCAGGGAGCTAGTACTCCAGCTCAAATTTGGAGGGTAGATTATGATTATTTAAAAACACTTGGCATACAACTAAAAGAAGGCAGGGACTTTTCAAAAGAATTCGCTTCCGATTCTACAAACTCCATCATCATTAATTCAAAAATGGTAGCAGAGATGAGACTTACCGATCCCTTAGGTAAACAGATAAATAATAACGACCGGGATTGGACCATCATCGGAGTCGTGGAGGATTTTCATTTTAAGTCGTTAAAGGAAGATATCACTTCCTTGTCCTTGGTTATTGGTAAGGACAATGGCACAGTTTCCATAAAACTCAACAAAGGGAATATCAACGAGGCTTTGGCGGCAATAACGGCAATTTGGACTAGGAACGTACCCAACCAAACTATAAATTATAGTTTTTTGGACCAAGAGTTTAGCCAGATGCATGCAGATGTGCAACGCATGGGTAACATTTTCAACAGCTTTGCACTTTTCGCCATTTTTGTAGCCTGTTTGGGTCTCTTTGCCCTCTCGGCCTTTATGGTGGAGCAACGAAAAAAAGAAATCAGTATCCGTTTAGTATTGGGCGCACCTTTCAAAAGTATCTACCAGTTATTGACTTTGGATTTTATGAAGCTGATTTTTATTTCCATAGTCATTGCCATACCCTTGGGCTGGTTTATGATGGGCAGATGGTTGGAAGATTTTGCATATCGGATTTCGATAGGATGGGGAATATTCTTGATTGCAGGTGCCATTGCTTTGGGCATCGCCATTTTGACCATTAGTTATCAATCGGTTACAGCAGCATTGATAAAGCCTTTAAAAAGCTTACGGACGGAATAAAAAGGGAGTAAATAAAATGAATCAAAAGATGCTGAAACAAGTTTAGTATAAGAAAAACGAAAATAATCATGTTCAAAAACAACCTAAAGATTGCTTGGAGAAGTCTAAATAAAAACAAGGGCTATAGCTTTTTGAATATAAGTGGTATGGCTATTGGGCTAGCTGCTTTTTGGTTAATTGCGCTGTACGTAGCAGATGAATTTAGTTACGATGAAACATTCTCCAATTCAAATCGCATTTATAGGGTTGTGCAACATGCTAGTTGGGACAATGGAAACATGGACATTGCTCTTACCTCACCTCCTTACGCAACAACGTTCAAGAATACTTTTCCCGAAGTTGAAGACGCCGTAAGGATTGGTACCGAAGGTGGTGACTTAATGAGTTACGACGATAAAACCATAAGGCAGGATGATTTATGCTATGCAGAACAATCCTTCTTTAAACTATTTGATTATCACTTTTTGTTTGGCGATGCAAATACAGCGTTGGAAAAACCAGAATCTATTGTCATCACGGAAAGCTTGGCTATTAAACTGTTTGGCGATGCTTCCAAAGCACAAAACAAGACAATACTTTTTGGAAGTGGAAAATTCCCTAACAAGGTAACTGGCGTTATAAAGGATATGCCTAAGAATTCACACATTCAATTTAGCGGTATCCGTTCATTTGGTGTAGATGAATTAAAAAGTGAGGGATGGGACGATGTGTTTCTATATACCTACCTGCTTCTAAAAGAAGGTTCCGATATTCAGTCACTACAAAAGAAATTAGTTCTGCTTGAAAAAGATTTGGCTGAGCAAATGGAGTTTAAGGATTTTCAGTTAGAACTGCAGCCTCTTTCCGCTATTCATCTGAATTCGAATTTGGATTATGAAATGGGTAGTAATGGGAGTATTTCTAGGGTAAATATGTTTATAGTGATAGGTATCCTTGTACTGTTGATTGCGCTAATCAATTATATGAATCTTGCAACGGCTCGCTCTATTATGAGAGTACGGGAAATTGGGGTAAGAAAAGTACTGGGGTCAGAAAAAAAACATCTTGTAGGATTGTTTATATCCGAAGCCCTGCTAGTAACTTTTTTGGCCGCTTTTGTCGCATGTTTTCTTGTCCAAATGGCCTTACCTCTTTTTAACCAAATTACAGAGAAAGATATGGGCCTCTGGCGTTTTGGAGTTGTTAATACTATAGGGGCGATTATGCTTTTTACATTGCTTGCCGGTATTTTGAGCGGTAGCTATCCTTCGTTATTCTTGTCTCGTTTCAAAATGATTCCATCACTCAAAGGACAGTTGGGGTCTATGCAGGCTAGTAATATTCTTCGTAAATCCCTGGTAGTTTTTCAGTTTGTAGTTACAGTTTGTCTGGTAAGTGGTTCCTATATTATTTACCGTCAGATGCAGTTTGTGTTTCATAAGGATCTAGGTTTTAACAAAGAGCAAGTAGTTATTGCCCATATCGATAATATGAAAGTCCGAAATGATATACCGGCCTTGAAACAAGAATTATTAAAGAGTTCATTGATAGAAGGTGTTGCTACGGCAGGGAATCCTATCGGTACGAACTACCTTGGAAAATATGGCTTCTATTTTGAAAAAAATGGAAAATTACAGTCCGTGACTAATCTTGCTAATTTCTTATATGCTGATGAAGATTTCTTTCAGACAAATGGTATGGATTTGCTTCAAGGACGAAATTTTTCAAAAGATATGTCCACGGATAAAGACCATGCAATTATAATCAATGAAACACTTATGAATACGCTCGGTTACTCGAATGCGATTGGTAAAAAGGCGAAGTTTAATTTGGAGAATGATAGTGTAAGTAACCGCGTAATCGTTGGTGTGGTTAAAGATTTTCACGCTTCTTCGTTACAGCATAAAATAGAACCAATGGTATTACTTCTGCCGCCAGAAAATAGAGAACGAGATAATTTATATGTAAAGTTGGCCAAAGGCAAAGCTGTGGTCGGGCTTGCCTTCTTGAAAAACACGTATGCAAAATTTGATTTTGAAAATAATACTGATTTTCATTTTCTAAATGAGAATTTCAATAAGCAATATGTAGCCGAACAAAAACAAGAAAAATTGGGATTAGTCTTTACGATACTGGCATTTATAATTTCATGTCTTGGACTATTCGGGATAGTGATGTTCATTACTGCACAGCGCAAAAAAGAAATTGGGGTAAGAAAAGTTTTAGGAGCTACTATTATTTCTGTTGCAATAACACTGAGTAAGGAGTTTGGCAAGTTGATAGCCTTTGCGGCTATTATAGCTTTTCCCATTGCTTGGTTTGTAATGGATAGATGGCTACAGGATTTTGCCTACCGTATAGATATGGAATGGTGGATGTTT
>CAZDOW010000006.1:0-30775 GCA_964507115.1 uncultured Maribacter sp.
TCGTTATGAGAAATAGCTACCAAATGAAATGTAGTAAAACTCTTGAAAACTCGTGATTCTTTGAGCGTTTCCATACAAACCGACACCGGAGAAAGATAGTTGGAATGGATTAGAAATAGTTCGCCTTCACGTTTCAAAAGATAGCCCACATGCCCCTCGTCAAAACCTATAAAATAGAGTCCCTCTTTGGTTAAGTGATCTATCTCTTCAAATGCTTTTTCCGGGGTATCCTGAACTATCTTGTTAATTACAGAGCCACAACTAATCATTTTAGCCTCGTCGATAGGTGATTTTTGGGCCAATTTATACCGATTAAGATTTATACCCATATCACGTAAGGTGGTTGATATAAAATAACCACATGCAATTTTACCTTCATTAGGTATAGCTGTATGGCCCCCAAAACTCCATGGGGTACCATACCAGTGAGGTATAATCTTATCTACTAATTGTTTGGTAAAAGCTGTTTTGATATTGTCAAAAGAAATAGTGCCTAACCGAAGGCCTTCTTTTAAACGCAAACGGAGTTGACCAGCATCTATTTTGATACTAGCATAAGAATTAGCAACACTATCTAAATCTGTTTTAAACTCAACCGTTTCGCCTTCGTTAAAACTCCTTATTTCCATTACAGGCAAGGTCTTTTTAGCAGCAAGACTATAAGCCAGTACCTTATCTATTTTTGGAGGCATTTCGTTTGTAAAGCCTAAAGAAAGTAGTAGCGAAAAAAATAACATGGATTTTTTATAAATTTAGGAGCAAAGCTCTGTGTTTGTAACGTATTAGGTAGGAAGAAATTACATTAAAAATGTTAAATTATTATGTCACTAAATATTTGTCCTCTAGATATTAAGGTTCACTGCCCACCACACTTCATAATCTCTAGGTAGTAAAGGTCTGTAACTTTGAAAACCCTGATCGGCTATTTTAAGCCCAATAATTTCATTATTTGCATCCCGCACATAGCTTATAAAAATAAACGAATGTCCATAGGGGTCTAGTTTTTTGACATTTACACCTCGCACTACCTTTTCATAATCTTCTTTATGCCACCAAACTTGCATGAGTGCTCCGGGTCTTAATTGGCCACTCCAAATCCCAGTTGTGTCAACCAAAGTACCCATACCGGCATAAGCAATAGCACCAGCATTGCCTTTACCCCTATATTCTTCTGGAAGGCTGCGCCATTCTTGGTGTTTTTCTGAAGCGGAAGCGTAAAGCAAATTAAACACCTGTTTAGCGGTATGGAATTTAGAGGCCGTGCTATCAGGTAAATCTTGATAGGGCAAATGGCCGTGAACCTCTTTATAAGCCTGTTCAAAACGACCTTTACTTACCGAAAGGCAATGACCTCCAGGCTCCTTATTTACGCTGTTGAGATAGTTTTCTACTATCTTATCTGCCACCGGACTTTTGCTATCTAAAATAACCCTTAGTGCAATTTTGTCTTCTTCTGTACTAGCACCTATTTGTGTCAATGAATCTTTAGCATTGGATAGGATTGGTGTTGTTAGCGTTGGTTTTAGGCTAATATATTCATGATTATCAAAACCATAATCATACGCAGTAGTTGCTGTATCTCCATTACTCCTATGTATTTGTGTAGCATTTTGATCAGCACCCAAAAGAATTGTTTTTGGTTTAATTTTTTTGGTAGACGTGCACCCAAATAGCATAAGGCCTATTAATGCGTAGTACGTTATGGAATTCTTTAGTACCATTTTTTTTGGGATGTGCCTCATTTCTCAAGCTTGTATTCACGTTTTTTAGATCAGCGTAGCTAAACCTGGCAGTTGTTATAGCTAGGATCTGTTGAACCTAGCAGCGCAAACTTAAAGGTAACACAATTACCGACTTGTTTTCATATCGAATGGTTTCGAAATACTTGGAATAGTAACAATACAACACGCTAAAATACCAATAGTAAAGGTACTCTCGGGAGGACTTTACAGTCCACTTTTTTATATTGAAACGAATAGTAGCTCAAGGCTTTGTGTCTTTATTTTTCTAGCCAGCATGAACATACTCGGGAATTTTGCAGCTCTAAAAATCTGAAACTATTGCGCTAGTGTGGATTTATTTTATACCCAAAATACGCTTAAAAAGTCGTACCTCACATAGATACCATTTTATTAAATTTTCTCGGATACGCTGGTCTTTAGATGCTGTTTTCATAGTAGTATAATTTTTATTCACCCTATTGGTATTCAATCCATAATAATTATCACACAAAACACCACTTAAATTAAATAAAATACGAACAGCTATTTATTTTGATTGATAAACTCAATGACTTCTTGTGCAAATAAATCTGGTTCCGTGAACATAGGAGAATGTCCAGAATTTTCAAAAATCACCAATTCTTTTGCACTAGAGCCTAAATTATCATAGGAATCTTGAGCAAATTGTATGGGAACTACCATATCATATCTTCCCCAAAGCACTAAAGAGGGTATGGTAATTTCTGATAGCCTATCTGCATAGGTTATATTTTGAAACAAATCCTGATCCAAAATATCTTGTGTATTCCACGTATTCCAAAATAAGGTTAATAGGTTATACTTAAGAATTGTATTCTCCTCACTTTCCGCGTTACCGTTGATAACATCCGCTTTCTCTAGTTTATATTCAGCTTCAAAGGCCTCCCTATTTAATTTGGATACATCATCTTTGTTATACTGCTCGCTCACATTATTGACCAAATCGATAACGCTTTCCCAATAATCAATATCGTTTTCAGCTTCAATTTGTTCTGCAGCTACTCTTCTAAAATTAGTAATGTATTCTGTATACATGCCTTTAGGATTGTGCGCACCATCCACATCAATCCACCCTAGAAAATCACTTTGATCTTTTAACAAGGTCGCAGGACCTAAGGTACCGCCCCAACTATGACCCATTAAGAAAAACCGAGAGTCATCGCCATATTTCTTTTTAATTACCTTTACCAGTGCTAGCACATCTTCTGCCATGATGTCTATGTTTATTCCGTCTTTAGAATAACTGCCTTGAGCCATACCAGAACCTCTCTGATCAAAATATACTACAGCACATTCTTTTTCAATGTCATTTTTAATGGTGTTGGAGCGATAGCTTAATCCTATACCTCCAGGACCACCATGTAATATGATAAGAAATATATTCTCAGAAGCGTTACCGTGAATATACGCAGGCATATCTGCGTCTTTATGTCGCACAAACAGGGTCTCGTTTAGATTGCTACTATTTTCTTCTTTGGAACATGAAAATACAGTGGCTATTGTTAAAAGTAAGAGTATTAGTTTTGAGAAATTATGTATTCTTTTCTGCATCTCTTTAGTTCTTTTTGAAGTTAAAACGATAGCCATATTGTAGGTTAATAGCAGGTAAGGTCCCTGCATTAAAAGGAGTTCGTAACATGAGGTTTACATTAAAATACCGACCTGTTATTTTTTTGCCTTTCCGTTGTTTGCCAATACCTACCGTTAATGAAGGGGCATAATAGCCCCTGCCAGGTAGAAATACCTTTTCTACATTAGCACCCCTAACTTCAAAGGTTTCAGGTAAAAACGAACGATAATACCCTAAGGGATTAAAGGCGATACTAAATTGCTTGTTCTTTTTATTGGTTCGTCGCCAGGTAACCCCATAATTGGTGAAGATTCCTGTGTCTGTTTGACTTGAAAAATTAGTAGTAAACCCAAGTGTTCCGTTTAAAAGAAACTCATGTGTGTTTGTTCTTTGTCCGCGTTTTGGATTTTTTACTTTTTTATTTTCTTTCAAAAGATATTCAGCACCAAAGTCTAGTCCATTGTTCCAGAAAATATTACCAGAGTACGCGATTTTAAATTCGGTTCGATCTAAAAAAGAGCTATTGGAGAGATCTGTTGTACTTCTTGTTGGCTCCAAATCTTGTGCCGCCCCAAAGGTCCAAAGAAGTAGCATACTTGGAATGAGCAAGCGTAGTTTTAAAACCATGTAGTCATTAGTTTGTTGTTTGAGAAAACAAACCTATCCCTATAATAGACGCGCTACTGTTAACATATGTGTAATTAAAACTTAATAGTTTAACAAAATAAGTATAGGTATGTTAAAGAGGGTAGTACTTATTAATTTCCTATGCCTCTTAAAGGACTCGGTTTTATTCCCTTTTTAAACGCAATAATTTTTAAAGGCTGAGAACCTTTAAAAACGTAGGCGAGATGTTGCGCTGGCAAAGAAAGAGAAGTGCTAAAGACGCCAAGGCGCACTCACATTTAAAATAAACAAGGTTCGCTATATCTTTTGCTTTTATGCCGCATAACATAATTCGTTATGAAACAATTTATACGCAAAGATGCATCACAAGATCATTCATCTTGCCAATCACCTATAGTGTCGACCAGAACTGCAACCAGTTTGACCAAATCATCAATATCTACCCACTCATCGGGCATGTAAAAGTTTCCTCCAAGAGAACCAATTCCATAAGCCGGAACACCAAGAAGGCGTATCGGATACCGAATATCACCTGCATAATGATTAGGATATGCGGTTGGTTCTTTACCAGTAATTTCAGCAATTGAGTTTCTAACTATTTTACTCTCTGGTGCTTCCCAATCCGCAGCTCCTGGATTGGTCATATAACCAACACTTTTAAGTTCTGCTGTATATGTTTGGTTAGCTGTTGAACGCGATTTTACTAATTCAGTTATTACTTTATTTGAATCGTCTAAAAGTGCTTTCCAGGTATGAGTACCGGTGAACTTAAGCCGAAAGGTGACTGTGGCTTTATCAGCAACGGACCCAATGCGATCACCGCCCTCTATAATCCCGATGTTGACCATGACATCCTTAAAAACGGATTGTTTCAAAGTTTCCAGCAGCTCTAAACAAAGGTCAACTGCACTTCCACCCTCCTTCCATTCGGCAGAGTCGATACTTCCGATTTCCAGTGGTTCTCCACGCCACCCGGTCATTTCTAATTGTAAATCGGCAATACCTTGGACTGAATTTTTGATGTCTTCCATTCCCCGACCTGTTTCGGCCGGATGCACATAAAGTACGGCACCAATGTTATGATCCGTATTTCTAATTCGTTCAAAGACGGGCAGACTTCCACGACCACCGCCGCCTTTACCGTGAAGGCTCATGACAACGGGTAATGTTTTTCCACTTTTCGAAAGAATAGTGGCAGCAACGAGCATAGCCGCTACCCCACCCTTGTCATCGGATGTTCCCAAGCCGTATAACTTATTACCTATAATCTTGGGTTCAAAAGGGTCGGTGGACCATCCTTCTTCTATTGAATGCGTATCAATATGGGAGAACATCGCAAATTGTTGCTTTGCTTGCTTCTTTGGCCATCCCACAATATTCACAAAAGGGCCGTCTCCAGCCGGACTGGGTGTCATATATTCAGGATGGTCTTGATACTTACTTGGTCGATCTTCACTCTCCTCTATGCGATAGGGTAGTTTTGAGAGGTAGTCGCTTACCACCTTTTGTGCATTGCCGGCAGATTCTCCTTCGATACTCTGTACCCGTATCAGTTTTTCCAATACTTCGATAAGCTCCTTTCTATGCTTTTGAGCCAGTTTAAGGGCTTTGTTAGAGGGTTTATGGGTATTCAGTACAGATAGCACGGGAATTGCTGCCATTGCTTTAGCTGTTGTCTTAATGAATGTTCTTCTTGGTATCTGGTTTTCATTACTCATATAGCTGGAGATCAATTAAGAGACAAAAGGTAAACGAAATTTTTAGTACACCATAATTTTCAGACTCAAAACACCCCCAATACAAATTGGGAGATGATACTAGTAACAAAAGCTACCGGTTGTTCATTTATTTTACTAAATGTAGTATTGAATCCGATAATTAACTAGGTTGAGTAGTTTTGGAATTTGTTATTCCTACTACATAGTGGTGTATTAGAATAGATCTCCTTAGCTATGTGCGTTCGCCAACGAAATAGTCGTTTTTGCTTTTAAACAAAACATTAAAAGAAGTCAAACTCCCATAAATACGCGTTATGTATTGCTGAAGGTCTATCTTTTCTTGATCATCCAAGTTTTTGCTACTGTTAATTTTCTGTTCCATAACACGGATACGGTCTCGTACCATTACTATTTTATGAAAAAAAGTGTCAATTGGAATTTCCTTATTGGCCAAGGCATCACCCGGTTCCAAAATTAATTTTCCACCACGCCATTTGTCCGCCAGGGCCACTTTCTCATGGGTATCGCTCCATTTTTCCAATATCTTAACTAAGGAACTTTCAACATCAAAATAGCTTACGGTGTCCACTTCACCTTCCAAGCGTTCTATTACCTCAAAATCATCGGCTATGTCAATGGTTTCCATACCTTTTTCTATAAAGGTTACCCAATACTGTTTGGACGATACATTTGTTATAACGCCTTTGCCATGTTCTAAATGATGTATTCGAGATCCTATTCCTAATAATATCATGATATAAATTTTAGCTAGTAAATTGCTAATTTAAAAGGTGTTTTTTGAAACCACAATAGCTTGTTCAAGTTTTATCTATCTTCTTTATACGCTGTACGTGCACCACGATTACACTTGATTTACTTTTACGGGTATATTTAGTACTACGTGTGTCCTAGTCAAAATGAAACCTCTATGGTAATAGTACTTGTTTTGGGAATAACTTGCTGGTATACAATGATCTGTGGAGAGGGTAAAAACTAGAAAGAAATAGAAATAATCAAAGAACCAAACAAACGAAACTCCTTGCTTATAGCTAGTTAAAATAAAAGATTCTCCTTATCCGTTAAAAACGCTTATCACTACCTAGTCTTTTAACCCTTCTGCCGTTCGAGAATCTACCAAATAAATGATTTTCCAATTCCCATCATCAAGAAAAAGTTGGATAGAGTTAGCTCCAGAATGATGTAGTTTGGCATCCAACCAAAATTCATAGGGTGTCCATACGTGCGCCAAAGGGCCATCTACCTGTATCGCATAGCTTAAAAGCTTCTCTTCAAACACGGTAGAATCTGGCATGGAAACGATACCGCCAACCAGATCTTGAAAATCTTGAGCTCTTAGCGACTGTATTCCTTCGACATTTGGAGCGGTACGCTGTAAACGGGCATCTGCATGAATTAACCTGTTCATGCCTTCGCTATCACGGGCATGAAAGGCTTCAAAAAAGGAATCAACTGTATTTTTTACTGTTTCTTCTGGGCTTTGCGCTGACACTAGGGAACTAAAAGAAAAGAGGAGGAGTGTTATTAGGTACTTCATTATACGATCTAATTTTAGTTGAAATCTAAAAGTAAGAATAATCCATAGAACAAAAAGTAATTAAAGCCATTGCCTTAACTGCACCTCATTGTCATCAAAACTCCTTATTTTTAACTCCGAATAAATCAAAATACATGTCCATAGCAAAAAAAGAGTACAAAAGAGTCACCGTAAAGTCCTTGGTGGACATGAAGAGAAACGGCGAAAAGATATCTATGTTAACGGCTTATGACTATTCCATGGCTAAAATTGTGGATGCTGCCAATGTGGATGTTATTTTGGTAGGTGATTCCGCTAGTAACGTGATGGCAGGCCATGAAACCACCTTGCCCATTACCTTGGATCAAATGATTTATCACGCATCCTCTGTTATAAGGGCGATTGACCGTGCTTTGGTGGTGGTAGATCTCCCGTTTGGAAGTTACCAAAGTGATCCTAAAGAAGCGCTTAGGTCTGCCATACGTATCATGAAGGAGAGTGGCGCACATGCTGTAAAAGTTGAAGGTGGTGCGGAGATTAAAGAATCTGTAAAGCGGATTTTAGCTGCAGGTATTCCGGTTATGGGTCATTTAGGTCTTACACCGCAGTCTATTTATAAATTTGGGACGTATACGGTTAGGGCAAAAGAAGACGTTGAAGCAGAAAAATTGAAACAAGACGCGCTTCTTTTAGAAAAACTAGGTTGTTTTGGCATTGTTTTGGAAAAGATTCCGGCCAACCTTACGAAAGAAGTTTCTGAGAGCCTTACCATACCCACCATTGGTATTGGCGGTGGAAAGCATGCTGATGGCCAGGTTTTAGTAATTCATGACCTATTGGGAATGACACACGAGTTTAATCCTAGATTTTTACGAAGGTATATGAACCTCTATGAAGAAATGGGTAAGGCTATATCTAGTTATGTTGCCGATGTAAAAAGCAAGGATTTTCCAAATGATGAGGAACAATATTAATTTTTAAAAGGGTTGAAACAAAAGGGTTTTGCATATCGTTTTTATATTATAGCCTTGGTGTTATTGAATATTGGCTGTGACCAAATCTCAAAAGTGGTAGTTCGCAAAAACGTGGTGAGCCGGGATTATATTGAATTGGTTACTGACCACTTTATCCTTACCAATGTGGAGAATACAGGAGCTATGCTGGGCTTTGGGGCCAACTTCCCTCCTATTATAAAAATTATATTATTGCAAATTATACCGGTACTTGTTCTTATGGTTTTACTCTTTCGGGTACTTACCAAAAAAACAAGTGACAGATGGCTTGTATTCGCTTTTGCTTTGGTTATTGGTGGCGGTATTGGTAATTTAATAGACCGTATCATATATGGTTCGGTAACCGACTTTTTTCAAATTCGCCTTGGGTTTTTGAAAACAGGAATTTTTAATATGGCGGATGTCGCAGTTACGATTGGCGTGTTAATGATTTTGTTTCTAAGCTTGTATGGAAAAAAAGTATCGATTTAGTGTTCTTGACGGATACTAAATAATAAACTAATGACATGTAGCCCATCTAAGTAAACCATCCTATAGCCTATTAAATACCATATAGGTATGAAAATAATACGTATATAAACCTTAAAGAACAACTTGTCCAACAAACAATATTCTAGCAGTAAAAATCTTCAAGTACTTTTTGAAGATAATCACGTGATAATCGTAAATAAACGGCCAGGAGATATCGTACAGGGCGATAAGACTGGGGATATTCCGCTGAGTGAGGTGGTAAAGGAATTTATAAAGGAAAAATACAACAAGCCCGGTAATGTATATTTGGGCGTTGTACACCGGTTGGATAGGCCTACTTCTGGCATCGTACTTTTTGCAAAGACCTCAAAAGCCTTGCCTAGACTCAACAAATTATTCGCAGAAAAAGAAGCTAAAAAAACATATTGGGCCATTGTAAAAAACATCCCAGAAAAAACATCGGACACCCTTGTGCATTGGCTCAGACGAAATACCAAACAAAACAAGTCCTATGCCAACAAAAAAGAAGTGCCAGAAAGTAAAAAAGCGATTCTAGAATATCGATTGCTAAAAAAATTAGATCGTTACGCCCTGCTTGAAATCGATTTAAAAACCGGCCGGCATCATCAAATAAGATCTCAATTATCAAGCATTGGAAGTCCCATAAAGGGGGATTTAAAATACGGTTTCGATAGAAGTAATCCGGACGGTAGCATTCACCTTCATGCCCGTACCTTACAATTTGTGCATCCTGTAAATAAAGAAACGATAACCGTAGTCGCCCCACCACCCAAGGACCCGATTTGGGATGCATGTACTTAATTTTAAGTACATTTAGAAGCTAAACACACCATACAATGAAATTACCCATCTTGTCTTTTTTGATGCTTATACTGCTTTCCAGCTGCGGCAGTTATAATTCTATAGATACTTTTTACAATGCCCATAAAAACGATAATCAGGTAACAGCTGTTCGTGTGCCTAGATTTATGCTAGGGATGTTAGGTCAGATTTCGCCAGAAATGAATGCGCTTATTGGAAATACCAAAGATCTACGATACATGCAGTTTCCTAGCGCAACGCCTACCAGAACCCAATTTTTGAATCAGCAAATGAACGGTATTACAGGGAATTCCTTTATTGAAGTGTTCCGTAAAAATGACAATCTAAATCGTAATGTAGTTTCTATACGGGAAAAGCGCGATGCCGTTAAGGAGATACTTATCTATAATAACAATGGTCAAAACGGGTCCTTTTTATATTTTAACGGGAACTTTGACCCAGAAAAGGTAAGGCAGTTGGCTAAGGAAGATGGCTTTAAAACCTTAGGGGACGGCATCATAAATCAATATACTGGAAGAGGAACTCCAGAAACTAGTCCGGAGTAAGGACCTTTTGTTTTTGCGAGGACCTAAAACTTTCAATGACCACAGATCCTAAAATCAACATACCACCGAATACGGTTGTTAACTCCGGAATTTCATTTAAGAAAATAGCTCCGATCAGTATACCATAAACAGGTTGTATACTACTGAGAATACTCACCGTAGTAATACTGAAATGCCTGAATGTCATCAAAAATAAGGTATGCCCAATCGCCGTGGTGATTACTGCCAAAGCCACGAGGCCCTGCCACTGACCTATAACAATATCAAAATCGATATATAAAAATGCGGGAAGTAATACAATACCAATAATTCCTGTTTGATATACCATTAAGGCAGAACCATGGTATTCAGTTACCCTGGCTTTTAATACCAGATTTCGTAACGCATAACACAGTGCCGAGAAAACGCCTATCCCTATCGCAAGGGTATTAGAATCTTCAAAGTTGAATTCCGGACTTAAAAAATAGATTCCAGCTAAAACCATGGCTCCTAAGAGTAAATGTATTTTCTGGAACGGTGTTTTCAAAAGCAGTGGTTCTAAAAAGGATGTAAGCACAGGATAGGTAAACAAAGAGAGCATCCCAATAGCGACACTAGACCACTGAAGGGCGTAAAAGTAGGTAACCCAATGCAAGCCCATAAGGATACCACTACCCAGAACAACCCCTCTGTGCGCTGGCTTAATTCGCATGGATATTCCTTTCCACTTACAAAAAAACAGTAGCGCCAAAAAGGCTAAAATCGCACGCGAGGCAATGGTTACTGGAACTGGCAGGTCTACATAGCGTCCTAAGGCCCCAGAAGTACCCACAAAAACCATGGCGAGGTTAATTTCCAATAAATGCGATAGATGAGAGCGTTTCATTTTAAAGACACACCTTATCTGGTTTGTAACAAGGCCTTTTCACGTATGATTTGAGATACGGGTTTGTTCTCCAAATGGCTCTCTAGCCAAGAAATAATATCCAAATACAAGAACGAACGCTTTTCATAGGGGTGGTCTTCATACTTTTTAAGTTCGGTATGTAGTTTTTGAAATTCTCCCCTAAGCTCATTCGGATAAATACCGCCAAGGCTTCTTAAGAACTTTATCATTTCCTTTTGCACTTCGTGCATGTCGTTCATTTTCAACAAGAATTTGTAGGTGCTTTTTAGCTGAATTTCTAAATGGTAATCCATACCGGCTTCATAGTGTGCAACAAGGCTCAGCACTCTTGCGAAGCACATAAGATCTTCCCGCATTTTAAGGTTCTTGTTATCAATGATTTTTTTTAGATAGACAATACAGGTTTTATTGTCGCCTATGCCAAAATACAGACAGGCTATTTTATAATACAACACCATCACATGATGTGCATCTATCCGGTCTTTGTGTTTGTTGATGCCGTACTCTACAATTTTTACCAGATACAAGCCCTTTTCAAAGGTGCCGTCCAAGAAATGGAGGTTAAGCTTGTTGGCATTCAAATAGAGAAATGCCAACGATGTAATATTGTCATTTTTTGGAAAATTAGGATCCTTCAGCACTAGCTCCAACTCTTCAAGTGTAACTTTAAATTGAGAGCTATATTTTACATAAAATAAGGATTCTAACAAATAATGATTTCCTTTAAGATAAAAAACAGGATTCAGATAAATCATTTCCTTGTTCTCATTGAAAAGGTCTACCCATTTACTGGAATACTTATAGCAAGAAAGAAAATCCTGAATTAAAAAACTGTACCACAAATGGGCTTTGTACAACCAAAGTTTTTCTCTAAAACCTAGGGTATCCAAGTCATATTTAGGCAGGTGTTTGGTGAAGTATTCTTTTACTCTTTTTAAGTCATCATCACTTCGTACATAACCTACTTTTAACATCATTCCGTACAGTTGTAAGGAAAGATTAGAAAGTTTACTCGTCATCACATTTTGGCCAGACAAGTCTTTGGCCTGCACAGCTAGTTCGTCTGCTCTATCCGGAATACTTCGGGTAATGTATTGCGTCTCAATTATCTTTTCCAGCTCTACTATTTCGTAAGCAATATTCTTCTCCTCATTTTCAATAGCCACGGATTTTGCCTTGTCTAAAATTTTAAGGCTTTGTTTGTACAATCCCTTTTGATAAAGGATTGTAGCAAAATCTAGTTGCTCCCGAATCTGAACACGAATATTCTGATTCACTGGATTTAAACGCAAACTGACTAAAATTTGTCGGTATAAATGCGCCTTTAAGTTCGAAAGCTGGGCTTTTTTAACAACAACACTGCTCAAAATAACCTTTTCGTCGTACTGCTTTATTTTATCCAAAAGGTTGAATAGGGCCAGGAATTTAGCATCCGTATTTACCCCAAGCCGGCCTACGTAAAGCTTAAATTGCCGCTTTTCGGATTTTGATAAAGCCTTTACCAAAATGAACAGAGCGTCTTTATGGGCATTTGTCATCGTAAAAAATACAGTTTAAGTAATTGAAAATGAGTTTATTAATTGCTCAAAAAAGTGTCTTAACGTTGTAAATTCCATAACAAAATCTATATCTTTTGTGTATATGGCCATATATTCGTTTGACTGGTTAAAACTACGTAAATATAATGAGCAAAGATATAGTACAGATTTTTGATACGACACTTAGGGACGGAGAACAAGTACCTGGGTGTAAACTAGACATGGAGCAAAAATTAGTTATTGCAGCACGTTTAGATGAGCTCGGTGTGAACATAATCGAAGCGGGGTTTCCTATATCTAGTCCAGGAGATTTTAAATCCGTAGAAGCCATAGGTAAACTAGTTAAGAATGCAACAGTATGCGGGCTCACCAGAGCGGTAAAAAAGGATATTGAAGTAGCAGCGGAAGCCCTTAAATATGCGGTTAAGCCAAGGATACATACTGGTATTGGCACTTCGGATTCCCATATTAAATTTAAATTTAATTCGAACCGTGATGCTATCATCGAAAGAGCGATAGACGCCGTTAGTTATGCCAAGACCTTTGTAGAGGATGTGGAATTTTATGCCGAAGATGCCGGAAGAACGGATAATGAGTTTTTGGCACGGGTTTGTGAAGCTGCTATAAAAGCAGGGGCCACCGTATTAAATATTCCAGATACTACCGGTTATTGCCTTCCAGAGGAATATGGAGCTAAAATAAAATATTTAAAGGAAAACGTAAAAGGAATAGAAAAAGCGATCCTCTCTTGTCACTGCCATAACGATTTGGGCCTTGCTACTGCCAACTCTATTGCAGGGGTGATTAATGGTGCGCGTCAAATAGAATGTACTATTAATGGTATAGGAGAGCGCGCTGGAAATACGTCTTTGGAAGAAGTTGTGATGATACTAAGACAGCATCCAGGCCTTAACTTAGATACCACTATAAACAGTAAATTACTTTACGATACCAGTTTAATGGTTTCTAATAAAATGGGAATGTTAGTGCAACCGAACAAAGCTATCGTCGGAGCTAATGCCTTCGCACATAGTTCTGGAATTCACCAAGACGGTGTTATAAAAAACAGGGAGACCTACGAAATAATGGACCCTGCTGATGTAGGCGTAACAGAGTCTTCTATCGTACTTACTGCGAGAAGCGGAAGGGCCGCTTTAGCCTATCGCGCAAAAAATGTAGGCTACGAATTGACTAAAATTCAATTGGATCTGGTGTATGACGAGTTTTTGAAGTTTGCTGATAGGAAAAAGGAAATTTTAGATGGCGACATTCATGAAATTGTGGAAGCAAGTAATTTGAACCTCCAAAGCGTTAGTTAACTATGAAGTTGAATATAGCTGTTTTAGCAGGTGACGGTATAGGTCCTGAAGTAATGGCAGAAGCCATTAAGTGCCTAAGATCTGTTGAGGAGACTTTTGGACACAGCTTTACCTTTAGAAAAGCATTGGTAGGCGCAACTGCGATTGATAAAACGGGGAATCCATTACCAGAAAAGACACTACAAATTTGTAGGGATTCAGATGCCGTTCTCTTTGGAGCAATTGGCTCACCGAAATATGATGGCAATCCTACGTCAAAAGTATGGCCAGAACAAGGTCTTTTTAGACTTAGAAAGGAATTAGGCCTTTTTGCAAATATTAGACCTGTAAAAGTCTTTCCTGCCTTGGTGAAACAATCACCATTGGCAAAAGAAGTTATACAGCATACCGATTTGGTAATTTACAGAGAATTGTCTAGCGGTATCTATTATGGTGATAAAAGTACAAATGAGGCCAATAATTCAGCCACCGATACCTGTACCTATACAGAAAGTGAAATTAGCAGGATAGCCCACTTGGCCTTTAAAGCTGCTAAGGGAAGGCGAAAAAAACTTACATTAGTCGATAAGGCGAACGTACTAGAAACGTCTAGGTTATGGCGAAGAACGGTTTATACGATTGCCAAAAGTTACCCTGAGGTTACTTTGGAATGCCTTTTTATTGACAATGCGGCCGTGCAGATGATACTGAATCCTAGTCAGTTCGACGTGATTTTGACTGATATTATGTTCGGGGATATTCTTTCTGACCAAGGAAGCGTAATTGCAGGTTCTATAGGTCTTTTGCCTTCTGCATCTGTAGGTGCGGATTATGCTATGTTTGAACCCATTCATGGTTCCTACCCCTATGCAAAGGATAAAAACATTGCCAATCCAGTAGCAGCTATACTAAGTACGGCTATGCTTTTACAGCATTTTAAACTAGAGGAGGAATCAGATGCTGTTGTGGCTGCTGTGCTTAAATCATTCTCCAAAAAAATTGTTACCCCAGATATTATGGGGAGTAGCAAGTACGGAACCAATTATGTAGGTGATTTTATTGCCGATAATATCATGGAATTGGATGGTAGTTTTAAGATGAACGACGAAAACATTGGACTGGGTAAATCTACCATTATATAAGCCTTGTTATTCTTGTAATAGCTTCGCTACAAAATCGCTAAACTGCGCTTTAAACTCTATATAGGTAGCTCCAGTGGCTGGTCCGTTGAAACCTGTTTGTATTCTTCTTACCTCCCCAGTTTTATCGATAAAAATGGTTGTAGGATATGATATTATGTGATTGAGCATTGGGAGTTTTTGCTGTGCCTGTTCTTTATCAGAAGTGCCATATTGTGCCAATAAAACGGGGTAATTAATTCCTACCCTATCGACTAAGCGCTCTATGCCATGAATGGCGGCTTCTTCCGTTTTAGCATATTCAAAGGCTAGGCCTACTACTTGAAGGTTATTTTGGTTATTTTCCTTTATATGTTCTACCAAAAACCGTGTCTCGTCCAAGCAATTAGGGCACCAAGTACCCATCAGTTGCACAATAACCACTTTATTCTTAAATCTTTTATCAGATAAGGATACTATGTTCCCATTTGTATCGGGAAAGGAGAAATCGAACTGATTATAGCCTTCTTTGATAAAAGTAAGCGAATCTGGACTGGGGAGCTCAAAAGCTTCGTTCCTTACCGCTGTAAACGGTTCTTTAAAGTGGTTGCCTGAATAAAACATACCCGTCAGCGAGGAGTCTGTTGCTTTAGCAAGAAATAAGAATACGTGTGCACCGTCAAAAGCGGATAGTTTTAAAGAATCCTTGTCAAGTACGCCTTCAAGAAACCTGTAATCCCCTGTGGGTGTTCTAAACGTTCCACTTACCTTTCCTTCTTTTTGGGTAAATATACCTTTACCCATATATCGATCTTCTGTTTTAGGACTGAATTCGGTTTCCCATATTCCTGAAATATTCAATTCGGGTGATTCACTATCCCTAAATCGTTCTGGGGTATCGAAAACGGCGCTAAATGGAATATTTCTATCCATGGTTTCTATGATAAACCTTCCGGTAATACTATTTGGAGTAAACGTACCAACTATGCGACCATTAAAACCAGGGGCCCTAATGATAATGGAATCGTTAAAGGTTGTAATTTCATCAACAGTAATAAGCTCTTGCGCATTAAATATATCCAGCATGTATTCACCTTCCGGTGTCGTGTAGAGCTTAAAATTGAAGGGCAACTGTTGATTATCCAAGGTAGTAAGTTCGGCTAACCATACGCCCTGGTTGAGTTGCATTTCTGGTTTGGATTCCTTACAAGAAAACAACACGAATAAAAAACTACACCAAAAAATAGAATATTTCATATATGACAGTAAGTTTAAACGAATTAACGATATAAAAAGAGGATTAAAAAATTTAAAGACAAATCAACAAATTCTATATTGAATGTGTTCTGGCATTGTTTTATCTTTACATGTTATAAAACCAACAGATGAAAATTTCTTACAACTGGCTCAAGCAGTTTATACATATTGACTGGGATTCCCAAAATACTGGTGAACTTTTAACAGATTTAGGTTTAGAAGTTGAAGGAATCACACCATTTGAATCCGTTAAGGGGGGATTAAAAGGTATTGTGGTTGGCCATGTGCTTACCTGTGAAAAGCATCCTAATGCAGATAAGTTAAAATTAACAACGGTTGATATTGGTGGAGACACTCCCCTGCAAATAGTTTGTGGTGCCCCTAATGTTGCTAAGGGTCAAAAAGTACCTGTGGCTACTATAGGAACAAAATTATATACTGCTGAAGGGGAAGAATGGACTATTAAAAAAGGCAAGATAAGAGGAGAAGAAAGCCATGGAATGATATGTGCGGAAGATGAATTAGGACTTGGGGAAAGTCACGAGGGCATCATGGTTTTAGAAGAAAGTATTGAGGCTGGAACACCTTGCGCAGCATTGTTCGAGGTAGAAAACGATGAAGTTTTTGAAATTGGACTCACACCCAACAGATCAGATGCCATGAGTCATTTTGGTGTAGCAAGAGACTTAAAGGCAGGTTTATTACAGCGAGAGATTACGAAAGAGCTTATTACACCGCCTACAAGTCATTTTCATGTAGACAGTCGTTCATTACGTATTGATGTTGATGTTGAGGATAACGAACTGGCGCCCAGATACTGTGGGGTAACCCTAAGCAATTTGATTGTGCAACCTTCGCCAGACTGGTTAAAGAATAGGTTAAGAGCTATCGGAATTGCACCAAAGAACAATTTAGTAGACGCCACCAACTTTGTGCTTCATGATTTGGGACAGCCGCTACACGCTTTTGATGCAGCAAAGATTAAAGGGGCAAAGATTATTGTAAAAACTATGCCAAAAGGAACCAAGTTTACCACCTTGGATGGTTTGGAGCGTGAGCTACACGAAGAAGATTTAATGATTTGTGATGCCGAGAAACCCATGTGTATTGCCGGGGTATTTGGAGGTTTGAATTCTGGAGTAACGGAGCATACGACTTCCATATTTTTAGAAAGTGCTTATTTTAACCCAGTGTCGGTTAGGAAATCTGCAAAGAGACATGGATTGAACACGGATGCCTCCTTCCGATTTGAAAGAGGAATCGATATAGAAAATGTAGAATACGCCTTAAAACGTGCGACCTTATTAATAAAGGAAATCGCCGGAGGAGATATTACTTCGGACATTGTTGACCTGTATCCCAACAAGAAAAAGGATTCTGAAGTTTTCTTAGCTTTTGAAAAGATCAATAAGCTTATTGGGCAAGAAATTCCTACGGATACCATAAAATCTATTTTGGCCTCTTTGGATATTAAAGTGAAGAATGTAACAGAATCAGGAATGGGTCTTTCCGTTCCACCCTACAGGGTAGATGTTCAAAGACAAGTAGATGTCATTGAAGAAATTCTTAGGGTATATGGCTATAATAATGTTGCTTTTAGCGAAAAACTAAATGCTTCTGTAGCAAGTACAAGTCCTTTTGAGGACCATAAAGTACAGTATGCCATCGGAAATTTACTTGCGGCTAAGGGTTGCTATGAGATTTTGACTAATAGTTTAACCTCTCCTGACTATGTTACGTTGTTGGAAGATGTGCCATCTGCTAAGAAAGAGGTTACTCTGGTTAACCCGCTAAGTGGAGATTTATCCATCTTAAGAAAAAATTCTATTTTTTCGGCGTTGGAAGTTGCAGCCTACAACATCAATAGAAAAAGACAAAACCTTAAACTTTTTGAATTTGGCAAAACATATCATACGTCAAACGACAATCGAATAGAGGAAAAATACCTGAGCATACTTTTAAGCGGAGCTAGCCAGGAGCCCAGTTGGACAAGAATTACCGAAACTACAGGCTTTTTTCAAATGAAATCTATCGTGGAAACTGTATTAGCTAAGCTCGGAATAACGGATAGTGTTAGCCAACCAGATACCTCTGGTTTATTTGCAGAGGGACTAGCATTGACAAAGGGGCCAATGACCTTAGTCTCTTTTGGGGTGGTCAAAAATTCAATATTGAAAAGGTTTGATATCAAACAGGAAATTTTGTTCGCCAATTTTAACTGGGATATTATTTTAAGAGTAATGAACAAGAAGGAAGTTGTATTCAGCGAAATTTCCAAATACCCAGAGGTAAAGCGCGATTTTGCGTTGTTACTAGACCAGTCGGTAACATTTAAACAGGTTTATGATATTGCGTATAAAAACGAGCGAAAACTGTTAAGAAATATTAGCCTGTTTGATGTGTACGAGGGTGATAAGCTTCCGGAAGGAAAAAAATCCTATGCAGTTAGCTTCACCATACAGGACGACAATAAGACATTAACGGACAAACAAATTGAGAAGATAATGTCCAAACTGCAAAGAAGCTACGAGAACGAACTTAATGCAGAATTAAGATAAGGTGTTGCTTATATTGCTGCTAGAGGCATGAAAACACTATCTACTTCGTGGATAACGCCATTGCTCTGGTTGGCATCTGCCAAAACTATTTTCGCTTTGTTGCCATGCTTATCCTTTAGTATGATATCAATGCCTTTCATGGTTGCGGTGATTTTTTCTCCTAGTATGGTGGTAAAACTAGCTTTGCCGCCGCCTCTACACATGGATTTTAAAATAGTAGAGGCTGAAAGTTTGCCTGCTACGATGTGACATGAAAGAATAGCCTTTAACTCCTTTTTGTTCTTAGGGTCCATTAACCTTTCCGTAGTTAGTTTAGAAAGTTTTTCAAAAGCCATATCTGAAGGGGCAAAAACTGTAAATTGTCCCTTGTAACGGAGTACTTTGTCCAAATCAGAAGCCCGCAAGGCAGACATTAACGTGCTATGTCTTTCGGATGTTTCTGCATTGGTTAGAATCGATTTTTCTGGATCCATTACATAATTAGAAACTGTAGGTAATTCAATAGGTATAGCAGGTTCTTGGGCTTTTAAGACTAGGGCAAAGAATAGTATGCACAGAGACACAGGGGATGTCCATTTTTTCATAGATATAATTATGTTTGGGGCGAATTGTTCTAAGATTCGGTGAAAGGTCTAGTTTCATCGACAATGTACAATTTAAGAGGTATCCCTCATAATAAAAAAGTAAGGACATAAGTTTATTAACAAAATATTAACATTTTGAAACATTAAACAAAATTCTATTGAAATCATTTATTAGGTAACTTTGGTATCATTGCTAAAAAAAGAAAACATGTTCCTACAAAAAACAAATATTCAAGAGAAGCTAGCTCGGGTAAAAGCTAAAAATCCTATCGGCGAAGAACAGGTGCTTAACGAGGTGTTTACCATTCTCAATAATTTGGATGAACAACATCTACGAATCAAAAAAAGTATAGCCAACGGTGGCGGAGCGTTAACCAATAATTTTGAGTTTGATTTATTGGAAAGTTCACGGATTTTTCACGTAACGGATATCAAAAAAATATGTATAGATTATCGTCTACGTTTTTTGGATTCGCGTTATTTTAAAGGGGAGATACCAGTTGAGGGAATTTCCAAAATAAAATCTTTAGAAAAAGAACATGAAATAGAATTGAAAGGTTTTAAGATAATTGCGCCTTCAAAACTTTTTAAACTAGAAGATAAGGATGATCCATTATTGTTCGCTCCTATTGGTAACGGTTATTTTTACTTGATACACCAATGGGGAAATGATTTACATCCCTTGAGAAAAGCCTTGATGTGGCCTTTTAAAAATATTATAAACTTAGCTGTTTTGGTCTTTGCAATCAGTTTTTTGGTAACCCTTATGGTGCCTGAAGGCTTGTTTTCTAAGTCAAATTCGTCTGTGGAGTTTTGGATTCTTTATTTTTTTATGTTTAAGTCTATCGCTGCCGTGGTCATTTTTTACGGTTTTGCTTTAGGTAAAAACTTCAATCCAGCAATTTGGAACAGTAAGTATTTTAATGCTTAAGGGATAGTAGAAAAGCCTCCTTTTCTTTAGTCAGTTGGGGAGTATATATGTAGGGATATCCTCTAAATCTAAATTGTCAACAAAAGTTAAATTTGGAGCTGGTGTTATTCTTATAATACCGCCCCCAGGAACCGTATTCTTTTTGTATCCGATGAGAATTAAGTCATTAATGTCATCATAGTTTACAGTAGTTACTGTTTGCACATTAAACTCAACCTTGAGCTGTTCCTCGTTTAGGAAATTTTCAAAGTAATACAGCACTGTACTATTTGAATCAAAATCGTGCGTTGCTGTAATACCATCTGATTCCGAATCTAAAGCAGTATTTCGTACATAATACATTCTGCCAGACGCGTCAAAAGCAATGTGCTGCGCATTGTAAAAGTGGGGTTCGGAACCAGAATTATATCTGGTATATGTAGGGTTTAAAGAATTACTATCTAAGGTGGTATGCTCATTAGGATAGCTTATAATAATATCTCCGTCCATCTTCGTAAAAATAATGCCAACATCTAAACCCATATCCATTTCATGGACTTCTGTGTTTTTTTCAAAATCCAAAACTGTAAGCGCATAGGTATCTGTCTGGTTCTCATCCCACGTTAGAACAAACAATCGGCTATTAGATACCGCCAACTGGGTTGGTTTCTTATCTAATTCGAAATCGGTAAAACTGTTGGTGTTAATATTAATGCTTCTAACAAAAAAAGATTGGTTCTTTCCGATACTATCTAAATAGTAGGAAAGAAAGACCATATCATCTTGCTGGGTAACTGCAGTTACGGTTAGTGTACAGGAAGATAAATCAGAAAAAATAGGCAATTCAAATTCCGAACCATCTTCAAAATCATAAAATAATACGGTGCCTCCACAGTCATCAGTTCTATGGTAAAATGTAATCTTAGAACCCACTCTAAATTTAAGTGATGCTGTTGTAACGCCTGGAAATAAATTGGGACTGTTACTTACGAAAAGCCCTTCTGAATTTGATACTATATTTTGAGCATAAAGACCGGAGCCGCCGCGTATTAGTACTTGGTAATTGGTGAGTGATAACTCTTGACCTTCCTCTTGAGTTGAAGAGTTGGAAGTACTGCAGCCGAGAATAGTAGCGCCAAGAAGTATGCTGGCAAAAAGCGTCCAGATTTTCATGATGTATGTATTTGGTTAGACGTGTATGTTAAACCGGAACAGTATACATCTTACCCCTCTGCTCCTTTAATGCCTTGTCAGACATGTATTCATCAAACGTAGAATAGCGGTCAATATTGCCTTTTGGGGTTAATTCTATAATCCTATTTGCAACAGTTTGAGCAAATTCATGATCATGCGTAGTGAATAGAACGGTACCTTTAAAATTCTTTAAAGAATTATTAAATGCAGTAATACTTTCAAGATCCAAGTGGTTCGTTGGTTCGTCTAGCATGAGTACGTTTGCTCTTAACATCATCATTCTGCTCAACATACATCGCACCTTTTCTCCTCCAGAAAGAACGGTGCATTTTTTCAAGGCTTCTTCACCACTGAACAACATTTTACCCAAAAAGCCTCTGATATATACTTCTTCGCGCTCTTCTTCTGTCGTGGCCCATTGGCGTAACCAATCTACCAGGTTAATGTTTTGCTCAAAATAATGTGAATTATCGGCCGGAAGGTAAGATTGCGTTGTCGTTACCCCCCACTGGAAGGTGCCTTTGTCTGCTTTTCTATTGTTATTTATGATTTCATAAAAAGCACTTGTCGCTCTTGAATCCCGTGAAATTATTGCAATCTTATCACCCTTAGAAAGGTTAATATTTACATTATCAAACAGAACCTCTCCTTCATTTGTTATTGCAGAAAGACCGTCAATATTTAATATTTGGTCTCCCGCTTCACGTTCCCGTTCAAATATGATAGCTGGATATCTTCTGCTAGAAGGCTTAATATCATCCACCTTTAATTTGGACAGCATCTTTTTTCTTGAGGTAGCTTGTTTGCTTTTTGCTACGTTAGCACTAAATCGCATGATAAATTCCTGAAGTTCCTTTGCCTTTTCCTCAGATTTTTTATTTTGCTGCGCCCTTTGCCTTGCGGCCAATTGGCTACTTTCGTACCAAAAGGTGTAATTACCAGAGTACAGGTTTAGTTTACCAAAATCTATATCCCCTATATGCGTACAAACGGTATCTAAAAAGTGACGGTCATGCGATACTACGATTACCGTATTCTCATAGTCCGCCAAAAAATGTTCCAACCAGTTGATGGTTTCATAATCCAAATCGTTGGTAGGTTCATCCATAATAAGCACATCGGGGTTTCCAAAAAGTGCTTGGGCTAATAAAACCCGTACCTTTAATTTTGAATCCAAATCGGACATGAGTATCTGATGCTGCTCAGCATTAATTCCAAGATTGGATAATAAAGATGCAGCGTTACTCTCGGCATTCCAACCATTCATCTCCTCAAACCGTACCTGTAGCTCCCCTATCCTATCTGCATTTTTATCATCATAATCCGCATACAACGCATCAATTTCTTGCTTTATTTCGTACAGCGGCTTGTTTCCTTTTACCACGGTTTCCAATACAGTAAACGTATCTGAAGAGTTGTGGTTCTGTTCCAATATGGACATCCTTTTGGTGGGTTCCAAATGTACATGCCCGGAAGTAGGGTCTATCTGGCCTGCAATAATTTTAAGCAAGGTTGATTTCCCAGCACCATTGGCACCGATAATTCCGTAACAATTTCCTTGTGTAAAAGAAACGTTTACTTCATCGAATAACACCCTTTTTCCAAATTGGACCGATAGATTAGATACAGATAACATAACCACTTTATTTTTAAAATCCGTGCAAAAATAGCTAATTTTATACGGCTAAGCTAACATTCTTATAGCCTATCGGATTTGCTAATCTTGATATGTTAACCCCTATAACATTTAACGCACCATTAACAGCATTGGACATAGGTGTTCCTTAAATTTGATATAAATCATTCCCTTTTTATATGAAGAGATTTTTACTTCTTGTAATTATACTTTTTGCAGTTAGCTGCACTACAACAGAAAAAAAGGATTACGTTCTATTCGCAGGGGAAATTGTTAACCCTAGTAGCGACTATGTAGTGTTATTAAAGGGTACTAAGGTGATTGATTCTGCGAGGTTGGATGGTGCGAACAGATTTACCTTTAAATTGAATTCTGTTGAGGACGGACTATATCATTTTAATCATGCTCCCGAGTTCCAATACGTTTATCTGGAAAAGGGTGATAGCCTTTTAGTACGCCTAAATACGCTTTATTTTGATGAATCTTTGGTGTTTTCGGGAAGTAGTGAGGAAATAAATAATTTTTTATTGGAACTTTTTTTAACGGACGAAGAAGAGGAACAAACGGTGCGTAAGGAATACTATAATTTGGAATCTGATGAGTTTACTAATAAAATAAATCAACTCAGAAGCGATAAATTAAAAACCCTTAGCACGATAAAGGAAGAGTCCAAATTATCGGAAAAGGCGTTTAGCATAGCTAAAGCTAGTGTTGATTACACCTATTATAGGTATATGGAAATGTATCCTTTTGAACATAAAAGAAAGCTAAAGGAGCATGGTCTGAATGAACTACATGATACGTTTTATGACTATAGAAAAAATATCAATTATAATGATAAAGACCTTAGTTATCTAAGGCCTTACTATGATTTTATGAAGTCGCACCTGGGTAACCTTTCATATATGAATTGTAAACATGGCTGCAAAGACAAAACTGCCGATACAAAAAATCACCTCCATTTTAACAGTCACAAGTTGCATGTGATAGATAGCTTAGTAGTAGAAAAGGAGCTGCGGGACAACCTTTTCAGGAATGTTGCCATTGATTATCTATTAAAAGAGCACGATTCTCCTGGAAACAACAAAAAGTTTTTGGATGATTTTGTAACCGTTTCTGGTAATAACATGCATATAAAGGAAATAGAAGGTCTTTATGAAGGAATCCGTAACATACAGCCCAATAGTCCAATACCGTCGATAGCTGTTTTATCCGTAAACGATGAGCCAATAACCTTAACTGAAATAGGAAAAAGCAAAAAAACGGTTTTCTACTTTTGGACCGGTATCAACAAAACGCATTACCAAAATATTTTTAAAAGAGTAAATGAGCTTTCTAAATCGAAACCTGAATTAGATTTTGTGGGTATAAATTTTCAAACGAACAAATCAAACTGGAAAAGAATAGTAGAAAATTCTGGACTGGATATGGGGAAACAATTTAGATCTGAAAATTTTGAGGAAGCTACTCAGAAGTTGGTTATCTACCCTATGAACAAATGTATTATTACGGATGACACGCTTATTGTCAACGCTTTTTCCAATATTTATGCTAATTTTTAACTAGCAATCCTAGAAACATTTCAGAGACTTTAAATCTACTATTACTTACTATAGCTAAGCAATAGCAGCTCATACCACTTGTCCGGCAATAATCGCTTTAGTACCACAGAGAATTTTTGCAAAAAAGATCCTACCCTGTAATGGGTTTTTGGGTTTTTTGTTTGTATTATTTTGTGTGCTACTTTAGCAACTGCTACTGGGTTACCCCCTTCGTCTACTTGATTATCTATTGCTGTTAAGGTTTTGCTGTAGTCATCTTCATAAGGAGAACCATTTTTAATAGGTGCATGGTAGCGCCCAGAGGCTATATTTGTTGCAAAATCACCAGGAGCAATAGAGGTAACCTGAATTCCAAAGTCACGGGTTTCTAGTCGGAGGCTCTCAGTTAAGATTTCCATTGCTCCTTTTGTTGCCGAATATATTCCTCGGTAAGGTAGTCCCATATAACCGGCAATAGAGGTGATATTTATCACCAGTCCATTATTTTGGATGCGCATTTGTGGTAATACCGCTTTAATTACATTTAATGGGCCATTGAAATTAGTATCAAAAGCCTTTAGAATTTCGATATTTGGCGTCTCCTCTAAAGGGCCTGTAATGCCAACACCTGCATTGTTGATTAATACGTCTATGCGTCCTTCTTTTTTTATAAGCTCAGAAACTGCTAACTGGATACTTTTAGGTTCTCTAACATCCATCTCCAATAAGGTAAACTCCTCAAAATCGGAATACTTGGAAATATTTCGCGTAGTTCCATAAACGGTATGTCCTTTTGTAGTTAAATACTTGCCAATCGCTTTTCCAATTCCAGAAGAGCCTCCAGTAATAAGCACAGTTTTAGATTTCATTCTGTTCTAAATTAACAAATAAAAGTGGAAGTAATGTACTGATATTTAGTTGTTTTAAATAATTGGTAAGTTAAAATCGGGTATGGCGAAGGTTGTTATCTAGAGCTAATTTTATGGCACAAAAAAAAGGCAAGCTACCTACATCGCACCGCTACAACCATATACCCTTGCTGTGTTCCCACCCTGGGGGATTCTACAGGAGCTGGTCGTGTAGGACTTGCCGGGTGCAAATATACAATCTTTTAAATCTTTCACAATCCTTTTACTTTCTAAATTTTAAGGATTTATTTACATGATTAGTTCATGAAGCAAAGTCTTCCAAATTGTATTCTTACTTTTACATCAACATATTTTAATATTCTTACAATGAAGTTTTTTAAATTTTTGTTATTCAACTTTTTCATTGCTTTTCTTGTCTCCTGCGGAAGCGGAAATCAAAATCCGTCTACACTTTTTGATATTGTTTTAGAAGGAAACAAGAAAACAGTGCAACATGGGGATCTACTTGGCGTAAGCATTAAGAATAGTAAAGAAAAAAAAATAGAAAGTATACATTACAGTATAGATGGTGAGAAATTAGATATAGAGGGAAACAAAGTCAAATTTTCCATACCTAAACTAGGAAATAAGACACTTAAAGCGACCATCACTTATGAAGAAAAAACGGTTGAAATCTCCAAGAGTATAAAAGTACTGGCCCCTAGTGCTCCGGAAATTTACACCTACACTATACTAAACGAATTTCCACACGATACGAATGCTTTTACACAAGGATTGGAATTTTACAACGACACCCTTTACGAAAGTACAGGGCAAAATGGCACTTCCTTTCTTCGTAGTATTGATTTCAGAACAGGAAAAGTGCTTCAACAAATAGATCTGGACGAAACCTATTTTGGAGAAGGCATTACCATTTTAAAAGATAAGATCTATCAGTTAACTTGGTTGAGTAGTAAAGGGTTTATTTATGATCGAAAGGCAATGAAAAAACTCGATAATTTCCAATATGGAAAAAGCAAGGAGGGCTGGGGGCTTACCAATGATGGGAAGAAGTTGTTTAAGAGTGATGGAACTGAAAAGATATGGTTGTTAAATCCTGATACTATGATGGAGGAAGGTTATATAGAAACGGTTACTAATTCATCAATCTTTAACAAAGCCAATGAATTAGAGTATGTAAACGGAAAACTATATGCCAATGTTTATCAGAAGCCTAGTGTTATGATTATAGACAGTAAAAGCGGTGCCATTGAGGGCGTAGTTAATTTTGGAGGATTAAGTGATAAGGTAACAAAAACAGAAAATTGGGTAGCTACAGAAAATGTGCTAAACGGTATTGCCTATCATCCAGAACGAAAAACCTTTTTTGTTACAGGTAAGAAATGGAATAAACTTTTTGAGGTACAAATTCACAAGAAATAGAATGGCTGATTACCAAAAAGAATGCATTGTAACCAAGGAAGACCTAGATGACCTAAACCATGTAAATAACGTTCGCTACGTACAATGGATTCAGGACATCTCTAAAGAACATTGGCAGCACAAGGCCCCAAAAGATATTCAAGAAGAAGTAATTTGGGTGGTCATGACACATTTTATAGAATATAAGGCAGCGGCCATTCTTAACGATCCTATTACCATAACAACGTTTATAAAGAATAGCAACGGAGCAAAATGTACAAGAGTAGTAGAAATGGTTCATAGCAAAACAAAGGCGCTAATAGTGCGTTCTAGTACAGAGTGGTGCCTTTTAAGCAAAACATCATTAAAGCCAAAACGTATATCAGAGGAAATTAAAAATATTTTTTTGGAATCGGATTAACATCAAATACTCTTATACTGTGCGTACAAACATTTTTTTTATCCTACTCTTATTTGGCATTGTTTTTTGGTCCAGTTCGTGTAGAAAAGATTTTGAATACGTTCCTAGTGCTGGTAATCTTTCCTTTTCAAAAGACACCGTTTTTCTGGATACGGTTTTTAACAATATAGGTAGTAGTACCTACGCCTTAAAGGTATATAACAAAACTGGAGACGATGTAATTATTCCATCGATAAGGCTTACCAACGGACAAACTAGTTTCTATAGGCTTAATGTAGATGGTGTAGCAGGAAAGAGTTTTCAGAATATTCCTATTAAAGCAAGAGACAGTATGTTCGTTTTCATTGAAACGACCGCAGATCTTGAGTCTAATCAGGAAAACACAATTCTATATACCGATGCAATAGCGTTTGATGCTGGCACTGATCAGCAGAATGTTGAACTGGTAACCCTCGTAAAAGATGCTATTTTTCTTTATCCAAGAACAAATACCGACGGGACAAAAGAGACCATTCTTCTAGCTATAGACGAAGAAGGAAACGAAATTCGTTTAGAAGGGTTTGAACTAGACAATGACCAATTACGTTTTACAAAGGATAAACCCTATGTCATCTATGGATATGCCACAGTAGCAGCTTCTAAAGAACTAATAATAGATGCGGGAGCAAGAGTTCATTTTCATAAAGATTCCGGTTTACTGGTGCAGGATGGAGGTTCCATTAGTATTAACGGAGAATTAAGTATAGACAAAGAGCTACTTGAAGGAGAAGTAATATTTGAAGGAGATCGCCTTGAACCTGCTTTTTCTAACATTCCTGGTCAATGGGGTTTATTCTGGATTACCAGCGGTAGTGTAAACAATACCATTGACTATGTAACCATCAAAAATGGAAGCGTCGGACTTTATGTAGAGGGTGATGACCAACTCCTATCCCCTACTTTACGTATCAATAATTCACGTATCTTCAATAATACCAACCATAATCTTTGGGCAAGAAACGCATTCATTGAGGCGAAAAACTTAGTGCTTGGTGGTTCTGGTCTTGCTTCACTCTATTGCAGTCTTGGTGGAAACTATAGTTTTACCCATTGTACCATTAGTAATTATTGGAACAATGGTTTTCGAACACGCCCTGCTGTAGAAATAGATAATTTCATACAAGTATCAGAAATGAATACTATCAATAGAGACTTAATAAAGGCCGACTTTAGAAACTGCATCATCGATGGTAATTCCCAATTGGAACTTGCTTTACGTTCAAATGAACAAAGTCAGTTTACCTATAACTTTTCAAATTGTCTGATAAAATTTAATGACTTTACAAACCAGTTTGCAGATAATCCTTTGTATGATTTTGAAGACAATACCAAGTATAGTACTATTTTACTAAACCTTGATTCCGATTTTTTCTTCCCAGGAAGAAATGATTTTAGGATTGGTTTGGAGTCCGCTGCTGTTAATAGTGCAGCCTTAGAATTTGCCCAAGAAATTCCTTTGGATATTTTAGGAACGGTTCGAACTCCGAATCCTGATTTGGGAAGCTATCAAGCCATCGAAAAAGAATAAAAATATTTTTGGGACTTCATTATTGCAAGTATTTTCTTTCAAATCATCTTATGCACCGTCGATTATTATAACAACCTCCATTTTTATAAGGATATTCTAGCGTTCTATATTGAAGGGTATTAGTACATTGCCTTATAAGATTTTTATTTTGGACTATTCTTACACAATTATAGATTCAGATGCCGTTTCCAATTTGCAACTTCGGTCATTTTTGGAAGAATACGGAGACTTTGACTGTATAGGTTTTTCAAAAACTTCTGGGGAAGGACTTAACAATATATTAAAGTACACTCCTGATATTGTTTTTGTTCATTTAAACGACCAATCTGAAAATCTATTCCAAATGGTTATGGAGTTGTACCAATACATGCCTCAGTTACCACTCTTTATAGGAATATCCAAAACCAAGGAGTATGCCTACAAAGCTATTAAGAATAATTTTTTTGATTATTGGTTACAGCCCTATAATGAGTTTGATATTCGTAAGTCGCTTTTAAAACTCAAAAAATTAGAACCAAAAGAAAAAGCTCAGGATACCCTATGCCTTAAATCTTATAAGGATTTTCATTTTTTGGATACACGGGATATCCTTTATTTACAGGCAGATAATAATACGACCGAATTCTTTATGGCAGACGGAACCGTAAATAACGCTTACAAGACCTTAAAGACTTTTGAGAACAAGCTTCCCAAGAACTTTGTGCGTATTCACCAAAGTTATATTGTAAATACCGATTACATATCACGAATTAATTTTGGAAAGCGTATTTGTGCTTTAAAGTCTGTTGATAAACCATTGCCATTTTCAAAATCCTACCGGCAGAACATGGACAATCTAAAACAATTGCTGTCCAAAAAATCGATTTCTAACCTTAATTAGTCAAATCCTCTCAAAAACAGTCCATTTACTCACAGATACCTCCTACTTACTTAAGAGGTTGTTTTTTCATTTAATTTCTGTAAGAAGGGTATTACTTTGGTAACATAATACATAGAATGTTTAACCAAAACCCGATATTAAGATGAAAAAATTAGTAAGTATTGCAGCAGTAGCTTTAATGACCTTAGGATTAACCACGTATGTAGTAGAAAACACAGCAAACGAGTTCGATTTAATGAGCGATCTAAGTACGATGCTGGCCTGTGGTAATTGTTCAACAGGAAATGATGGTTCACGTGATGATCCAAATACAGTAGCATAATCATCCATTTTTATAAAAATTTATAGCCTTAAGCACCTTGCTTAAGGCTTTTTGCTATCTTGTAATTAATGCATACTACATACTTTGTTTTAAAGAATAGAATTTATTTAAACGCTCTGTTGTTTCTGGCGCTACTTAGCCCATCAAGGTTCTATGCTCAAAATGATACAACTAATACCCTAGAAAGCAGACAGCAGATACAGGACAGTGTACCCATATATATTGCGAATAGCAAGCGTGATTCTATTTTGCCTTCGGTAAGACTTCACCTGCTACTAAAAGCGTTAAATTATTCAGAAAAAATAAAAGAAGATACTGCAAAGTCTAAAGCGTTCTCTAGGCTTTCTTATGCCTTTTACCAACATGGTGATTCTGTCCATTTCCGTCAAATCAACCGAACTGCTATTGCATTAGCAAAAAAGATTAAGGATTCTATAATCTTGGCTGAAGCCTATTGGGACCTTGGTGCTTTCCTTCAAAGAATTGTAGTGCCTGATAGTGCGTATTTAAGTTATTCCCAAGCACAAAAAATATATGAGTCCAAGGGTAATCTTTATCTCTCTGGTAGAATGCTCGTAAATATGGCACAACAGCAAGAAGCGGTAAAAGATTACGTAGGCAGTGAGGCTACTATTATTTCAGCTATCACGCGGCTAAGACCTTTGGATAAATTTAGACAGCTATATTTTTGTTATAATCAACTAGGAATTTTAG
>CAZDOW010000006.1:30875-68028 GCA_964507115.1 uncultured Maribacter sp.
CCTTTGGATAAATTTAGACAGCTATATTTTTGTTATAATCAACTAGGAATTTTAGATAAGGACCAAAGCCAATATGATAAAGCTATCGATCATTATAACGAAGCACTATTTTATGCCAATAAGCTAGATGATAATGAATCCTACCAAATAAGAGTCAAAAATAACTTAGGTGTTGTATACCAGAGAAAAAAGGATTTTTTGAGTGCTATTCAAAATTTTGAAGATGTTTTAAGTACAGATGACGTACAGTTAAAAAATATCGAATTGTATTCGAAAGCGATGAACAACCTTGCCTTTAGCAAGATTAAATTAAAGGATACCCTTGGAACCAAAAAATTAATTCTTGAATCAATTAAAATAAATGATAGTCTAGACCTTAAGATTACTCAGGCTTCATCCTATGGTACTTTGGCGGAATACTATTTGTTTGAAGGAGATACGATAACATCTATTTCAGCAGCTTCAAAATCCAGAACAATCGCGATTACCAGTAATGACAACCAACAACTATTGGTAACACTTAAACTTTTAACAAAAATAGATGTCAAAAATGCATCACTACACGCTCTAGAACATTTTAAATTAAACGATAGTCTACAGCAAGAAGAGCGGCTATCAAGGAATAAGTTCGCAAAGATACGGTTCCAAACAGATGAGTTCATTGCAGAGAACGAGGTATTATCTAAAGCAAAACAAATTTGGACGGCCATTGCTATTGGTGTGTTTCTTCTTGGGCTTTCCTTTTTTGTTATAATTAGTCAGAGGATTAAAAATCAAAAATTACGTTTTCAACAACAACAGCAATCCAACAACCAAGAGATATTTAACCTTATGTTGGAACAAAAACAAAAAGTGGATGCAGTAAAGCGTATGGAACAAAGAAGAATTTCCGAGGAGCTACATGATGGAGTTCTTGGTAAAATGTTAGGAGCTAGAATGGTATTAACCGGACTTAACAAAAAAGCTGATGGAGAATCAATCTTAGAAAGGTCCGAAGCCATAGCGGCTCTGAAAAATATAGAAAATGAACTCCGATCAATTTCGCATGAACTAAGCCACACGGCATATAGAAAAATAAATAATTTCATTAATTCCGTTACATTACTACTAGGGTCTACTAAAGAAAAAACATCAATAAACACAGTATTTAACTATGATGAAGATGAGGATTGGGATACTTTAGAAGGAGATATAAAAATAAACCTGTATCGCATTATTCAAGAAAACCTACAAAACGCCATTAAACATTCAGGTTGCTCTAATTTCTTTGTTAACTTTGAGATAAATGATGATTTCTTATTGGTAACAATCGGTGATGATGGCAAGGGTTTTTTCTTTGAAAAGGAAAGAAAAGGAATTGGTATAAGAAATATAAAATCCAGGGTTAAAAAAATGAAGGGGACTTGGAATATAGATACTGCTCCCAATAATGGAACGGTAATGAAGTTAAGTATTCCCGCAAATTTCAGTTTAATAAGCCTAGATGATAAGAAAAGTATTGTTTAGCACGTTAATGAGGATAGAGTTACGGATATAAACTATGAAAACGGTACGGATTTTAGCGGTAGATGATCACGAGATGACCACTCTAGGGTACAAATACATTCTCGAAGATGCCGAGTTCGATAGATTTATTGTTAAAGTTGAAATCGCAAAGAGTTATGAACTAGGTAAAGAGAAGATAGAATTCTCTTCGCGTACGATGCCTTATGACATTATTCTGTTGGACATCCAGCTATTTCCACCACAATCTAAAGACCCAAGGACGGGTGTGGATTTAGGTGTTTTAGCCAGGCAGTTGGTACCGAAATCTAAAGTCGTTTTCATGTCATCTTTTAGTGATAACTACAGAATCAATCATATATTTAAGACGGTTGATCCAGAAGGTTATATGGTAAAGTCAGAAATAGACGAACTGTCCTTAAAAACTATGGTAGAGACCGTAATTCACAAACCTCCTTACTACACGGCGAGCGCCTTGGCCGCTGTGAGACGTAGAATGGCTAACGACATTGTTTTGGACGATCAAGACCAAAAAATACTCTATCATTTGTCCTTGGGTGTACATACCAGAAATATAGCTCCTTTAATCTCCTCTACCAATACCACTGTAGAAGCAAGAAAACGCCAGTTAAAATCTGTATTTGGAGTGAAGAATGGAAACGATTTGGCATTGATTGAAGAGGCTAAAAAAAGAGGGTTTCTTTAATTTTTCTACTAGATAATTCTAGTTACACCTCTAATTTACCTTCCTTAAGAGCATTTTTTGTTAGAAAAATAGAATGTCCTCCAAAATTCTAAGGTTTTCCTAGTATGGGAAATTTGTCATAACCACTACCTTTAACTTAAAGTCGATAATTTAATTATCTATTCATGAAAGGTATGGAGAACTTTAAGTTAGAACCACTAACCAAATTAGATGAGAATTCTGGTATTATTGGATTTAATGATTATTTGAAATCTTTGGAAAAACATTATTTTTCTGAAGTGTCGCTAAGGAACTACAGATCCAAAGACAAGACTACCCATATGTCCATAGATATGAAGTGCAATCTAAGTTTATTAGAAATGTTGGGGCTCCATAACAAGGGTAGATGGGGAGATAACGATTCTGAATTTTCACCATTAAAAAAAAGCTTCGATTTATTAAGGTCCCGAAACACAGTTAAGTTAGATATAGAGGAGCTTACTCTGTTCTTAAATGACACGAGTATTGTCATTAAAAAAATATATAATTTAAGCATAGCTGAGCAATTCAATGAAATTCTATTAGAAATTGCCAATCATTACATATATTTTTCTAAAGGGTTAACAGAAAAGCCCTACGAGATTTTTGTGCCAGTTTTTGAAGATAATCTGAAGGAAAACGATAGAGACCAAGCGCTATCTGAGGCCAAGCATGAAAAAACACCCAAAAATTACTTTGAATTCTGGGGTGTTTATTTTGATTCACAAGAGGATGCCCTTGTATACGATTTAAGCAGAAACACTTATATTACTGCCCATCTAGAACTTCATATGTTAGATGACTGAAATATAATTAAACGGTTGTGGGAGTTTCATTAAATATAGGCCTCGTGCGCATCATTTCATTTACTTCTTTTTTTACCTGAGATTGAACATTAGAATCCTCTGGATTCGTAATGACTCTATCTATAAAACCAACAATTATTTTCATATCCGCCTCCAATAGACCTCTTGTTGTTATCGCTGGTGTTCCAAAACGTATTCCAGAAGTGACAAAGGGAGACTTATCATCAAAAGGGACCATATTCTTGTTTGCTGTAATATCTGCAAGTACCAAAACCCTTTCGGCGTCTTTTCCCGAAATATTTTTATTACGTAAATCAATAAGCATCATATGATTATCTGTTCCTCCAGAGATAATATGATAATCTAAAGCTACAAATGCTTCAGCCATCGCATCTGCATTTTTCTTTACTTGCCACATATATTCTGAAAACTCTTCAGTTAAGGCTTCACCAAAAGCAACTGCCTTTGCAGCGATAATATGCTCTAACGGACCTCCTTGGTTTCCTGGGAATACAGCAAGATCTAATAAGGCGGACATTTTCCGTAATTTTCCGTTCTTCAAAGTAATACCAAAAGGATTTTCAAAGTCCTGACCCATTAAGATAAGACCACCACGTGGTCCTCTTAAGGTCTTATGTGTAGTCGTTGTAACGATATGGCAATGAGGGATAGGATTGTTTAAAATACCTTTTGCAATTAAACCGGATGGATGTGAAATATCAGCTAACAACAAAGCATCTACGCTATCTGCGATCTCACGAAAACGTTCAAAATCCATATCCCTAGAATAAGCCGATGCTCCAGCTATAATTAGCTTAGGACGTTCTTTTAAAGCAATTTCTTGAATTTTGTCATAATTCAATCTTCCCGTTTCTTCATCTACTCCGTAAAATACAGGATTGTATAATCTTCCCGAAAAATTAACAGGAGAACCATGAGTAAGGTGGCCGCCATGAGAAAGGTCGAATCCTAAAATAGTATCTCCTGGTTTAAGACATGCATGATAAACTGATGCATTTGCTTGGGAACCTGAATGGGGTTGTACATTGGCATACCCTGCACCAAAAAGTTCTTTCGCCCTATCAATAGCCAATTGTTCTACCTTGTCCACTACTTCACAACCACCATAATAACGTTTACCAGGATAACCCTCAGCGTATTTATTGGTTAAAACAGACCCTGAAGCCTCCATTACCTGTGGGCTGGTAAAATTCTCGGAAGCAATCAATTCTATGCCGTTTATCTGACGTTGTTTCTCTTCTTCTATTAACTCAAAAATGCGATTATCCCTTTGCATACGTTTGTATTATAGTATTTATTCACAAAAATACGAATAGCTACTGTTTTTAAACTAAGAAAAGAGTTCATAAACCTCATTATTTTTTAAAATACTGTTAACAATTTAAGGTCACAAATAATAAAAAGCAAATTAATAAAACCCATCTGCATTATAGATAAATATGGACCTTACACTAATATCATATCTTTTTCGTTATCGTCTTATGCCTTTGTGGCACAGTGATTGAAATAACAACGTAAACCTTATAAAGATAACGTCATGAAAAAAATTCTACTTTACAGTATCCTATTTGTTCTGATTTCCTGTAGTGGGGTTAAAAGAACTCAGGAAGCTTTAAATTCTGGGAATTACTGGACAGCCATTAATAAGGCTATTTCCAATATTGCGGATAATAAAGAGAAAAAAAGCAATCAGCCTTTCATTGTAATGCTAGAGGATGCGTTTGAAAAGAATACAGAGCGCGAATTACAGCATATCAATTTTTTAGAGAAGGAAGGAAATCCTGCTAATTTTGAAGAAATATTTAAAACATACGAGCAATTAAAATCTGTTCAGCAACAAATACGTCCATTATTGCCGTTACACATCGCGGATGAAAACAGAAAGGCGCAGTTCAGCTTTAAAAATTACGATGCACAAATAATAGCAGCTAAGGAAACCTTATCTGATTACCTGTATAACAATGCTGTAAACCTTCTTGCCTCTGGTAAAACTAAAATAGACTTTAGACAAGCATATGATAATTTGACTTATTTACAAGAAATAAGTCCAGATTATAGAGATGTAAGACAAAAGACAGATGAAGCATATCAGAAAGGATTGGATTATGTAATCGTACAAATATTTAATAATACCGATAAGGTAATCCCAGTAAGATTAGAAGAAGAATTATTGAATTTCAATACTTACGGATTAAATAATTTATGGACGGAATACCATACAAATAAATTAACCGACTTAGATTATGATTATCAAATGGAAGTTTCTTTTCAGGATATCAATATCTCTCCAGAGCAAATTAATGAGAAACAAATCATAAAAGAAAGACAGGTAAAAGATGGCTTTACCTATGTTAAAGATCAACAAGGCAATGTTGTCAAGGACAGTCTTGGCAATAAGATTAAAACGGATAATTTTAAAACAGTTCGTGCAGATTTTTATCAGTTTACACAATTTAAAAGTGCGCAAGTAACGGGAATTGTAAACTTTGTAGACTTAAGAAAACAACAGCAGTTAAACCAATATCCATTGGCTAGTAATTTTATATTCGAACATAGTTACGCCAACTACGATGGGGATAAGCGTGCTTTGGATAACGACTTGCTTTCATTATTACAATTGGCAAGGGTTCCGTTTCCAAGTAACGAACAAATGGTTTATGATGCCGGGGAAGATTTAAAGAATAACCTTAAAAACATACTAGGTAGACAACGATTTAACTAACTACCATTAGTTAACATTAATACTAAAGTCCATATACTTTTAATCTAAAAGTATATGGACTTTGTTTGTTTTAGTTGTTTAACGAACTGCCACACTCTAAAAAATAAGGCTTCTATCAACCCAATAGCGCTGAGCTAATTTAACTAGTCGCTTTTACAGAGGACGTCTTATAGCCCTAAGTTTACCAAGCTGGACTAGATATATTTCTCCAATTCAAGCTCATTTATAGCCCCATGGGAATCATGGGCAACCACTACCCCATTTTTAATAATCAACATTTGCGGTGATTGATGCATCACTTGAAACTTCTCTGCTACAGCATTGGATACATTCCTATTCGCGAGTAAGTCCAAAAAATACATGTCTATGCTTTCTGCTTCTAGCGCGTAAGAACCGGTAAACATATTTAGCACCATACGGCTAATGCCACAGGTGGTAGAATGTTTAAAGATAACTTGTGGTTTACCTACAGATTTAGCCGCAATATCATCTAATTGTTCTATGGACGCTAGGCGAACCCATTCTATTTTTTTACTTTCTTTAGGAGTTTTCTCATTCTTGCTCCCGAACATGTTATTAAATAATCCCATACTTTTTATCTATTTGTCAACAAATCTAAACATCCTTACAGTACTGACGTAATGTCTTGTAAATTCGATGCTTTACCGACATTTTGTCGCTTACTACCTATTGGTAGGATTGTTGCCTATTATTAAACAAAAATAACACTAGAAACTAAACATATATAGATATGAACAGCAATAATTTCACAATAAAATCACAAGAGGCCATACAACAAGCCCAAGTGATTGCCCAGAGCATGGGACATCAGCAAATAGAGAATGAGCATCTTTTTAAAGCCATTACAGAGGTAGATGAAAACGCCATTCCATTTATGCTCAAAAAATTAGGTCTCAATCCTAACCTGATTAATCAGATTTTGGAGAAAGAGATGAATACGTTTCCAAAAGTTGAGGGAGGAGAATTACAGTTTTCTAGAGAAGCCAGTAAAACCTTGAACGAAGCTAGTATTGTAGCAAAAGGGATGGGAGACGAATATGTTTCCATAGAGCATCTCTTTTTGTCTATTTTTAAATCTAAAAGTAAGATTGCACACATTTTAAAGGACCAAGGAGTTTCGGAGAAAAATGTACTTGCTGCTATATCAGAATTACGTAACGGCGCAAAGGTAACGTCGCAAAGCGCTGAGGAAACCTATAATTCCTTAAATAAGTATGCGAAAAATCTCAATGAATTAGCGGATAGCGGAAAATTAGACCCGGTAATAGGTAGAGATGAGGAGATAAGACGTGTACTTCAAATCTTATCTAGAAGAACCAAGAACAACCCTATGTTGGTTGGTGAGCCTGGTGTAGGTAAAACTGCCATTGCAGAAGGTTTAGCTCACCGTATTGTTCAAGGCGACATTCCAGAAAATTTAAAGGGTAAGACCATCTATTCATTGGATATGGGCGCCCTAATCGCAGGAGCCAAATACAAAGGTGAATTTGAAGAGCGTTTAAAGGCAGTTATTAAGGAGGTTACGAGCGCAGATGGCAATATTATCTTGTTTATAGATGAAATACATACGCTAGTAGGCGCAGGTGGCGGCCAAGGAGCCATGGATGCGGCAAACATACTCAAGCCTGCTTTAGCCAGAGGAGAACTTAGGGCTATAGGCGCCACGACCTTAGATGAGTATCAAAAATACTTTGAAAAGGACAAGGCCTTGGAAAGGAGGTTCCAAAAAATTATTGTAGATGAGCCAGATACCGAGAGTGCTATTTCCATCCTTAGAGGAATCAAGGAAAAATATGAAGCACACCATAAAGTCCGTATTAAGGATGAAGCGGTAATAGCTGCAGTAGAGCTTTCTCAACGCTATATTACAAATAGATTCTTACCGGACAAAGCTATTGATCTTATGGACGAAGCGGCCTCCAAGTTACGCATGGAAATCAACTCTAAACCAGAGGAACTAGATGTATTGGATAGGAAAATTATGCAATTGGAGATTGAGATAGAGGCCATAAAGAGAGAGAACGATAAATCTAAACTCAAGGCACTTAATTTGGAACTTGCCAATATAAAGGAGGAACGAAATGAAATGTTCGCAAAATGGGAAAGCGAAAAATCCGTGGTGGATAATATCCAAAAAATAAAATTAGATATTGAAAATTTCAAGGCAGATGCAGAACGAGCAGAGCGTAATGGAGACTACGGAAAGGTAGCAGAAATACGATATGGCAAAATTAAGGAGGCACAAGAAAACCTTGTGAAGCTTGAGGAGGAATTGGCGCAACAGCAGGAGGCAGGAACCTTAATAAAGGAGGAAGTAACCAGCGAAGATATTGCTGAGGTGGTTGCCAAATGGACAGGTATTCCAGTGACCAAAATGCTTCAGAGCGAGCGAGAAAAACTATTGAACTTAGAGAATGTACTCCACAAACGTGTTGTAGGACAAGACGAGGCTATCCAGGCAGTATCGGATGCCATCAGAAGAAGTAGAGCCGGTTTACAGGATATGAAAAAACCTATTGGTTCCTTCTTGTTCTTGGGTACTACAGGTGTTGGAAAAACCGAATTAGCAAAGACCTTAGCTGCGTATCTCTTTGATGATGAGAATGCCATGACCAGAATAGATATGAGCGAATACCAAGAACGACACTCGGTGAGCAGATTGATAGGTGCACCCCCAGGATATGTTGGTTATGATGAAGGCGGACAGTTAACGGAAGCCGTTCGAAGACGCCCCTACTCTGTTGTACTTTTAGATGAAATTGAAAAGGCACACCCAGATACTTTTAATATCCTATTACAGGTATTGGATGAAGGAAGGCTAACGGATAATAAAGGCAGAGTGGCCGATTTTAAGAATACCATCATTATTATGACCAGTAATATGGGCAGTCAAATTATCTTAGAAAAATTTGAAAACTCTAATGATAGTTTTAGTGCGGCAGAAGCTGCAAGAGTTGAAGTCATGGGTCTTTTGAATAAGACGATACGCCCAGAATTCTTGAACAGGATAGATGATATTATCATGTTTACACCGCTAAGCAAGGAGAATATCCATGAGATTGTCAAGTTGCAACTAGAAGGGTTAAAAAAGATGCTGAACAAACAGAACATTACTTTAGATGCAACCGAGGAAGCTATTAGTTTCTTGGCGGACAAGGGTTATGAACCACAATTTGGAGCCAGACCGGTGAAACGAACCATACAAAAAGAAGTGCTCAATAATATGTCAAAGTCCCTTTTAAGTGGCGAAATTAAAGCGGACAGTATCATTTTGTTAGATGCGTTTGATGATGAATTAGTTTTTAGAAACCAGAACGATTTGGTGAGTTAAAATTGATATAGTATTAAATTGAATTAAAATAAAAGATAAAAAAAGCGTCCAAAGATTATTTTTGGACGCTTTTTTTATTAACAATTTATACCGTACAGTATAGATTTTTTATATTCGTAGAAAATAGATTGTTGATGTCCACAAAAGCCGAAAGAACTACATCCTTTATTATTGAAACTGTAGCCCCAATTTTCAACAAACATGGTTATATAGGAACCAGCATGAGTGATTTAACCGAGGCTACTGGCCTAACAAAGGGGGCGCTTTATGGTAATTTCGAGAATAAAGAAGCCCTGGCACTCTCTGCCTTTGAATATAATCGAACACTATTGATAGACGCAATAGATGCCGAGTTGAATGCCCCAGGTACCGCTTTAGATAAGCTATCTAAGCTAACAAGTTTTTATAAAAATTATGACTCATTTACAAAAGGCATTGGAGGATGCCCAGTTTTGAACGTAGGCATGGATGCTCAGCATAACAACAAATTATTGGCAGCGGCTTCTAAAGAAACTATCAAGGAGATAGAGGGCAAGATTGCCTTGGTTATCGAAACTGGAGTAAATAAACAGGAAATAAAGATTGCTGTTACTCCATTGCAATTTTCAAAACAATTATTAACGATGATACAAGGTGCCATTGCCATGTCTACCATAACTAATGACCGTAAATACTTAATAAATACAATCGCCTATCTTGAAGTTCTAATAAAACACGAGCTTAAAAACTAAACTATAGTAGGCAAGTACCTGTTTAGGTAACATTCTAATCTACTTACGAATGTTTATTCTTCTCTTGTATCCATTTCCCCATGTATTTAGAACTATTCATCGTTTGGTGATGCAGAAGGCTTCCTATGAAGTTTTGACTACGGTGTATTTCAAGATGGTTTAGCAGATAAGTGATTTTGAAAGAAAGCTGCTTTTCTAAATCAGTTTTATTGTAACGGGATTGTATTAGTTCATATCCATTATTTTGAGCTTGTTCCCATTTGGTTTTATTTTTATATAAATCAATGGCAGCATTTATAAAATCTTTTTCATTGTCGGTAATACTTCCGTTCCAATCCATTTTACCGTGCATTCCCTCGGCACCTATTTTCGTAGTAACGCTTGGGGTACCAAACTGCATTGCTTGCAACAATTTCCCTTTAATACCCGCACCAAATCGCAAAGGAGCCAAACACACTTTTGCTGATTTCATAACCTCCTGTACATTTTTTATCTTCCCATGAATACAAAATCTGGTCTGGTTATCGTTAAGCTCTTGAATCTGTTGCGGCAGATAAGCGCCGTAAATATTCATACTAGCATTTGGTAACTGTTTTCTTATTTTAGGCCAAATATCATTTTTAAGATATTTAATTGCATCAATGTTTGGAGCATGTTTTCCACCTCCTATGAATATGAAATCGCTTCGGGATTCAAAATTGGGAGTAATTAGTGGTATGTCCAACCTGTCTAGCATAAAGGGAAGATGGTGTAGTACATCTAAATTAGAATCCAGAATTTGTTCCAGCAATTGCATCTCGTAATCAGAAATAATAAGGGATAAATCACAACGGTAGATACTGGCAATTTCTCGTTTGGTCTTATCATCCTGTAGCCATCTTTCTGTAGAAAAAGGAATATGCTGTTTAAAACACTGCTCACGAACATAGCGTAGGGAGTGTAAATCCTCGGTATCTAGAATTCGAAGAGCATTCGGAATCTGGGCCGTAACCCGCCATCCAAATTGTTCCTCGGTTAGAAATCGGTCAAAAAGTACAATTTCAGGTTGGAGTTCGGTTATAAATCCATCGAACGAGTCGCAGTTTAAAAACACCTGCTTGGTTTGGATACCCAAACATTTTAAATCTTCGGCATATTCATTCTCGTTAGCGGTAGTAACAAAAGTAACTAGGTAACCAAAGTTTAAAAAATACTCTGCTAATTGTAGCAATCTCACCCCCGCTGCCGTTGCATTTGGCTGTGGCCATCCCCATCCTATAATGAGGAGTTTTTTATTCTCTTTTTTACGCATTGGGTCGATAGTAGATTGTTGTTTTTTTAGCTATTCGCTATTCCCCGAGCGTCGGTATACATCACATTTTGGCTGCAAACTTCTTCGAAATATTACTTCTAAGTTTTCGTTCGTAATCTTCTTCCAACCACTCCTTATAATTCTTGGTATTGTTCATTATACAATACGAATACTGCCGTACACGATAGGTAATTTCCTCTTTTAACTTCTTTGCTAGAATTCTGGCATCGAAAACATCTTCCGCATTCTCTACACATATCTGTGCATGCTGTTCTATACTTCGCTCCAATACCAATTTAGATTTCTCCCCGTTAGCGAAACTCTTTTTATATTCTGCTTTTATATCAAACTCTATGGTTTCCGATTTGGTGAATTGGTCCCGTAATTCTTGAGGCATTTCGTAAACGAACTCACGTTCTATTTCCTCATCGTTCTTAATGTTTTCTAAATAAAAATCTGGAAAATGAAAAATTTCCTGCCAGTCAACCGCGGCGTTCCACATGCCAAAACGGGCAACATTGTTCCCCATATCTACCACCGTAAAATCTTCTTTGTGTGGTAAATAACGAGAACCACGACCAATCATTTGAAAATACAATGTTAGGGACCGTGTAGCCCTATTTAGAATTATAGTTTCCACCGATGGCTCGTCAAAGCCAGTGGTAAGAATACTTACTGAGGTTAATATTGCATCCGGAGTTTCAGAGAACCACTCCAATATTTCTTTTCGTTCTGTAGCATTATTTTTATTGTCTAAATGTCTAATGTTGTAGCCTGCCTTTTTAAAGGTTTCATAGACATAACGCGAGGTGTTTATTCCATTATTGAAAATTAACGTTTTGGTACCTAAGGCAATTTCGGTGTATGCAGATACTAATTTGCCCAACATACTATGGTTACCATAGAGCTCATCAGAAGATTTAACCGTATAGTCTCCGTTGACTCCAAGTTTTAGACTTTGTAAGCTAACATCATAGTTGTACATGTTCGCTTTAGCCAAGAATTTTTTTGCTATCAACGAGCTAATACTTTCCCCTACGATCAACTTTTTATAGTTGTCCTTCATAGGAAGCTTTATATTGGAGCTTAAAGGTGTAGCGGTTACCCCAATGATGGTTGAATTTTCAAAATACTTAAAAAGCTTTCGGAAGGAATTGTAGTGGGCCTCATCAATAATGACCAATCCAATATTATTTATCTCTACTTTTTCTTCTTGTAAACGATTGTTCAAGGTTTCTACCATAGCCACGAAACACATGAACTCGTCCTGATCTTTAAGTTCCTTTATTTCGCTGTTTATGATTTTGTTGTTTACACCAAAGCCATGTAACATTTTAGAAGTCTGGGCACTTAATTCTATCCGGTGGGTAAGTACGACAACTTTTTTTTGCGTCTTTTCGATATAACGTCTGGCAATCTCCGAGAAGACAACGGTTTTTCCCCCACCTGTAGGTAATTGGTACAATAAATTTGAATGATCCGGATTGTCCTCTAAATACTTGAAAATAGTATTTAAATCTTCCTCTTGATAATTATATAACGTCTTTTCGGTAGTGTCTTTTGGTGATTTCAAAAGGATATTAAAAATTTTAGATTGAATAAAAACGCAAAAACCTTACAAAATTAGCAGATTTTTATGGGTAAACGAAATATTACCGATTGGAAATAGCAAAAACTATGAATACCGGACTTTGCGGATGCAAATTTTGTTGTTGTTAGTGAGAAGTTGGTGACTAAAAAATCACATACAGGTTCAATTTCAAAATAAGAATAGCATATTTGTACTAATCCCGAAAGCACAAGGTCTAATTTTTTGTAATTGTATTTTTTATTTTCTTTAAATTTAAAAACTACTATTAATAGTAGTTAACTTTAATATTTAGGATTTCAAATCTGTTACAGCTATTAATATCCTTTTTCACGGTCTACAATATTGTTCAGTTTTTTCCTTTCCTTTAGGTTCCTATAGTTGCGCAATATCTGCGGAATTACCGAATTGGTATCCGATACACTGGCGTAATGAGGAGTCATAAAAATTTTTGAATGTTTCCAGAATAGATGTGTAATTGGCAGTGGTTCCTGATGATAGACATCTAAACACGCACCCGACAAATGACCATTGTCCAAGTATTTTAATAAATCATCATCCACCAAATGACCGCCACGTGCCACATTAATTATATAAGCCCCTTTGGGGAGTTGGGCAAATAGTGTTTTATTTAATATTCCTATCGTATCCGGTGTTAAGGGCAATAGGCAGACCAAAAATTCCGTGTTCTTCAAAAATGCTACTAATCCGTTCTCTCCGAAGTAGGTAGTGACGTTTTCAATGGATTTTTGGCTTCTAGACCACCCCTGTACTTTAAACCCAGAATTCGCCAAGTCCTTTGCTGTTAGCGCGCCTAGTTCTCCTAAACCTAAAACCCCAACAGTTACATCGGCAATACGTTGGTAATACTTCGGTTTCCATTCGCCTCTTAATTGCTGAACTTTATAGGTGTTAAAATTCTTGAGCTCTGCAAGAATACTAGTAAGCACATGTTCAGACATGTCACTTGCCAAATATGGATCTACCACTCTGGTAATAGGCACCTGGTTTGGAACCGTTGTATCCTCAAAAATGTAATCTACTCCTGCCCCGGCAGATGCTATACACCCAAGATTCGGATAAACAGCCAAAGTCCCTTCAGGATGTTTCCAAATGAGTGCCATTGTTATTTTATCTCTGGGATGTTCTTCTAAATAACTATATACTTTTAACCCTGGATTTGCCAGTATTAGTGCATTTTTCCAAAGGTCTATCTTACCGTCCTGTCTAATGATTACTATTGCCATTTAATCCAATATATCTAAAGCTTTTGAGAATTCTTCCCCAAAAGGCCAGTTTTCCGTTTGTGTGTGTTGGTACGTCTTAACAATACGCTCCTTAAATTCTGAAAGCAACCCATTTTGAGAAACAAAATGCGTCATCTCGGTAAAAGAATTAGCCATGCTCTTATAAAAAGCATCAGGAACTTTGTGGTCTACAGCAAAAGTCTGCCCAATTTCCAGGTTAAAACACATGATGTCAGCCACCAAACTTGATTCCATTCCCAATTTCAAAAAGTGCTTTATATATTTTTGAGCCACAGATCTACGGGCTTTTGGCCGCTTCCGTTTTAGGGGAAAATACTCGTTAGAAATTTTGGTCTTAGCCGCCTGAACAAGTTTATCCTCTTTTGGATTGAAGATAAAGTCGTAATATATTTTAACGTCTGGAAAACGATTATATAAATCTATCAATTGAAGCTCCAGTTCCGCTCTGGGCAATTCCGAAAGGTACTTCGTTAAGGCTCTTTTACTCATAAATAATTATATACTCAAAAATAAGGTTTGCCTTGAAACATCTAGCAGTTCATCGAATATAATCTTAAAAGCTCATAAAATATGTATAATTAAGTGTCCTTACTTTTGGATAAGACGCAATAAAAATGTATCATGTACCTTGGTAGAATTACTAATCATACACAGAGATATATGAGGCAACTTAAGATTATCAAGCAGGTAACGAATCGCGAATCGAAGTCTTTGGACAAGTACCTGCAAGATATCAGCAAAATAGATTTGATTACCGCTAATGAAGAAGTAGAACTAGCGCAAAGAATACGTAAAGGCGACCAAATTGCATTAGAGAAATTAACAATTGCGAACTTAAGGTTTGTAGTATCGGTTGCAAAACAATACCAAAATCAAGGATTAAAACTACCCGATTTAATAAACGAAGGAAATTTAGGCCTTGTAAAAGCAGCAAAGCGTTTTGATGAGACAAGAGGATTTAAGTTTATATCCTACGCAGTTTGGTGGATAAGGCAATCCATTTTACAAGCATTAGCAGAGCAATCCAGAGTGGTTCGTTTACCATTAAACAAGATTGGCTCCATCAACAAAATTAAAAAAACCTTTTCTTATTTAGAGCAGACGCATGAGCGTCCGCCATCCGCGGAGGAAATAGCAAAGGAGTTGGAAATGACGGTGACTGAAGTTAAACAGTCGCTTAAGAATTCAGGAAGACACGTTTCTATGGATGCACCTTTGCGAGAAGGGGAAGATTCTAACCTTTATGACGTATTGCGTTCCTCAGAATCTCCTAGGCCAGATAATCAACTACTACAACAATCTTTGAATACTGAAATCAACAGAGCTCTTGATACCTTGTCTCCTAGGGAAGCTGATGTTGTAAAATTATATTACGGAATAGGCGACCAGCAGTCCATGACCTTAGCTGAAATTGGACAAACTTTTGATCTTACGAGAGAACGGGTACGACAGATTAGGGAAAAAGCGATTCGTAAATTGAGACATAATTCTAGAAGTAAACTATTGAAGACTTATTTAGGATAGTAGTCTTTTAATTATAAAGAAAAAGCACCTTCTTTATAGAAGGTGCTTTTTCTTTATAAATAGTAAACACTTAACTAAGAATAGGACAACTTGCTGATATTAAAATCTACAAGTATATCATTTAAGTCTTGAATAAAATTCTGATAAGAATTGTTGTCTTGGTTTTGATAGGCCATAAGTAAAGGTTTTGGGTTCATTAGAAAAGGACTACATATAATCCAATTCCGCTAATTCGTTAAGGCTTAAAATTTCATTTAAATCTTGTAGGAACACTAAATATTCCTCTCCGTAGGTGTCGTAAAGCATAGGTTATATGTTGATTAGTAATTAGATTTGGGTATTCGTAAATTACAGCGTAAACTTAAACGAAACACTTGCTGTGCACAATTAATTGTGGTGTAACCATTTATTTTTGTTGTAAAAGCATAGTTTATCGTCGGTAAGTCATCTATCTTTTTGTAGCCCTGGAAGTTAATACGAATCTTATGACTGAATCGCGTACCTTAGAAACTGGTAGATTACTGGAATTTAACTTGATAGGATAGTCCAGCCGTGACCGACAAAAAGAATTCACCAGAGCTAAAAGGAAGCTCCTGACGGTTTACACCTATAGTCGCTTTATATTGGTTGATGTTGTTTGAAGAGGTAAATTGATACTCAAAACGTATCCGTTGTGATTCTAAGTATAATAAGGTTTGTGCTAATAATTCTCCATCTACTATAAATTGATTCATTTCTGTATCAAAGCCATAGCCTAAGTTCATTCCTAGATAATTATTGCCATCCTTTAGATAACGCCGTACCAAAAGACCGCCCGATAGACCAATTCCTTTTTCCGCATCAGGCACAACAAACGGCCTCAAAGAGACGTAGTAGTTACCTCTATACAATCCAAAACTTCCTGTTAACAGTGTTGCTTCATCTTCGGAAAACGACAAGTACCTTATTCCCAGTGATGCTTCCATCGCATTTGGCAGTTCTTTTAGTACTTCTACCCCTACCCTATGTTTTGGAAAAATTTCCGATGTAGAAAATCCATAATTAACATAACCACTGAGCGATTTAGAAATTCTAGGATAGGCATCCACTTCTGCCTGTATTCCATTGATATTAAACCGCCTTTGAAAATTAATGCGTGGCAATATTACGCCCCATTTGGTCTCCTTTTTATATTCCAAAGCCCCATAATACATTGGGTCCAGCACTTGGTCAAAAACCTCGCCTTCCATGTATAAAGTAAAGGATTGTTTTCTTTCTTCCGCTACCTTGGTTGCTTTAAGCTTGTTTTGTAACAATTGCCCATTTTCTATTTGCAATACGATATCTCTTTTAAGGGCAAGTATGTCGTTATCCTTTGGAAGGTATAGCAAAGCTTTGTTTGCTAAACCAAGTGCTATGTTTAAATTTTCAGCATACTGCTCGTTTTTTATAGCACCAACCCATACTTCTTTGTTTCCTTTCTCTTTACTTATAATTTTATTAAACTGTAAGCGAGCTTCATCAAATTCCTGGTCCCAGCTATAGGTTTTTGCCAAAAGACAATGCACGTCTACATAATCTGGATACCTCGTAAGTACTTGCACTAAAGTGTCCCTTGCTTCACTTCGATTGCCTTCAAAAGCCAAGTCCCTTGCCGTAAGGTATGATAGATCAGGATTACCAGTATACGTATACTCCTGTGCACTGAGGCCCTTAAGGGCAAAGAGTAACAAAACGGGAATAACTAGATGTTTTGTTATCATTGCATTTGCAATTTTGCTATTGGCGTTTCCTTGGAGTTGCTTAAATCACTTATACGAAGTACTTTTTCCGTAAGTAAAACATCGTTTATTTTGAGTCTTTCTATTTGATTTATCAGTGGGGCTAAATTTTGTTCTGTATTTGACCAGAAATACGTATCCAATAACGCACAATACCCATCTGCATATTCTGGATATTTCCTGACTACTTCTTTTAAGATACTAACTGACTTACCATACTGCTTTTGCCATGAGTATATGCGTCCCATAAGAATTTCCGTATCTGCATGCCTTGGTATTTGGGATATTATAAACTCACTTAACAACAAAGCTCGGTTCCAATCCTTATCAATGGCAAGATTTCTTGCAGTGGTGTACGCATTGTCAAAGTCTTTACCGTTAAAAATACTTTGTAACCATATCATTTCGCTCTTGGTAAACGCTCGTTTGTCATTGGCAATGAGAGAAATAGTACTAGGGATAATTTTGTCTTTCTGGGTCACATACTTGTTTACCGATTTACTAATGATGAATCTATTTTTTACCATTACTAGGCTATCCCTATCGATTTCATTGTCCTTAAAATTTAAATTCAAATCTAATTCAGTAATATCCCCATCCGATATCAAATAGGAATTGTATACAAAATCTTGAATCTTATTAGCTCCTCTAAACAAGGGTATTTCCTTGTTGCGGTGAGAAACCTTTTTGCTCATTAATCCTTTACCCAACCAGGCAACTACTTCAGGAACTTCTAAAGAATAGCTATTGTTTAATAAGGCTATAAGCGACGGAGCGATATCTGCATGTGAAGCCAATTCTTTAATCTCAGCACCATTTTTTAACAAGGGGCTATAAATGAGTAACGGGACCTGATATCGTTTTATAGCATTTTCTGAAGGCATATTACGGTTAAGGTGGCTACCGGTGATTATGTAAATGGTATTATCATGCTCTTTTGATTTTTTTTCCTCTGCAAAAAAGGAATGTAAGGCGTCGTCCGCATAGCTATAGCTCGCAAAGAGTTCCAAATTATGTTCTATAAATCGGTTTGTTTTTTTATCAGTAGTGGAATTGGCTAGTAATTGCTCTACTTTTCTTTCATAAACCCCCGCGTTAGGTATAGTATAAGGTGCTTTGGTACTTAGTGTTAAGAACACTTCTAATTTGGGCTTATTGCTAGCTGGTTTCGGTTCATCCAAATAACGATGGAACAGGGCATCGTCTGGGTAGCCTAAGGTGTTTCCTGCAGCGTCTTCTTCCTGTAGTTTATAGGCCTTGCCAAATACTGTTTTATCCAAGATACGGTCAACTCCCTCTTGCACGAGAAACTTATCATAACTGTTCAATGCGCTGTTTCCTCCGTAGTTGAAAGAGGTTTCGTAACCGTTTTTTTTCAGAATACTGTACAATGTATGCCTATGGACGAAGTTTTCAATTTTCGTAAAACCAGCTTCGCCATAGGGCAAGGACCCAATTACGGAAGGTAAAGCTGCCTCGCCTTCGCCTGTATTACTTAAAAAATTAGGCCAGTACAAGGATTCGGAAACCATTTCCTTTAAATGGGGCATTATACCATTATAACTGCCCTTGGTATCCACAAACTCTTTTCCCAGTCCCTCTACTATAATTAATTTTATATGAGGTTTTTCCTCCTTTAAGTCAAAATAAGTACTTAGGTTGTTTTGTTTAATATATGGACGTGCTAACGGATATTCTTCAATGCCCTCATAGCTATCTTCCTCAAAAACGTAGGAATAGATGTCTTCCAAAAGGTACTGTGTCTTGTTTTCGTTAATAGGTTTTCGGTCGGAATAAAGTGTAGCTAAAAACAAACTGAACAGAATAATTGTAAATGGGTACATTCTGCTGATTACGCTGTATAAGGGCGCGGTATAACGATATATAAAATGGCAACAGATTAAGGTAGTAGTTATACTTATAAATGGTAATAAAACCGAAAATTGTATATCTCCAGCATTGGAACTCGGTATACCATTAGCTCCAAAAGGCTCATAATTACTAATAAAGTAGGTTACTAAAAGGCACTCTACTATCAGAAGTACAGCCAAAATATAGCGTACCGTTTTAAAACCAAGATTTGATTTTTTGTTTTCTAGAAAATTAAAGACGAAGGCTAACAGCACCGAACAGACCGATGCGTAACCAAGATGGTGTAGTATTAGAATAAAAAAACTTTGGTTAACCGCAGTATCTAATACACCTGTAAAATACAGTACCGTGTTCTGATAGACCGATAAAAAAATCAAGCCTACAAAGAAAGTAATTACCAAAGGAATATAATCCTTTAGTGTTTTACTGTTCGATATGTTATTCTCCTGTATCTGCATAATTAACTAGCTTTTGCAAAGCCCTTTCGCACCTGGGTGCCCCAACCCGATTTTATCTTAAACAGTTTTTTATAATTACCGCGTATGGCCGCCCATACCATTACCGGATGATAAACAATAGGTTCAATTAACGAGCAGAACATTAAAATAAGAATATCCTTGGTTTTGTTATATTCATTATAGGAATATACATCCCATAAAATGGCATAAAAGGAGAACATGACCGAGAAAATATAAACCGATGCTGTTATGGCTAAAAAGAACTCCCAATTGAGGATTCCTAGCCAATAGAATAGTATGATAGTGAAAAATCCAAAAAACTCTAACAGTGGAGCCAACCATTCATAAAAAAACCAATAAGGATAACTCAACATTCCCAACCTGCCAAACTTGGGGTTAAAGAACATATCCTTGTGTTTAAAAAGTGTTTCTAAATTACCGCGAGCCCAACGATCGCGTTGGTTAATTAGTATTTTTGCATCTTCGGGCACTTCTGTCCAGCAAAGTGGGTCTGGAATGTATTCAATGGTATAAGGCAGCTTGCGTTCATGCATGTACCGCCGCATCTTAAATACGATTTCCATATCCTCACCTACAGTATTGGTGTCATACCCGCCAACGGCTAAGGCAATTTCCCTATCAAAAAAACCAAAAGCTCCGGAAATAATGAGTAAACTATCTATTCTTCCCCAGGCCATCCTACCCAAAATAAACGAACGTGTATATTCTAGTAACTGAAATCGTGCAAGCCAGTTCGTTGGAAGCCTAATCTCCTCTAGCTGTCCACCTTGTATGATACAGGAGTTGGCAACACGTATAACACCTCCAACGGCAATCACCTTCTTTTCCGAACGTTGAAAAAACGATTTAACAACATGTAGGAGCGCATCTGGCAACAAAAGGCAATCAACATCAATACATCCTATATATTGATTTGATGATAGCGCCATTCCAGTATTTAAGGCGTCCGACTTTCCACCGTTTTCCTTGTCTATAACGGTTAATTTAGAAAAAGCCTTATGTGGAGATTTGTAGATTCCTCTTATAGGTTTTGATTGCCAATTAGGATCAATTTCCTGTTCTATTTTTACCAGGTCGTAAGCAGATATCATTTTTTGTAACGTATCGTCCTTACTTCCGTCATTGACCACCATTACTTCATAATTTACATACCGCAAGGACATTAAGGAACGTATGTTCTCTACAATGGTAAGACCTTCATTGTAGGCTGGAGCTACAATCGTAATACTTGGGGCCAATGGAGATGCCATCAATTTTGACATATCTCCAAAACTATTTTTATTCTTGTAGTGAATAGAATTTCTAGTAGAAAAGTACCCCATACCTATGAACAATAAGAATAGCATTAAGGTAAACACAAAAAAAACAATGTTTATATACTCAAGAATGATATCGAATGTTCCACTACTCATTATTTCTTATCATATAGTTTGGTAGACATAGCACATAAATGATCAAATATGGTATTACCATAAAACTCATCCATATTCTGATCTTTTTTTGTCCAAGCCTCCTTGTTTGAAGGTGATTCAAGTTCAAAGTTGATCATTAGCTTATCTTCTTCATCTAAATTTTCTTGGCGTACAATTTCGTCCATCGAAACAAAATCGGCTAATACCTTGGTTTCCGTATTAATCAAAGCTCTAGCTGTTAGTTTTTCCAAGGCTAAAAGCACTGCATGCTTTACTTGAGGGTCTTTACTTAAAGTCAAAGTATGTAACATCGCAATTTCTTGTTCATCCCCAACTTCTGAAATTTCATTTAATAGTATAATTTGAGCCTCATTATCGCTTATCTCAAAAAGAGTTTGAAACACACTTTGGCGTAGTTCGGGTTCAATGTCCTTACTTCCATTTAAAGCAGTATCGGTTATGGAAAATGATTTGATAATTTCAGATATTCTATTAGAAATTAAAACGTTTTCCTTTTTGTTTAATAATTTTTTCAAATACGGGATTTCTCTATAGTCACCTAGTTCCGCTATGTCTTCTACGAGTACAATAGCTGACAATATGGAATCTGTATAAAAAAGAGGTTTAGGAATTGTATAGTTCTCTTGTACCATTTTTTTTGTCTGCGCAATCCTTTCCGTTATAACAGAAATTTCATCTCTGGATTCAAACGCGGTAGACCACTCTATTTCCAGATTAGTTTCTTCTACTTGTGGAACAGTTTTGGTCTTAAGCTCTTCATAAATCACAGGAAAGTTTATTAAATCATTAGTGGCAATAGCATCTGTAAAGAGGATTTCAGGTTGTTGATTAGTACTATTAGTTGCAGGTTTTGTCTTTTCAAGTGTCTTTTCCTGTTGTCCTATAATATCAGTGACTTCCTTCATGATTTCTAATACTTCAAAGGTTACGGGTAATTCTTGCAGTAAATTCTCATCTTCAGTAGGTTCTTCCTTATTTTTTTGTATTCCGGTAATCTCTTCGAAAATCACAAGGAGGTCATGATGGGAATTCTCTGTGTCTTTATCAATAGTAGGTGGTATCACTATAGGTAAAAATTCAAAATTCAGCTCATCCTCTTCCTTTAAAGGAAAAACTTCTTCAAAATTTACAATTATGTCAGACAGTGATGAAAATGTTGCTTCCTCTTTAATCACTACTTGGGAAGCTGTCTTTGGTGTTTCTTTTATAGCATCGGTTACTACAGGTAAAAATGAAATCTCATCGGATGTAATTTCCAAAGTGGTCTTCTTATCGCCTTCAACCTTAACGCTTACTACCTCATAATTCACAAGGATATTTTTAATCTCATTTTGTTCCTCATCCTCTTCAAGCTCTAACGGGTTTTCACGAGCTAGAACATCAGATTCTGGTTGGGGAACGGAGTTATTAAAATCTTCTTTAGGCACAAGATCCCTTGTTGGCAAGACCCCTTCTGGACGTATCGTATTTAATGCACTTATGGCTTTTCCCTTTACGGTAAAAGCCATTTCGTTTTGTACAATAGTTTCTATAAAGCCAATATCCTCATCGGTTCCTAATTGGGATAGGGCCTCTAGAATGTACATTTTTACATTTGTGGTACATTTCCAGAAGATTTTTTTAAGTTCTGGGACTGCATCCGTAACGTTAAAATCCCGAATGCAAAAAATAGCTTCCTTTTTAATCTGATTATCCCGATGACGCAACAATTCTATTAAGGAGGCACTCGCATCGTTTTGGTTATAATATTTTATAAGCCTTAGGGCAAACAATACTACATGGCTATTTTTTGAAGTAAGCCAAAGTCTAAACGGTGGCGGGATAAAATCACTTTTATTTCTAATTACATCCAATAGTTTTAATTGTTGCCATTCGGATATCTTAAATCGGGTGTGGTCTAGAAAATAATTAATCCCTTCTTCCTTTAGACTTACCGTTGCTATTTCTGCTTGTTTTCTAATAGTTGGTCGCTTGTCATTTATGAACCTCGTTATTGTCATGTATGAATCCTTCACGTCCATTTGAGTCAACTCATAAATTCCCTTTGATACTTGCTCCCAGCGCCAGCTATTCATTTTCTTATAGGCATCCTTATGAAGTTCCAAATCTTGGTAGATACGCAAAAGTTCCAATCTAGTATTCCCCGATACATCTTTTCGTAAATCAAGTAGAACAGTAGTAAGCACATCACGCTCAAAACGATTTTTTATAAGCTCCCTTATTTGGATTTTTAAATCGATATAATTAATTTTTTCTTTCTTTTCGGAATTCTCTTCATAAAATAGAAATTCAGAAATCATTGGGGAAAAAATCTTTCGTTTCGCCATTATGAGTTTTCCCCGCCTTGAAAGTCTATTCCTAAAAAAGAAGACAGATGCAAAGTACACTAGCGCCAGTAGAACAAAAAACAGCGAAAGCCCCCAAAGAAAATCCGTAGGGATTTTGGGAGCACTGATTAGAGCCTTTAACGTATATGTTTTGGGGAAGTATGTCAAATATTAATTTTTTTTAGTTCCCTTGCTATCCTAACCACAAGTTCCGAAGGACTTACAGGTTTAGAAATAAAATCGTTAGCACCTAATTCAAAAGCGCTAAGCACGTTTTCTTCGTTACCGGCAGATGATATAATTATAATAGGTATTTGTGATGAAAGTTCTTCTCTTACATAGTTTATAAGTTCTATACCAGAAAAATAGGGCATCATGATATCGCTCACGATAATATCTGGCATGGTATGAGACAGGTATTCTTTTACCTCTTTGCCGTCTATAACATGATGCACATTATATCCTGCCTTTTTAAGTCTAAAATGTAATAAAGACGCAAGAAGCTCATCATCATCGGCTAAAAGTATGGTTCTTTCTTCCATACTAGCTATCTTTTAATTTGGCCAATTCCACATCAATCATTTCTTCATTTTGAGGATATAGCATTAAGAATTGCTGAAATAACTCTTCCACTTGTGGCATTACTTCCTTTTTACAACTATCCTCAATACCAATAACAAGTTTTTTTAATTCCTTAGTATTCATGAGGGACAACCCATTCTTTATTTTATGGGCCGCCAAATACACATCTTTAAAATTCTGGTTAGAAATACCAATTTTCACGGCACCAATAAATTCGTAAGCATTCTGTTTGAATAGTCTAACTAACTCTTCTAACATATTAATATCGTTGTAACATTCCTTCAGTATAGGAGTAAGGTTAACGGTGTCTTTTTTATCCGCTACTATGATTTCTTGTTTTAGTAATTTAAGGCTGGCTTGCGTTAAATTTCGCTCCTTTTTCCTTTTTAGTAGTTTAATCATCAGCTCGTTTAAGGTGTAAGGTTTCAATAAAAAATCGTTAATTCCTGACGTTTGGCAACGTTCCTGATCTTGTGCTGTAAAATCAGCGCTAAAGGCAATTATGGGAATTTGATTTATCTTGTCATCCGCTAGGGCACGTATCCTTTCCGAAACTTCAAAGCCGCTCATTCCTGGCATTTTTAAGTCCATTAGCACAATGTCTATTGCTTCTGTTTTTAAAATGGATAAGCCTTCACTAGCATTTTCAGTAACAAAAGTTTTACAATCCCATTTCTTAAGTTGTTCGCTAATTAAGTGTTGATTTAATTCGTTGTCTTCAAACACTAGAATTTTAGTGCCCCCTAAAAGCTTAAGTCCTTTTTGAACACTAATGGTCTTTGGCTTATTCCTAAGAATATTGGTTATTTTACCTCTTTTAAAGGGAATTTGAAATTCAAAAGTGGTTCCTACGCCTAAACTGCTTTTCACTTCTATATTTCCACCTTGTTTTTCAATGATTTCCTTTACAATACTGAGTCCTAGCCCAGAACCTCCATATTTCTGGAAGGTATCCTTTTCCGCTTGCTTAAAACTTTCAAATATAATCTCCAATTGTTCTTGAGACATTCCAATACCGGTATCTTCAACTAAAAATTCCAAAGCATAGATATCTTCTTTCATCTCTTTAAGACCTACAGATAGTTTAATATGTCCTTTTTCAACAAATTTTATCGCATTGCCCAACAGGTTCAATAATACTTGTGATAGTTTTGAAGGGTCACCTACAAGAATTTTAGGGATACTTGGTGCTATATTTATTTTTAATGAGACTGATTTATCTATGATCAAAGTTTGGCAAAGGAACATAACATCCTTTATCAATCCATGTAGGTTAAAATCAATTGTGTCAAAATCCTCGGTTCCCGCAGTAAGTTTTGAGTATTCCAAGACTTCGTTAATAATATCCATAAGAGAGTACGAAGCCGTTTGTATGGCATTTACTTTTTTAAATTGGCTTGGTGTTAGTTTCTCTTCCTTCAACAGATTGGTAAATCCTATAATGCCGTTAAGAGGGGTTCTTATTTCATGGCTTACATGCGCTATAAGTTTATTTTCTTGCGAATAATTTGGAGTAGATTTTTTTTCTACTGAAATCCCATTGGATTCCAAGTCATCGGAAGACCCGAATATTTGAGCATTCAAATGCACCTTAAATCTATTGAAAGAGTTTTTGAGTTCCTTTGCTTCTTTCGCATTCAGTTCATCAAATGAAAAACCGTTTAAAGAGGTTTCCAAATTGGAAAGTTGACCTAGGAGGTTTCTAGTTTTTATTTTGGACATAGATTAATGATCCTTAGTTTCGAGGGTTTCAATCGTATAATTCATACTAATATTCCCTTTTTAAGGTGCCGCTGGCAATAAAATGTTTTATAGGCTTCCAATTCTGTTGTGAAAACGGTTTATTTGTAGGTCTAAAAAATACACGTATGAAAGTAATTGGCTACATAATTATCACATTAACCCTATTTTCCTGTAATCAGAAACAAACCAAAGCAGAGGAAACAACAATGGAACGTGCAAAACGTATTCATGAAAATACCATCACTTTGGATACGCACGACGATATAAACATTGCGAATTTTACCGATTCTATTAATTATACTCAACGCCTAGATACACAGATTAATTTACCAAAAATGGAAGAGGGTGGCTTGGATGTTGCTTGGTTGATTGTGTATACCGGACAAGACTCCCTTAATGCTTCTGGCTACGCAAATGCGAAGGAAAATGCGATGGACAAATTTGCAGCAATCCATCGATTATGTGAGCTATATGCCCCCAATAAAATAGAACTTGCCACGACTTCGGATGATGTACGCCGTATTGTGGCCTCTGGAAAAAAAGTAGCTATGATTGGAGTGGAAAACGCTTATCCGATAGGCGAAGATCTTTCATCCTTTGAGCACTACTATAATCTAGGTGCTCGCTATATTTCACTTTCTCACAATGGCCATAGTCAGTTTTCTGACTCCAATACTGGAGAAAAGGATTCAGTTTGGCTGCATAACGGGCTTAGTGATTTAGGCAAGGAAGCTGTCAAGGAAATGAACCGGCTAGGCTTAATGATCGATGTTTCCCACCCTTCCAAAGTAGCCATGGAACAAATGTTGGTTTTATCCAAAGCACCAATTATTGCTTCACACTCCTCTGCACGTGCTTTGTGTAACCACAGTAGAAATTTGGATGATGACCAACTAAAATTGATAAAGAAAAACGGTGGCGTGGTACAAACAGTTGCTTTTAGTTCGTATCTGAATACCCAAAAACATGAAGCTAAAGCGGCATATATGAAAGAGGTGTATCAGCAAGTAGCAGATTCACTTGGTGTAGAATGGTTTGAACGATGGCAGATTAGTAATTTAACCGATGCACAGAAGAAGGGATACAGGGAAAATTATCCTAAAATTATGGGTATTGCTAAAGAAAAAGCAGCCAATAATTCAAATGCCCCAAAAGGTGTAATGATTGCAGATTTTGTAAACCATATAGACTACATGGTAGACCTTATCGGGATAGATCATGTGGGTATTAGTTCAGATTTTGATGGTGGTGGCGGTATTGAAGGTTGGTCGGATGCCTCGGAAACTTTCAACGTAACTTTTGAACTAGTAAAACGTGGTTATACCGAGGAAGAAATTGAAAAGCTGTGGAGCGGGAATTTACTTAGGGTCTTAGACGAAGTCCAGGCAGTAGCCGAAAAATTAGCTCAGCGTTAATTGTCTTCTGCGGCTGCCAAACGATCCTTCACAAACTCTATCTTAGTTTTACCGTGTGGTGTAGGTTTTCCATCTTCTCCCAGGTTTACCATGATGATATTATCAACGGTAACAATAGTTTCATGGTTCATTTTATGGCGGACCTCACAGTTGAGGGTCAATGAGGTTTTTCCAAATTTGACTACTTCTATACCAATTTCAATGACATCGCCTTGCTCGGCAGCGCTCATAAAATTAATTTCAGATATATATTTGGTCACAATCTTTGCATTTTCCAATTGTACGATAGTGTACAAGGCTGCCTCCTCGTCAATCCAGGCCAAAACTTTACCACCAAACAGGGTTCCGTTAGAATTCAAATCTTCTGGCTTTACTAATTTTCTGGTATGAAATCTCATAGCAATGGAGTTTTAAAAGTTCAAAATTATATTGAAAAGCGGTATGCTGTTGCACTCTATTTCTTTTTAACAAGCACATTTACCAATACGTAAACTATCAGGCCATTTTAATTGTGATTCGGTAATTTGAATAGATTATTTTTATCAATCTGAAATTTGATTATTCAATAATGTTTTTGATTTCATTCCAATTTTTCAAGATAATTTGATTTTGTATCCTGTAAATTACCATCCAATATCCCAAAAAGGATGTTTATAACCCTTTAAAAACTTATCTAAAGGTAAAAAGAGGACATAAACCTATTTGGTATCTTTATAAAAACATGCTAATCATGAACGAGAGATCTGCACAACTGCTTGAAGTACGCCCAGAAATTACATCTGCTAAAATACTTCCCAATATGAGCGATGCTGAACGTTTTCAGAACCAAACCCTTCGCCCTATCCTAAAATTACAAAACGACCTGTTTTTGGCCTCTTTTCAAAATTACATCGTTAAGACAAAAAATAGGTTCTACGAATTAAAACAGGATGCGCGCTTGGAATATATTGCCAATGCGGTTCAAAAGGATATCAAATATCGTAATGCCTTAAAAGGGATAATTATAGGTCAATTTACTTTAGAGGAATACCAAGAGTATAGCACTACTTCATCTGCCTTGAATAAAAGGATGATGAGTATGGTTGTAAAACGTTTACAGGACCAAATGCAGTTTTTTGAAGTACCAGCATTACTCAAATAAGGATTCTCCGTTAAGATTGGTGGCAAGTACATTGCTCATAAGGTCAAAGTAAGGACGTATAGCCTTAAATGCCTCGTTTACTATTTGCGCGAATTCTGGTGAGGTTACTTGTTTATCTGTAAAGTTTTTTACAAAAATAAATTGCTTTTTGCGTATAAGGTCAATATTAGGGTCTTCCTTATCAAATCCCTTCGGTGCGGTTTTTAGCTCCTCTCCCACAATGTCGCCCCAAACGTTCTTAAATTCGGCATTGCTAAGTATTTCTCGTAAATCGGAAGCATCTATCTCCCACTCTTTTCGTATTCTTAAAAGATCTTCCTTTTCTGGATTCCAGAATCCAGCTGCAATAAAACTACCCTTAGGCTGTAAATGAACGTAATATCCGCCTCGCCTTTCTTTTCCAGCACGTGACATGGAACCAGAGAAATTATATTTATAAGGTGTTTTATCTTTAGAAAAACGTACATCTCTATAAATTCGAAACACTTTCAACTTTTCTATTTCGTCATGCGAACCCATGTGTTCAAGAACAGCATCTAAAAAAGATTTTACCTGGGTTTCATGGACTTTAAATTCTTTTTTGTGTTCCGTAAACCAATCCCTATTATTGTTGTTTTTAAGTTTATTTAAGAAATGCAGGGTCTCTTTAGTAATTACACTATTTAACATACGACTTAGGTATTACTATTTTAAGCTAAAGTTAACCATTTGCAGCCAAGCACTTTTGATTTAATGGTTAATTTTGAATCCTAAGCAAAGACTATGCAACATAAATCTATCATAGAAAAAATTAACGAACATAAGAAGCAACCTAATTTAAGATTTAGGCTAAAGAAACAAGCGGAAACCTTCACAGACACCCTTTTTTATACTCTTTTTGATATTGAAACCCCAGTGCCTGAAAATTTAGAAATCCTGGAACAACAATTTGACGAATTAGTGGAGCTTGCCTGCTGGGAGAGTGAAAAACCGTGTAAAAAAGTATGGGAGAATTATGTGCAAAAACTTCCGGAAATCTTAGAAAAACTAAATTTGGATGCCGAAGCTACCGTAAATTGCGATCCTGCTTCCTTGTCGATAGAAGAGGTATATATGGCCTATCCTGGCTTTTATGCCATTGCTATTTATCGGTTGGCACACGAACTATATACCGTAGGTTTTCCATTGGTGCCTAGATTAATGACAGAATATGCCCATAGACAAACGGGAGTGGATATTAACCCAGGCGCACAGGTTGGAAACTCATTTCATATAGATCATGGTACTGGGGTTGTTATTGGCGAAACAGCGGTTATAAAAGACCATGTGAAAATTTATCAAGGGGTTACCCTTGGTGGCCTCTACGTGGCTAAACACCTCCAAAAAATTAAGCGCCACCCAACAATAGAGAACAATGTTACTATTTATGCAAATGCAACAATTCTAGGAGGAAACACAGTTATCGGAGCCAATAGTGTTATTGGCGGAAATGCGTGGTTAACGGCATCGGTACCTGCCCAATCCACGGTATTCCATACGCCAGAAATAAAAATAAAAACTTTACCGCATGCCTAATACTCTTATTAATCTGATTGGAAATACGCCTTTAGTAGTTTCCCGTGTCTTAAACACCAACCCAAATGTTACCTTACTCTTTAAAATGGAGGGTCACAATCCAGGTGGTAGCGTAAAAGATCGTGCCGCATTAAATATGATTAAAAGTGGATTGGAAAATGGTGGTATCAAACCGACAGATAAACTAATTGAAGCCACTAGCGGAAATACCGGAATTGCCCTAGCTATGATTGCCGGCGTCTATGGATTGGATATTGAATTGGTAATGCCGGAAAACTCCACCAAAGAACGCGTACAGACCATGAGAGCTTATGGCGCAAAGGTAACCCTCACTCCAGCAGATGTGGGCATAGAAGGCGCCAGAGACTATGCTGAAGCCAAAGTTTTAGCTGATGGTTTCATCATGTTAAACCAGTTTGCTAATCCAGATAATTGGAAGGCACATTACAAAACGACCGGACCTGAAATTTGGCGGGATACAAAAGGTGAGGTTACACATTTTGTAAGTTCTATGGGTACTACAGGTACTATTATGGGTACTTCTACGTATTTGAAAGAACAAAATTCCAAGGTGCAAATCGTAGGCGTACAACCTACCGATGGTTCTAAAATTCCTGGTATTCGTAAATGGCCAAAAGCTTATCTGCCTAAAATATTTGACGCCAAAAAAGTGGATACGGTAATGGAAGTCAGTGAGGGTGATGCCCGGGCTATGGCCAAGCGTTTAGCCAAGGAGGAAGGTATTTTTTCTGGGATGAGCAGTGGCGGTTCTACCACCGTTGCATTGCGTTTAGCCGAACAACTAGAAAAAGGAGTTATTGTATCCATTATCTGTGATCGAGGTGATCGCTACTTATCTTCAGATTTATTTGACTGAAAGGTTCAGCTACTAAACCATTTAGAACGAATGATTTTGGCAGAAAAGTTGTATTTTAATTACTGGAAGAAATCCTACTATTTAAAATAGTATAAAAAAACCAAATGATTCATCTTATAGTCGGAAATACAGGTTCTGGAAAAACTACGTATGCAAACGAATTGAAAATCAAAACTAACGGAATCTTATTTTCAATCGATAAATGGAACAAGACCTTATTTCTTCCTGATAAACTAAGTACAGATGGACTGGATTGGTTTTTAGAGCGCATTGAACGTTCGGAAAAATTGATTTTAGACCTTGTCAAACAATTAGAAAACACAAATACCGATGCTATTTTAGATTTGGGGTTGTCCAAACTTGAACACCGTAAGAAATTTGTGAATTTTGCCAACGAACATAAGTATGCACTGATACTTCATTTTTTAGATGTCCCCAAACAAACCCGATGGAATAGAATACTAAAAAGAAATTTGGAAAAAGGTGCCACTTTTGAATTTGAGGTGAGTAAAGAGAACTTTGACTTTATGGAAACCTGGTTCGAAAAACCTAATGAAGAAGAAATGATGGGTGCAGTTACTATAATAGATTAAACTATTTTAAAATCTTGCTTATGATTATTCAGTAATTTGAAGTTAGAAATACATGCCCAAATGTTTCAAATACAGAAGTAAGACTCTTGAGGTAATCAATAGTTCCTCAAAATCTTTGGTTTCTTTCAAAGCTGCTCGGAACCGTCAAAGGTCTCCAACTACAAAACTAACCCATAAAAAAAACCGTCCAAAACAAGTTTGAACGGTCTACTATATTTAATGTAGTAAGAATTCTAATAAACTTACTTCTTCTTCTCAGCAATCACTTCAAAAGGGAAATCTAAAACAACCTCTCTATGAAGTCTAATCTGAGCATTATAAGGCCCAGTTCTTTTAACAGAACCACCTAGAATGTTAATGAACTTCTTGTCAATCTCATGACCTTCCTTTGCAATGGCTGCTGCCAAATCAGAAACGGTTACAGATCCAAAAAGCTTATCACCAGCACCAGTTTTTGATGCGATTTTTAGTTCTAATGCTTTTAATGCTTCAGCTATTTTGCTAGCAGCATCAACCACCTTTTTCTCTTTGTGTGCTCTTTGCTTAAGATTCTCTGCCAATACTTTCTTGGCAGATACTGTAGCCATAGCAGCTAAGTTGTTAGGAATAAGGTAGTTTCTACCATATCCATTCTTTACACTTACTACGTCGTCTTTAAAACCTAAGTTTTGTACGTCTTCTTTTAATATAAGCTCCATGATTCTTTTCTTTTATTTTAATAAATCACCAACGTATGGCATTAAAGCCAAGTGACGTGCTCTTTTTACAGCTTGCGCTACTTTTCTCTGAAACTTCAAAGAAGTTCCTGTAAGTCTTCTAGGTAACAATTTACCTTGCTCGTTTACCAATTTCATAAGAAAGTCTGCATCCTTGTAATCAACATATTTGATTCCGGATTTTTTAAACCTACAATATTTCTTTTTGGTGTTGGTTTCAATATTTAATGGAGTTAAATACCTGATTTCCCCATCTTTCTTTCCTTTTGCCTGTTGTTGTAATGTTGCCATAATACTTAAGCTTTAGCGGTTTTGTTTCTTGTTCTTCTTCTTTCTGCCCATGATATTGCATGTTTGTCCAACTTAACGGTCAAAAATCGCATAACACGTTCATCTCTCCTAAACTCCTGCTCGTAGGGATTTACTACCTCGCCGGTGTTAGTGAATTCGAACAAGTGGTAAAAGCCACTTTTCTTGTTTTGGATGGGATAAGCCAATTTCTTTAGGCCCCAATTTTCTTTGGAGACCATTTTGGCTCCATTCTTAATTAAGAAATCCTCGAATTTCTTAACTGTTTCCTCTATCTGTACATCAGATAGAACGGGATTCAAAATGAAAACAGTTTCGTAATGGTTCATAAATATATATTTTGTTTTAAGGAGTGCAAAAATAGCCATTATTTTAAAATAAGTATAAGAAAACTGAAAAATCTTCGTTATAGGTAGGAAGAATATATAAATTGAACAAACCAAATCTTAATCTATAATCGTTGCCATTTACACAGTTAACACCGCATTGTTTACATCTTTTGTTGCAGTTTGTCGTGTTTATACTGATCTTTGTCGATGATTTAACCCCACAAATCAGCCCTTATGAAGTTAAGAAGTATTATCGTTGACGACTCGTCCATGCAAAGGATGGCCGTCGCAAAGTTGGTGAACAACCATCCCAACTTAGCCATGGTAGCGGAGTACAGCAATGCTATTGAAGCTAAGAATGGTATTAAAAACAACGAGATAGATCTTATCTTTCTTGATGTTGAAATGCCAATTATCACAGGATTTGACCTACTCGAGTCCCTAGACAACAGTCCTCAGGTAATTTTAATTACCGGTAAGCCCGATTATGCTCTTAGAGCATTTGAATATGATGTAACGGATTATTTACATAAACCGATTACTATGGCACGCTTTGATGCTTCCGTGAAAAGAGCGGTGGCAAAATACGAGCAGGCAAACAGAGTTTTAGAAGACGAAGAGCACATCTTTGTAAAGAGCAATCTAAAGAAAAGAAAGGTTATCTTAAACGATATCAAGTGGATAGAAGCCTTAGGCGATTACATTAAATTGGTGACAGATGAAGCCAATATCGTAATCTTATCAACAATGAAATCTTTTGAAAAACAACTTCCTGAAGATAAATTTTTGCGTATTCACAAGTCCTATATTGTAAACTTGGAAAAAGTTGAAAAATTCAACAGTAAAAACGTAGAAGTTAGTGGACGTTCCATTCCTTTAAGTAGAAACAAAAAGACAGAGTTGGCAGAAGCCCTTAGTAACGTATAAGTTTTATATGACATAGAATTACATTAAAAAAAAACCGCCAATGGGCGGTTTTTTTTATATATGATCCACATTATAAATAACACGTACACTCCTATACATAGCTATAGCATTAAAGGACTTCTCTATTCTTTTGATATTCTGTTTGGTTCGCACTGCGGATTCTTTTTTATCCATCTTTACCAATACATGCTTTAGATATTGATTACGAATCCTGGCCACTGGTGGATATTCTGGCCCCAAAACATTACCACCAAAATTAGTTTTTAAGGCGCTACAAAACCAGTCAGCCGCCTCGTTAAGCACATTATAATTTTTATGCTTAAAGGTTATCTTAATAATTCTGTTCGCAGGTGGATACTTAAATTGCTCGCGCTCATATACCTGTTCCGCAAACATTTGGTCGTACTCTCCTGTAGTTACCTGTTTCAAAATTTGATGGTAGGGATTATAGGTCTGGATAATCACCTTTCCCCTTTTCTTGGTGCGCCCTGCCCTACCAGACACTTGTGTCAATAACTGAAAACTTCGTTCATGCGCCCTGTAATCAGGAAAATTCAAGAGTGAATCGGCATTCATAACACCTACGAGGCTCACGTTCCTAAAATCCAGCCCCTTGGTAAGCATTTGTGTTCCAATCAGGATATCCAGTTCTTGTTGTTCAAAACGAGTAATGATTTTTTCATAGGCGTGTTTTCCTCGTGTAGTGTCCAAATCCATACGATCTACTTTGGCCTCGGGGAAAAGCTTTATAACCTCTTGTTCTACCTGTTGTGTTCCAAAGCCTTTGGTGTCCAAGTCGGCACTACCACAGGCAAAGCAACTTTCAGGTAGGGCGGAATGGTGCCCGCAGTAATGGCACCGCAGCTGTTTCCTAAATTGATGGTAGGTAAGACTTACATCGCAGTTGGGGCATTGTGGCGTATGGCCACAGGTAAGGCATTCAAGCACGGGAGCATAGCCTCTTCTATTCTGAAACAGTATAATCTGCTCACCTGCTTCCAAAGCATCGTTCATTTCTTCCAGCAAGCGTTCGGAGAAATGCCCTTTCATGCGTCGTTTCCGTTGTGCTTCCTTAATATCGACAAGCTCCATATCCGGCATGAGTACATTACCATACCTACGGGTTATTTCGGCATAACCATATTTACCCATTTTCACATTTTGATAACTCTCCACGCTCGGTGTTGCAGAACCAAGCAGAATTTTAGAAGCATGTAGACTTCCAAGCACAATGGCCGCATCCCTAGCATGATATCTCGGTGCTGGATCAAATTGCTTAAAGGAACTTTCATGCTCCTCATCTACCAGCAATAAACCCAAATCCGAAAAGGGCAAGAACATAGCCGATCGAGCACCAATAACGATTTGCGCTTTATTCTTTGCCTCTAGCACATTATTCCAGACCTCAACACGTTCTTGCACGTTGTATTTAGAATGATAAATGGCAATTTTTTCTCCAAAATACTCTTGTAATCTTGATATAAGTTGGGTGGTTAAAGCAATTTCTGGTAGTAGATACAGTACCTGTTTTTTCTGTTCTAAACATTCCTCAATAAGCTTTACATATACTTCGGTTTTTCCTGAAGACGTTACCCCTTTCAATAAGGTAACCTTATTGTCATCAAAGGCATTTTGGATATCCTTAAGCGCCAGTTCTTGATATTCGTTCAATTCCTTGGCATTTGACACCTCTTGGGTACCATCAAAATCAACCCTATCTACCCGTATGCTATATTCTTCTAAAATTTCCTTCTGCACCAAAGACTTTATAACCGCTTTGGAGCTATTGCTGGCTTGCTCCAACTCTGCTGTAGCTATTGGTTTTTTAGTTATTGCCTGTAATTGAAACAAGGCCAGCACCACCTGACTCTGTTTGGGTGCTCTAGTTAAAGATTCTAACAGTGTTTCCAAAGCATCGTCAGACATATAAGACATTCCCAAACGAATGTATTTGACCAATTTGGGCTTGTATTGTTCAAAAACCTCCTCTTTTAATTTGATGACGTTTTTTTCTAGAAGTCGGTTTAAAATGGGTAAAACATTTTTACGATCTACAATAGCCGCTACTTCATGTACCTTTAATACCGACTGATGCTGTAAGGCTTCGTACACCAAAAACTCGTCATCCTTTAAATCCTCTTCATCTACCTCCGCTTCCATATTCCGCAGCACCAAGGTTTCACTTTCTAAAAGAAATGCACTAGGTAAAGCACTACGTACCACCTCGCCCAAAGTGCACATATAGTAGTCCGCTATCCACTGCCAATGCTTTAGCTGAATCTCGGTAGCGATTGGTGCATCGTCTAATATCTGATGTATTTCCTTGGCTTCATAAACCTCTGGAGCGTTAGTATGAACGTTAAGAACGATACCCGTATAAATCTTGGATTTTCCGAAAGGAACGGATACGCGCATACCAGGCTTAAGTAGGGCAGCCTCCTGAGGCGTAACACTGTAGGTGAAATTCCTTTCCAGAGGAATAGGCAGTACAAGGTTTATAAAATGCGCCATACTAGTTGTCTTGCACCCTAAGCCATGTTTGTGTACGATAGATAAAAGCAAGATAGCCCCTAACCTTTAACTCATTCGGATTTTCGGGATTCAACCATATCTTACAACGAAAGGTCATAGCCTGTTCTGGGTCAAATAAACGTTTTCCCTTCCATTCTCCATCTTCATCTTTTTCCGCTGCCGTTATTATTTCCATACCAACAACAGGCACATCCCTTAACTCGTCCTCACATTTTGTGCATTTAGAATTCTCCTTTCCCGGTTCTAAAATTTTCTGTACGAAACCGTACATTAATCCGTCTTTCTCGTATATATTAATGATACCCTTTGGATTTCCGGTACGATCATCAATGGTTTTCCATTGATCAAAAACAGTCTGGCCCGTTAGTAAATTGGAAATACAAATTAAACAGAGCACTATATATATTTTAGAGGGATGTCTCATTCTTCTTTTTTAGTATATTTTCTTAAGGAATTCAATGAAGCGTTCAATTCAAAACCAAGCAACAAGATATTGGAATTAAGCCATATATAGAACATCAATATCAACAAACCTCCCAATGCCCCGTACAACTCATTATATCTGGCGAATTTTTCTACATATATTCCAAATAAATAGGAAGTTACCACAAAAAGTATGGTAGTCATCAATGCGCCGACGGAAAAGAAACTAGCTTGTTTGCCCTCTAGGGTTCCAAAATAATATAAGATTGCAGTAGTAAAATAGGACAATACAACAAAAAACAACACCTTGGCCACCTGCACTCCTGTTCTATCCCCATCTTCCATAACATAGCCTCCAAGCCTAGCCTGGAACTCGTCTAAGTACACACCAACATAGACTTCAAAATAGATAAACATAACAAAACCGAGGATGATTAAAACTGCCAAAATCAAACCCACCATAAGCGCAAAAAGATATTGCCTAAAAAAATTGCGTGTCAATTCTATATGATACGAAGTTTCAAAACCTCCAAATATGGCACTTACCCCATTTGCGACTAAAAAAATAGAAAGAATAAAGGCTGATGAAAGTAAACCACCGCGCTTTTGAT
>CAZDOW010000007.1:0-67761 GCA_964507115.1 uncultured Maribacter sp.
TAGGAATGAAAATTGCCGCAGACTATTACGAGAAAGGTTTAGGAAAGGCTTTAGGATTTTTGGTTGGTGCTCTTGTATTAGGAACCGCCTTCCCGTTTATTCTCAATGGACTGAATTTGAACAAAAATCCAAATATAATAATTGGTGCCACTTCCATACTAACACTGATGGGCGGGGCTCTATTATTCTTTTTAGTTCCCAACGGACCTTTCAGAAAAAAAAGTTCGCAGTTACAAATATCGGCTGGTTTACAACTTTTTAAGATTACTAGTTTTAGACGCGCCGCATTTGGGTATTTCGGACATATGTGGGAACTTTATGCCTTTTGGGCCTTTACCCCTTTTTCGATTGAAAGCTATAATCGTATCTATAGCACAACTATTTCCGTACCACTTTGGACAGGTATTATCATTACATTAGGCGCTATTTCTTGTGCACTTGGAGGATTGCTTTCTCCATATTATGGGAGTAAAAAAGTAGCATTTACCGCTTTGTTCATTTCTGGATTATGTTGTCTTGCTTCACCCTTTCTTTTTCAATCCAGTTCTCTTTTATTTTTAGGGGGATGGTGCCTTTGGGGTATGGCGGTAACGGCAGATTCTCCACAGTTTTCTAACCTCGTAGCAACAGCGGTGCCAGCCGAAGTAAAAGGAACCGCATTGACCTTAGTGAATTGTTTAGGTTTTGCTATTACCATTGGCAGTATTCAACTGCTGGCAAGCCTTACCCAAGAAGTAGAGCCGTACTATTGCTTCTTAATTTTAGCCCTCGGTCCCCTAGTTGGATTATGGCAGCTATACGGCCATAAAAACAATTAATTTTAATACATTGTACTATTAAATAAAAAAGAAAATGAAAAAGTTCCTACTACTAGTTGTATTCTTTACAATGCTTCATGCTACGTCACAAACAGACCAACGTATCTATGATATTATTGACGCCGTTTCCGCTGAACGTATTGAAAATGATATCACCACTTTGGCTAATTTTGGAACCAGACATACCTTAAGTGATACGGTATCTAAAACCAGAGGTATAGGCGCAGCACGAAGATGGATAAAATCTGAATTTGAAAAGACATCCGCTAGCTGCAACGGCTGCTTGGATGTTATCTATCAGAAAGATTTAGTAGTGAAAGGGACAAATCCACGCATCGTAAAAGACGTAGAAATAGTGAATGTATTGGCGATACAAACCGGAACTAAATATCCTAATCGTTTTATCATTATGAGTGGTGATATTGATTCACGCGTAAGCGACCCTACCAATTACACAGATGATTCTCCCGGAGCTAACGATAACGCTAGTGGTTTAGCAGGTGCTCTTGAAGCGGCACGGGTACTGTCCAAATACAAATTTGAAAATAGTATTATTTATATGGGGCTTTCCGGTGAAGAACAAGGTCTTTTTGGAGGTGGTGGCGTGGCCGCTTATGCCAAAGAACAAGGCTGGGAAATTATTGGAATTTTTAATAATGATATGATTGGAAACATCACCGGTGTTGACGGTATTACCAGCAGTACCGATTTTAGAATTTTCTCTGAGCCTGTTCCCCAAACAGAAACAGAAAAAGAACGTAATGCCCGTCGGTTTTACGGTGGTGAAGTGGATGGTATTTCACGGCAACTAGCACGTTATGTGTATAAGACTACCAAAACCTATATGCCAGATATGAATCCAATGATGATTTACCGTTTGGATCGTTTTGGTCGTGGTGGACACCATCGCCCTTTTAACGATGCTGGTTTTGCCGGAATTCGAATTATGGAGGCACATGAAAATTATACCCAGCAGCATCAAGATATCCGTTTAGAAAATGGTATTGCCTATGGCGACGTTTTAGAGCATGTAAATTTTGATTATGCAGCGAAGTTAACGGCGGTAAACGCAATCAACATGGCATCTTTGGCTTGGGCCCCTCCAGCTCCTAAAGAAGTGAAAATAGGCGGTATCGTGGAACCTTCTGCTAAATTTCAATGGAGCACCGTAGCTGGTGCAACTGGTTATAAAATATATTGGAGAGATACAACATCCCCAACATGGGACAACAGCAGATATGTAGGAGATGTAACGGAATTTACCTTAAAAGGAATAGTCATAGATAATTATTTTTTTGGGGTATCGTCTATAGGAGCTGATGGCTTTGAGAGCCCTGTTGTTTTTCCAAATGGGATTTTTAGGTAAGCACCTTCATTTTCTGAAACTTAAGTTTAGTAATATATTACCATAAGCACCTTTACCATGTACAAATCACTAATTTTCATTCTCGTACCCCTTCTGCTTGTAACCAGCAATTTACAGGGTCAATTACTACAAGATAAAGGAGCCTTCACGGAACAAGATACCCTCAGGGGTAGTATCACTCCCGAGCGCGCATGGTGGGATCTTAACTATTACCATTTGGACATTGAGGTAAAACCGGATGATAAATATATTGCTGGGAAAAATACAATTCGCTATAAAGTTTTAGAAACAAAGCAAGTACTTCAAGTAGATCTTCAACCACCATTAAAAATAGAAAAAATAACGCAGGATGGGAAGAAGTTAAAATTCACCTCCAACGGAAATGCACATTTTGTAAGCTTAAAAAAGGAGCAGAAAAAAGGGGAGTTCAATGAAATTATAGTGCACTATTCGGGGCATCCAAAAGAAGCCATACGCGCCCCTTGGGACGGCGGGTTTTCGTGGAAAAAAGATGATAACGGCAAACACTTTGTTGCTACATCCTGCCAAGGTTTGGGAGCCAGCGTTTGGTGGCCAAACAAAGATCATATGTACGACGAGGTAGACAGTATGCTTATCAGCGTGAAAGTACCTAAGGGGCTAACGAATGTGGCCAACGGTAGGTTGCGAAAACTGGATAAAAAAACAAATACTTCCCATTGGTTTGTATCCAATCCTATTAACAACTATGGAGTAAATGTAAACATTGCAGATTATGTTCATTTTGGAGAGCAGTATGATGGCGAAAAAGGAGTCCTGGATATGGATTATTGGGTGTTACGGGACGACCTTGAAAAAGCTAAAGAACAGTTTAAGGACGCCCCAAAGATGATGGCCGCTTTTGAACATTGGTTTGGTCCTTACCCCTTCTACGAAGACAGTTATAAATTGGTACAAGTACCCTATTTGGGTATGGAACATCAAAGTTCAGTCACCTATGGTAACCAATGGAAAAAAGGCTATTTAGGTAAAGATTTATCCGGCACCGGTTGGGGACTTAAATTCGATTTTCTTCTTATACATGAATCCGGACACGAGTGGTTTGCTAACAATATCACCTATAAGGATATTGCGGATATGTGGGTGCATGAAGGTTTTACCTCCTATTCCGAAAATCTATTCCTAGACTATCATTTTGGGAAAGAAGCTGCTGAAGCATATGTACTGGGTCTACGGAAAAACATTAAAAATGACAAACCTGTAATTGGAACCTATAACGTAAACGCTGAAGGTTCTGGTGACATGTACTATAAAGGTTCTAATCTATTACATACCATAAGGCAATTGGTACATGATGATGAAAAGTGGCGCCAAGTATTACGTGGTCTCAATAAAGATTTTTACCACCAAACCGTAACCACAGCACAAATAGAAAACTACATTTCTGAAAAAACGGGACTTAAACTCCAAACGGTATTTGATCAATACTTAAGAACCATAATGATTCCTACCTTCGAATACAAAATTGAAGCGGATGTATTCAAATACCGATATACCAATGTAGTCGATGGATTTACTATGCCACTGCGTGTATTTATAAATGACAAAGAGGTATGGTTTAGTCCAACAACGGCATGGAAAACAGCAACAGACTACAGTAGCACTTCAACTTTTAAAGTAGACCCCAATTTTTATATTGACACGAGAGCCTTATGATTTAAATGAAAAAATAGTTGTCTTATGCTACCATTGTGTGTAAAACTAATAATTCGACTCTGTTTTGGCTCGAAAAGATAGCTTCTTTTAAACGCTGCGCATCATAAGCAGATTGTTACAAACAAGGTTAATTTAATTAAAATATGAAAATTAAGCCGCTCTTTTTCAAAACACTAGCTGGGTTATTATTATTATTTTCTTTGGTGAGTTCTGCCCAGCAAAAACCACATCCAAATGTGATTATCATCATGACTGATGACCAAGGTTATGGAGATCTTGGTATCACAGGGAATCCACATGTGCGCACCCCAAAGATTGATGCGTTTGCGGCAGAAAGTGTCCGCTTCAATAACTTTTATGTATCCCCGGTCTGTGCTCCAACCCGTGCAAGTCTTATGACTGGTCGCTATTCATTACGAACGGGTATAAGAGACACCTATAATGGTGGCGCAATAATGGCGTCAAATGAAGTTACCATTGCCGAATTACTTAAGCAAGCAAACTATAAAAGTGGCATTTTTGGTAAATGGCATTTAGGGGATAATTACCCAAGCAGACCAAGCGATCAGGGGTTTGATGAATCGTTGATTCATCTTTCAGGAGGAATGGGTCAGGTTGGAGATATAACGACCTACTTTAAAGGTGATAAAAGTTATTTTGACCCTGTACTTTGGCATAACAATAAACAAGAGGCCTACACGGGTTATTGCTCAGATATTTTCACAACCCAGGCTATGAATTTTATAGAAAAGAATAAAGATTCGCCTTTTTTGTGCTACCTCGCCTTTAATGCTCCACATACACCGCTGCAGGTTCCTGAAAAGTATTATGAACAATACAAGGATATAGATCCAGCTGCTGGCTTCGAAAATGACACAAGACCCCGTACTCCAATGACGGAAAAGGATAAGGAAGATGCCAGAAAAGTATATGCTATGGTAACCAACATAGATGACAATGTTGGCAAACTCCTTAAAAAATTAGATGACTTACATCTTGCTGATAATACCTTGATTATTTTCATGACAGATAATGGCCCACAACAAACCAGATATGTAGGTGGCATGCGAGGTCGTAAAGGAGATGTGTACCAAGGCGGTGTTCGCGTACCCTTTTATATGAGATATCCTGCACGGTTTGAAACAAATAAAGATATTGAAACCAGAGCTGCTCATATTGACATTTTACCCACATTGGCACAAATTTGTAATGTTGAATTACCTAAAGAAAAAATAATTGATGGTAAAAGCCTGATACCTCTGATTATGGATGAAAAGGAGGATTGGGTTGACAGATCATTATTTTTTTACTGGACAAGACGTTATCCCGAGCTTTATTATAATATGGCACTACTTCAAGGAAGCTATAAACTAGTTGGAAAGACAAATTATAATGCACCAATTAAGGACTTTGAACTGTTTAATCTTGATAAAGATCCGTATGAACAAAAAAATATAATAGTAGAAAAGGAAACTATTGCAACCAATCTCAAAAAAAAACTTGATGAAACATATACCAAATTAATAGCTTCTGAAAACCTCATTAATCAGCCTCTTATTAGTATTGGAAACAAGGCCGAAAACCCTGTTATCTTAAACAGAAATGATGCAGCGGGTCAGCGCGGAATTTGGGCCCAAGAAGAAGTTTATGGTAAGTGGAACGTTAGTATTGAAGAGGGGTACTATGATATACTATTTAAATTTATAAAACCAGTTAAGGCAAATGGCAGAATGTATTTAGAAGCAAATACATTAGTGAAACAAATGGTAAATAAAAAAGTGGATACGGATACCATTGAGATGAAAAACGTATATTTTTCGGAAATGGAATGTGATTTGATTCCTTTTTACGCTATAGACTCAAAAAATATATTTCCTTTTTGGGTTGAAATGAAAAAGATTGATTAATATCTAGTGCTCTATTAAAGAGTTAAAAAAATTGTACGGATATTCAAAACAAATCATTACCCCAACTAATCTCATACAATACTCTTAGTTAATCACAATCTCATCCACAAATAACCAGCTATTACCTCCAGGGTTTTGATGCCAAGAAGGATTTTTGAGTATGCTCTTCACCTCTACCCGAACGAACTTTGCCTTGGTTGTTGGAAAATTAAGATCAAAAAACTTTAAGGTTATATCAGAAGACGGATCCGGCTGACCTAAATCTTCGGTATGCAAGGTCCTAAAGTTTTTACCATCGTTAGAAATTCGTATCGTGAATCCTACGGGAAAGAAAATCCAGCTTCCAGGAGCGGACATGGACCCAACGGAAACAGAACTAATCTCTTTGTTTTCGTCTAACTCAAATGTAGCGTTGAAATGTGAGCCTTCGTATCCTAACCAGTTTCCGTCCACAAAATTAGTTGAACCCCGTTTCAAATCAATTAAGGTCTTACCTCCCTGGGAATAAAATTTCTCGTTAGGTGGATTAATCAAGGTTACTCCTGCAAAATTGATTGTACTTTTCTTAAAATACGCTAAAGCGGTTTCGCTAATACCCCAGCCTTCCTTAAAAGTAATGGCTTTTAAGTTGGTTGTTCCAGTTATTGTTAGGGGATTTGTATACCTAGTACTTGTGCTGTCTGGCTCGCTACCGTCCAAGGTGTAATAAATATCAGTATCATCAAAAGGATAGGTTATTTCGACCTTAACGTCATCCTTTATAAAGTAATTATCTGCCACAATGGTAGGGGGTAATAGCTCCGTAGCACCGAACATATCCATATCTAAAGTATGAACCTTTGTACTTGGGTTGGCAGTCATATAATCGCTTACAGCTTCCATAGTAATTTCCGTTTGCCAGAGGTACAGGTCCGTTAATTTTGGTAAAGCTTTAATGCCTTCCAAAGCTGCATTGGTAATTGCCGTACCATAGAGATTTAAGGATTCCAAGTTATCCAATTTTGTTACTTCTTGTACTCCATTATCTGTGATGGCGGTATTCTGCAACTGTAATTTCGTAAGGTTCTCAAAGGAGGAAAGTACGGAGACTATGGAATCACTAAAATTGGAATTACCTAAATTAAGTTCAACAACATGCTCCGAATACTCCTCAAGAAGTTCAAAGGAAGCTTCTGTCAAATCCTTTTTATTTGCTAAATGCACTATATATAAAGGACTTCCCTCTTTCAATGGATAAATTGAGGTTCCCAAAGCATCCAAATTAGATAACCAGGTTTCCGGTGCAGGTTCCAAAGATTTGGCCAATAATGACCTTGTGGAGGTATCTTCTTCCAAGTCGTTCAAATAGCCCTGTATTTTTTTGTTTCGGTTTAAATCTGCCGTTTTACACTCAAAACAATTTTTGTTTTCCAGCCACCAGTTCAGCAGCGCAATTTCATTGGACGTTAATTGTACTTTTCCCTTGGGTGGCATATGCTCTTCATCTTCCAAAGGTAAAGCCACACGATGCGCCATTAGCGGCATACCAAGATCAACAAGAGAGTCTAGTGGATTACCAGTATCCCCACCTATAAGAAGCTCTGCTTGTGAGGTCATCAGAAGGTTTCCCTCTGCTTTTTTCGTATTATGACAACTTACACATTTGGCATCCAAAATAGGTTGGATAATATCATGATATACAATGGCCTCGTCCACATTAGCAATATTATTTGTGTTGGATGTACTCGCCTTGGTAAGAAATCCCTCACCATGCGTCATACTTCCCCCCCAATGACCTGCCAAAACCAACATAATATTTACGGTGATAAAAAGCGGGAAATACAGTTTAGCAAATAGCGGTTTTTTAGTGTCCTTGGCAAAGAAAATACCTATAGAAATTAGGGTCAACACTATGGCCATCCATTTATGCCTAAAGAGTAGTTCGGCATCATAAGCGCCATTAGACTCTAATAGAAGTCCAGTTCCTATGGCCGAAAATGCACTTAAAACACCAAGGCCAAGAGCAAGCTTTATACTATTACCTAAATTTTCCGAAGGCCGTATACGTTGATAAATCTCCAAAACAAAGGCAAACATTAAAATCCCAATGGGCATATGAACCAAAACCGGATGAAAATTACCAATATTTATAAACAAATATGTCATGCTGTTATTCTACTAAAATTTCATCGATAAAAAAGAAAGGAGCGGTTCCTTTGCCTTGATGCCATTGCGGTATGGCTTCCAATAAATCAATTTGGATTTCTATTCTTTTATAGGAACCCGCTACCACAGAAACATCCAAAAGAGCAATATTTTTTGGTGCTGCATCTGTTGGGAGTGGCACCGATAGCATTCCAATTTCTTCTTTACTGTCCGCGAAAATACGAATGGTCTTTGGAAGAAAAATCCAGGAGCCCTGGTCGTTTAATGAACTTACAATTAGTTTAGAAATAGATGTCTCTTTTTCAAAGTCCAAAACAATCCTAATTTTCTCACCTTGAAAACCCAACCAATGGTTACCCGTCTTAAATTGTAGTGTTCCTTTTTGTAAATTAACTAACCCCATGGCACCAGGACCCATATAATTGGAGTCAGGTGCAGGCATGACCGTTACTTTTGCGGTAGAAATATCTTTCTTTACCTTTAAGACTCTAATGCGAGCCTCCTCGCTCATATGATACGCTGAATGAAAAGCACGGAATACAAATTCTGTGGGCTCGTTTACGGTTATGGGATTTTGATATAGAAGTGCATCTGATGTTACTTCAGTTCCGTCTGTAGTATACCTCACTTCTGCTCCCTCCAAATTAAAAACAGCAGTTACCTTAGCCGTATTATTGAACAGCAGCGAGTCTGCTTGTAATTTAGGCGAGGCCAACTCAAAAACCTCCGCAGCAGTATAGGCTATTTTTTCCCTTTCCGTACAGGCTGAAAAAATAAAGCAGAAACATAAAACAACATAGATTTTATTACGCATTAGACCCGGTATAATTTAATAGGATAGGTTTTTCCTGAATTCCACTGTGCAACGTATAAATTTTCGTCATCATCAACACAAACATCATGTGGATGATGAAATACTTTTAATGTCTGGTGCATAGGATTAAGTTTACCATCTTCATACACAGGATTACAACCCCCTGGTGCGGATATCAGCTCATTTTGTTCATTAAGTATGCTAATGAAACCAGTTCCCTCCGATCCATCTCCGGACCAAATTGTTGCTAAGTAAATATCTTTTCCGTGAATTACCGGTCTGCATATGTATGCGCCTGGCAGTTCTATAGTACTTAAATATTCTCCAGAAAGGCTAAAACGTTTTAGCTTGTTCTGCTGGCGAGCCGTAATTAACAGCGTAGGATTGGAAGCATCCCGAGTGTCCAAACATATACCATGCGCATTATTAAACAGATGATCTTCTTCTCCCCTTCCACCAAATACATTTAAGAGTTCTGCATTGGCATTGTAATGCATTATGTATTGCTCCCCATAACCATCGGCAATATAAACATCCCCATTTGGGGCAATTGCAGTTTCGGTAGGAACATAACTATCCTTTGTTTTGTATTTTCCGGACTCCTTTGGATAGGTAAATATCTGAAGTACTTGACCTTTGATATTTGTTTTTATAACCTCATGCCTATTGTTATCCGCAATGTAAAGTACATCTTCTCCATTTTCTACATTTAAGGTAAGCCCATGGGCGCCTGGATAGTCCGTTCCCCAAACTTCCAATAATTTACCAGAACGATCATAAACAATAACATTGTTTTTAGTGTGATTCGTTAGCATTAAAATCCTTCCTTGAGAATCCTGTACCATCTCATGACAATCATTCACAGGATAAAAATTAGAGTTGAGCGCACCCCATTGTAAGTCTATTTTATATTGATGTGAATTATGCCCAATTATGGCATCCTTATACGTATTAAATACATTTGCTTGTGCTGCTCCACTTATAATACCTGCAGAAAACAAACTACTGTTTCTAATGAATTTTCTTCTCTCCATTAAACTAATAAATCATTTAAAACATGTCCTTCAACATCCGTTAGCCGGAATCTTCTTCCTTGGTATTTGTAGGTTAGTTTCTCATGATCTATACCCAACAAATGAAGCATGGTAGCTTGAAAATCATGCACATGCACCGGGTCTTTTACAATATTATAACCAAACTCATCAGTCTCACCATAAACAACTCCTGGTTTAATACCGCCTCCGGCCATCCACATGGTAAAGCATCTGGGATGGTGATCTCTTCCGTAAGTTGTATCTGTAAGTATACCTTGAGAATAATTTGTTCTACCGAACTCACCTCCCCAAATAACCAAGGTATCTTCCAAAAGACCACGCTGCTTTAAATCAGCAACAAGGGCAGCGGAAGCTTGATCTACATCTTTAGCTTGTTTTTCTATGGCACCAGGAAGGTTATCGTGCTGGTCCCAACCCATGTGATACAATTGTATAAACCTCACATCTTTTTCAGCCAACCTTCTTGCCAAAAGGCAATTTGCTGCATAGGTACCTGGTATTTTAGCATCTGCCCCATACATTTTATAAATATAGTCTGGCTCATCATCTGTGCGCATTACATCTGGAACCGAAGTTTGCATTTTATAAGCCATTTCATACTGAGCTATTCTACTTTGTATTTCTGGATTTCCAAAATCTTGGAACTGCTTGTCATTCATTTCGGCAAGTTTATCCAAAATAGCTCTTTTCCCTTCTTTTGTTACGCCTTTTGGGTCATTCAAATAAAGAACCGGATCCTTAGCCGCCCTAAATTGAACCCCTTGATGTAAAGAGTTTAAAAATCCATTACCCCATAACCTTGTATATAAGGGCTGACCACTAGGTCTTCCCGAGCCTCTGGATAGAAGCACGCTAAAAGCCGGTAGATTTTTATTCTCACTACCTAATCCGTAACTCAACCAAGACCCCATACTTGGACGACCCGGTTGCTGCGAACCGGTCTGAAAGAAGGTTACCGCAGGATCGTGATTAATTGCCTCAGTATGCATTGATTTTATGATACATAGTTCATCTACCATCTTCGCTGTATACGGCAGCAAATCACTAATATATGTTCCGTTCTGTCCGTATTGTTTAAAATCGAAAACAGAACCTGCCAATGGGAAACTAGACTGACCGGACGTCATACCCGTTAAGCGTTGTCCCTGCCTAATAGAATCAGGCAACTCCTCTCCTCTACGTTTGATCAGTGTAGGTTTATAGTCAAACAATTCCAATTGTGAAGGTCCACCACTTTGGAAAAGGTAAATCACCCTTTTTGCTTTTGATGCATGATGCAAAGCATCCATCATACCATTATTTCCACCAAAATCATTCGCCTTGGTAATAATGCCATTTTTGTCCTTTCTAAAAAACTGGTTTCCCAATAAAGAAGCCAATGCTACAGAACCAGCGCCCAAGGCAGCTTTTCCTAAAAAGGATCTTCTATTCAGGAAAAGCGAACGATCTTCTAAAATTTTCTTTTCACTCATAACTATCCTCTTGTAATTGTTTCATCCAAATTAAGTACCGTATGGGCTACCAATGCTAATGAAGCTAAATCCTTTTCAGGAATACCTGCGTCCGATTTAAATTCACCTATTGCCATATACTCAGAAGCCGTAAATACACCATTATCCATTTTGGTACGCATATCATTGTAATGTTCCAAAAGCATGGTGGCTTCCTCGGCATCCGGCAACCTAGAGGTAGCCTTCTGAAATACATACCCAATTTGTTTTTCAATATTTTCAGGAAATTTTTTAACCGTATTGGCAGCAAGAGCCCTTGCAGCTTCTACCATTTGCGGATCGTTCAATAGCACCAATGCCTGCAATGGTGTATTTGTTTCCTGGCGTAATACGGAACATAAGTCCCTAGAAGCTGTGTCAAAAGTCATCATACTTGGTGGTGGTACCGTTCTTTTCCAAAAAGTATATAAACTTTTTCGGTACAGATCATTTCCTGTACCCTCTACATATCTTGAGGTACTACCACCACCACCACCGGTAGTCTCCTCCCAAATACCTTCTGGCTGGTAAGGCTTTACACTTGGTCCTCCTACCTCTTTTACAAGCAAGCCACTAATAGCCAAGGCTTGATCTCGTATCATTTCAGCAGTTAGCCGTAATCTTGAAGCGCGTGCAAGTAATTTATTTGCCGGATCCTGTTCCAAAAGCTCCGGAGTGATTACCGCGCTTTGTTTATAGGTTTCGGATAGCGCCATATACTTCAACATTTTTTTAGTGTCCCATCCTTCTTCCCTGAATTTGATGGCTAGAAAGTCCAAAAGTTCAGGATGCGTAGGTAAGGCACCCTGATTCCCAAAATCGTAGGAGGTGCTTACTATACCAGTACCGAACATGCGCTGCCATAGTCTATTTACAGTAACTCTAGCTGTTAAGGGGTTCTCTTCATTAAATAACCATTTAGAAAGACCCAATCTATTTTTTGGATAACTCTCAGGAAATGATAGCACAGAATTTGGGGTATCTGGAAATACGGCATCGGTAGGCTGATCGTAGGCACCCCTATTCAAAATAAAGGCTGGCTTCATTTCTTCCCTTTCGTACATTACCATTAAATCCAGTTCTTTTTTACGTGAATTTTGCATGTTCACAAAACTTAAAACGCCTTCCGTATCCTTTTCCGTAATTGTAACATAGGGTTCAGGAGTTGTCCCTGGTAAAGGAATTAGTAGTTTTTCTTTGTTGTTATTAAAAAAACTAAAGAGCTCAAAATGTTCTTTTTGACTAACGGGGTCATATTTATGATCATGGCACCGGGCACACTCCACTGTCAGCCCTAAAAAAGTAGTCCCAAAGGTCTGTAGACGATCTTCAACATATTCTATATGGTACTCTTCTGGGATAGTTCCTCCTTCAAAAGTTATTTTATGGTTGCGATTAAAACCGGTGGCCAATATTTTTTCCAAATCTGCATCTGGCATAAGGTCTCCTGCTAACTGATAGGTCACAAATTCATCATACGCCATATTTTTGTCAAATGCATGGATGACCCAGTCTCTCCAAGGCCACATCGTACGCTCAAAATCATCTTGATAACCATGCGTATCAGCATAACGCGAAATATCCATCCATTCAGAAGCCATATGTTCTGCATAATCTATAGTACCCAACAAGGTATCTATCATACGCTCATAGGAATCTTCAGTTGTATCATTAACAAATGACTGAACCTGCTCCGGTGTCGGTGGAAGTCCAGTTAAATCAAAAGCAACTCTACGAATCAATTTCTCATTAGACGCCACTGCCGAAGGAGAAAGGCCGTTTAATTGCATTTTATCTAATACAAAATTATCTATTTCATTCACACCCCAATCCAACTCCTTTGCTTCAGGTACCTCAGGTTTCACAGGCGGTATAAAAGCCCAATGCTCCTTATATTCAGCTCCTTGAGCAACCCACTTCTCTAAGATAGCTTTCTCCTTTGGAGTCAGAACTAAATTAGATTCTGGTGGAGGCATAACCATGTTTGGGTCTTCAGAATACAAACGTTTCACCAATTCGCTCTCTTCTGGTTTATTGGGAACAATGGCGAATCTATCCTTCAACTTCCCTAAAGCGGCATAGGCATCTTCAGCCTTATGCAAAGACAGTCCAGCCTCTATGGCATTCTTATCGGGTCCGTGACATTTAAAACAACGGTCCGAAAGAATGGGCTTTACATCAAAGGTGAAATCGATTTTATCTGGAATTCCTTTTATATCTGCTTTTGCAATTACTTTCTCCGAGGTGGAAGGGTTTTCCTTGCAAGCATAGTAACAGGAGCATAAAAGAATAAATAGTATGGAAACAGCAAGCTTTTGCAAAATAGCATGTTTCATTTTTCTTTTTTCGGATTTCATAGCCATAAAAATCTATCTAATTGATTTAAAGTTAACTAGAAATAACTGCATCATTAACCGAAATTCGACCAATAACTAACTTTAAGACCTAAAGAATATAATGCAAGCAAGTTGGCAGCTATAAATTTGTCCGATTCAATAAAAAAGGAAGTTTACAGTAATTAAGGAGGTATTGTTGTGAAAAAGTTAATACAGTTCACATATTCAGTCCGTTACATTATATTTGGAAGAAAAAAATGAAAAAGACTAGTATTGTACTCTATATTTGTTTCGCTCTTTTGCTAAGCAATTGTTCTAACGATTCAGACGATTCCAAGGAAGGTATGGAAGAAATAGTGCTCCCAAAGGCACGAACCGTAATTCCCGATGCTGCATTTGAACGTGCTCTTATAGAGCTAGATTTTGATGATGTGGAGGATGGCTCAGTAGTAACAGAGGACATTCAAAAGGTGACTTCTTTGGTTATGAATGACAAAGGTATTTCTGACCTTACCGGATTGGAGGATTTTCAGCTATTAGATAACCTATGGGTAAATGATAATTTACTTACCTCCTTGGATGTTTCTCAAAATCCACTACTCAAGTTTGTTTTTGCTGAAAACAATGGACTCGGGAACATTACTGTCTCTAATTTAACTATTCTTGAGAAGTTAGAGGTGTCTAACAATCAGATTTCAGAAGTAAATCTTTCAGACAATTCCTTATTGCAAGTACTAGGTTTAAAAAATAATGCATTCACTTCCTTAGATATCTCATCCATTACCAATAGGATTCAATTAAACACATTTTCAATTGAGAATAACCCCCTCACCTGTATTAAGGTAAATGCTGAAATACTCAGTGATATTCCGTCACAGTGGACTAAGGATGATGAGGATACTTTTGCTTTGGAATGTAATTAACAGATAGAATTGCTTTTGCAAAAGAAAACTGTTAAGGGAAATCGCTAGACAATGTAGAAATTGGTTTTACCCCCAATGAGCTTCAAGAAGAATTTAATACTAAACCAAAAGCGTTTAAACATTACAACGACTTTGTTAGAAGACAACTCAGGAGCTACCCTTATTGGCTAAATAGAGCAGAATCTGTTGAAATACGGCAAAAAAGAATCATGGGAATTATGCATCTATACTAATACGAAATATTTAAGCAGTTAAAAACTTGAGGTTAGAAAACCAACGGCAAAAGTTGAACAATGTAACTAAATTATAAAATTAACCTTATTTTTGTCCGGTATTTAAAAGGTGTACCAAGCTAGCGTGTTTCCGTTATTGGTTTTCCGTTTAGGTTCAAAATTCATGTCAAAATTACCCCAAGAGCATCAATTCTTGGATTTATCAGATTATGGTAGACCTATTGCAAGAGTCATTGCAAAATCCCTTAAAGACACTTCGTTTACACCTATTCATGTAACCATAATGTTCGTAATCGCTGGACTAATTGCGATTACTTGTCTTTTAAACCAATACTATTGGGCTACATTGTTTTTTCTACTATTAAAATCTGTTCTTGATGCCGCTGACGGAGAATTGGCACGAGAGAAGAATACACCGTCTTATACTGGCAGGTATTTAGATTCAGTTTCTGATATTATTCTTAATTTACTAATCCTTATTACCATTTGGCATGTTACAAAAGGTTCACTTTCATTGACCTTAGTCGCATTCTTTGGCATACAACTACAAGGCACGCTTTACAATTACTACTATGTAATCCTAAGGAATAAGTACCAAGGAGATACCACAAGCAGGGTTTTTGAGACAGAGAGACCCATAGCCCTCAAGGGCGAAAGTCAGAGAAACGTGAATATTTTATTCTTTTTGTATACTATTCTTTACGGTTTGTTCGATAAAATTATATACAAAATAGACAGTAAAGCTGTGGATGGTGAGCGACTTCCCAGTTGGTTTATGACAGCAGTTTCTACTTTTGGTCTTGGATTTCAATTACTCCTAATTGGTTGTATGTTGGTGCTTGGGTTGGATATCTATATCATTCCCTTCTTTATTGCGTATTCAGCGTTCATTTTAGTTTTTATCGGTATCAGAAGATTTTTAAATCGCTAATTGTTTTTACCTTTCCATTATAAATCTGATTTAGACGTATGAAGGAATCTTTCTGTTCAAGAATACCCGTGATTTTTGTGCTGTTTTTTGTTTTCAGTTGCACTGTAGAAAACAAGGTAACCTACGACATCTTCCTAAAAAACGGAAATGTCATTGACTTAGAAAATGGAACGATTGCCGTTAAAGATATCTTTATAACAGATGGCAAGATAGTAAAATTGACACCTCCGGATACTACCAAAAATGTGTACGCTACCACCACAATAGATGCAACCGACAACTACATCTTACCAGGTTTCTGGGACAATCATGTTCATTTTAGAGGTGGAGATTCATTAATCAAAGCCAATAAAGAATTTCTTAAATTATATATTGCAAATGGCATCACTACAGTACGGGACGCTGGTGGTGATTTGACTTCCTCTGTTATGGAGTGGCGAGATAGCATAGCTTCTGGAGCCCTTATTGGTCCAACTATTTTTACCTCAGGCCCTAAAATTGATGGCCCTAATGGCACATGGGCAGGTTCTCTAGAAGTGACCGATAAAAATGACATTGCCACGGCATTGGATTCACTACAACAAATTCCAGTTGATTTTGTAAAACTTTACGATAGTCGTATTACAGGAGAGAACTATCTAAATACCATAAAAGCAGCTGAGGAACGCGGTTTAATAACCTCCGGACACATGCCCTTTACCGTTACTTTGGATGAAACCATTTCCGCTGGAGTGGATGCAGTTGAGCATTTATACTATATCATGAAAGGCTGCTCTGCAGACGAAGAAGATATTACTTCACAATTAACCCGAAAAGAAATCGGTTTTTGGGATGCCATGCCTTTGTTGATGGATAGTTATATGGATCGTGTAGCTCAAAAAACATTTACCCAACTAAAGAATCACAATGTATATGTTGTACCCACACTACATATAGGTGAAACCTTGAGCTTTTTAGACGAAACAGACCACCAGAACGATGTCTATTTAAATTATGTAGATAAAGGAATTATAAAAACTTACGAAGGACGCATACAAAGTGCCAAGAATGCCAGTGAAGAACAAAAGAGAGACCGTAAAGCCCTTCAACAATTTTTTGGAAAGCTAGCTAAATCCCTTCATCACTCAGGGGTTGGACTATTGGCAGGTTCGGATAGTGGTGCTTTTAATTCTTATGTCTATCCTGGAATTTCATTCCATAAGGAATTGCAGCAGATGGTAAAGGTTGGAATATCCCCTTTGGAGACACTAAAAACCTCAGCCTATAATGGCTCAAAATTTCTAAAAAAAGATTTGGATTATGGAAATGTATCCCTAGGTAAAATAGCTGATTTAGTCGTCTTGGGTGGGAATCCTTTAACCGATATACGAAACACCAAAAAGATACAATACGTAATCAAAAACAGCAAAGTGCACACGAAACAGGACCTAGATGACTTGTTGAAATCTGTAGAAACTATTGTTGACTGAAAGTTGCCAGTTGCCAAAGAAAAACTTAATGACGACACTTCCATAAACTCCTAAAATTCTGCTCTTCCTGTTTATGATTCACTGAAAACTTTAAAATAATTAATCCAACAGCCAGCTTGGTTGTATCCCCTTCCGATAATGATTTAGTCTACATGGTACTTAGTAATAATAAGAACCTTACTCTATTTCTTTTAACAACACTTCAATAGAGCGTTCCAACTGCTCGTCCCGCCCTTTTGTAATTATTTCTGGTTGGTTTTTTACAAGAATATCTGGATTGGTCTCGTTATTTTCCATCCACTCCCCTGCCTTATTCTTGGCGCTTACAGGCACTACGCCCCAAACACCACCATTGGGCAAACGTTCCCAACCGGCAAAACTACATGTACCCGGAACTGGCATTCCTACCGTCTTTCCTATTTTTAAATCCACATATCCGCTAGCGAAACAAGAACCATCGCTATACATAGATTCGTTGAACATTGCCAAAGTTGGTTTTGTCCATCTAGACGTTGGCTCACCACCTACTTTCCTATCCTCAGTTTCGTAAGTTAAAAAAGGAACACCTGTAAAGAACATAGCCAAATCTGCTACCAAATCACCACCACCATTAAACCGTGTATCAACAATTACCGCTTCCTTATCGATAAACTTACCCATCATACGATCGTATATGGTTCGGTAAGGACCATCGCTCATTCCTGGTATATGTACATAGCCCAATTTTCCCTTACTGGTCTTGGTTACTTCTTCCTCGTTCTGTTTTACCCAACGCTTATATAACAATCTGCCTTCGTCGCGAAGGCTAATCGGCTTAACGGTAATTTGTTTCCTTTTTGTATCGGTAGCTAATATATCCAAAAGCATAAACGCTCCGGTTTTCCGGTTCAAATAACTGGCGATATCTCTTGTTGGAACTATCGTTTCCCCATTAATTTTTTCTATAATCATACCTGGTTTTAAATCGAATCCTGCTTTGTCTAGAGGCCCTTCTTTAAGAATTTCAGCAATCTTAATACCATTACCTTCAAATTCATAATCCATGAAAATTCCTAGAGAAGCTGTTGCATCTCCGTTCGGAATACCATCATTAAACCTTCCTCCGGCGTGGGAAACATTTAGCTCGCCCAATAACTCCGATAACATTTCAGCAAACTCATAAGAATTTCCAATATGGGGTAAGTACTTCTGATACTCGGTTCGCATCGCTTTCCAATCAATACCGTGAAAATCGGAACGGTAGAAAATACCATTGGTACGCAGCCAAACATGATCAAACATATATTGCCGTTCCGCATCGGCATCCAATATCATTTCCGCCTTAAGCTTAACCGGCTTGCTTTTCCCCGCTTTTGTATCAATTTTGGAAATTTTACCATCGGATAGTAAAAACAAATTCTCCTGTTTCTTATCCCAAGACAAGCTTCCAGATTTAGCCTCTAGGGCTATGAGCATTTTGGTGCTTTTGGTTCTTATCTCTGTCTCCCATAAATTAAGACCCTTCTCAAAACGGGTTAAGTAATATAATTTTTCTCCATCTTTTGATAAGACAGCATCGGTTAACTTAGAAGAATGAATGGTGAGTCGGGCTTTACGCTCACGAACATTTTCTAAATCGAATTTTAAAAGTTCTACTTTTTTCTCTTTCTCTTCCGCTTCTTTCTTCTTTTTCTTTTTATCAGCTGTTTCATCGGAGGCATCATCATCCTTCTTATCTCCTTCTTCAATCAACTTCATTAAATCATACTCCTCTTTGGATACATTAAATTTATCCCAACCATCTTTCGTCAAAAACATACTGTACACATCATACTCGGTCCTCCCACTGGTGGCGTAGCTTTTTAATCCCTCACGATTGGCGAACCATGTTAACTGCTTTCCGTCATTCACCCATTTTGGAGCAATGTCTGCATAACCGCTTTCGGTAAGGTTCATACGGGTTTTCCCATCTGCGGAAATCAATAGAATTTCATTATTGCTAAGGGTTACTCCCCAGTCTACCAACAACCATTTACTGTCTGGACTCCATTGATAATATTTATCCCCGTCGGAAAAGTGATGTAATTCGTCTGGGGTCAACAAGGTTGTTTCACTATTTGTTTTTAAATTTCTGACTTTGAGCATTCTACGACCTTCTATATAGGCTATAGATTCACCATCGGGCGAAAACTCCGGCAGATATACATCTGTACTTTTAGCCAATAAGGTATCTTCTTTAATAAGCGTAGCTGCAAAAAAATAAGGTTCTTCTTTTCTGACTTTTGACGCCTTATAAATGGCCCATTTACCCCCACGCTCACTTGCATAGGCGACCGACTTGCCATCTGGCATAAATTTTACGAATCGTTCCTGCTCTGGGGTATTAGTAAGTCGCTTTGTTAGTGAACCATCGACAGAAGTTACGAAAACCTCACCTCTACTTATGAATGCAATCTCTTTACCATTAGGGGCAATATCCATCTCACGCACCCCACCATTAATAGAAATATATTCTACCGTATTTTCTGCATTTTGGGTGCGTATGGTAATCTCCACTTTTTTAGCTTCACTTCCTTCCTTGTAGGTATATAATTCGCCATCATAACTAAAGGCCATAGTATCATCGCCGATACTCAGAAAACGAATAGGATGCGTTCTAAATGTGGTTAGTTGCTCCGTTTGAGAAGGCGTATCCAAATTAAGTTTGTGAATATTATAAGACCCACTAGATTCACTCAGGTAAAAAACACTTTTTTCATTTGTAGCGTATACTGGATTTCTATCCTCTCCTTTAAAAGTGGTAAGCATAGTATGCTCCCCAGTTTGCGTATTGTATTTCCAGACATCCCTAGTAATGGCGGAAACATGGTGCTTTCTAAACGGATCCTCAAAACCTTTTTTATCATGATACAGCATTTCGGTACCATTTTTATTTAGCTGCACATCTTCCGCAGGAACCGTAAGAATTTGATCTACTCTACCCCCGGTTACCGGAACGCTATACAATTCTGGCTGTCTACTGATAGGGTATTGTCTATGGGTAACGACATCTTGTCTAGCCGCCCCAAATAAAACCCCTGTATTATCTGCAGAAAACGAATATGGCATTTCATCTGTACTATGGAAGGTTAATCGTTTTTCCGCACCACCTTTTACATCCATAGTGAAAACATCAAAATTTCCGAATCGGTTTGAGGCGAAAGCCAACGACTTTCCGTCGGTGCTCCAAACTACTCCATAATCATGTGCGGTATGAAAGGTAAGTTGTAGGGCTATACCTCCATTAGCGGGAACACTGTAAATATCGCCTTTGTACGTAAAGGCAATGGAAGCGCCATCTGGCGATATAGCCGGATATCTAGCCCATTGTGGCTGCTCTTGGGCGCTTAAATAGATAGAAAATAAAATGGAAAAGGTAATAGTCAGAAGGTTTTTCATGCTAATTTTTACTAATAATTAAAAGTTCTTGAAGATAGGTAAATGACCTAATACTACAAAGGTAAAAACAAGTTCAAATGTCGAGCTTAATTTCAAATACAAACTCAAACTCAAATACAAGATGCCCTAAGGAAATGCAGTGCTTCAAACTAATATCCCTTGTGTGCTCTAACAACTGATTAAGCGCTACATTTAGATTTAAATTCATAAAGAAGCTTAAAACTTGGATACCAAAAAGGAAAAAGAGTACTGGACAGAACGTTATTTAACCCAAAATACTGGTTGGGATATCGGCTATCCATCTACCCCATTAAAGACCTATATAGACCAATTAACGAACAAGTCTATTAAAATTCTAGTTCCGGGAGCGGGCAACGCCTATGAAGCGCAATACCTCTGGGAACAGGGCTTTAAAAAAATTGTTGTTATCGATATTTCCGAAATTCCGTTGAAAGATTTTAAAAAAAGGAACCCCAATTTCCCTGAAGACCAATTAATTCATGGAAATTTCTTTGAGCATCAAGAATCCTATGACCTCATCTTAGAACAGACTTTCTTTTGCTCCTTTAGCCCTAGTGATCAAAATAGAACTGCATATGCAAAACATATGGCGTCACTACTAAAACCAACCGGTAAATTAGTGGGTGTTTGGTTCAATTTCCCCCTTACTGGCGATATGGGAAATCGGCCATTTGGCGGAGATAAATTACTCTACCAAACTTATTTAAACCCATATTTCACAACCATAAGTTTTGAAATATGCTACAACTCTATTCTGCCCAGAATGGGCAATGAATTGTTTGGAATATTTGAAAAGAAGAACTAGACTACTAATTCTTTTACTCGTCTAAACGCTCAAATTGCCATTGTTGATTCGCTCTTCCATGAAATGGCCATGTAATTACCGTGGTTCCAGCTGTAGTTCTTCGGCCAAAAACATCAGCATATTTATTATCTGAAAGGTTTCTAATATAGAAATAACCTTCTTCTGCACTTGGTTCTATGGCCCATTGTTGACTAGTTTCCCCTTCATATTCCCACTGTTGAACATTATTATAGCGAGACCCTGGTGTTATTTGAACGGCCTTATTAGAATAAGTTGATCTAATTATATAAGCACCTGAGTCAAGAATTTCTAAATTCCATTGTTCATTTTCAGCTTCCCCACCTGTACTTTGCTGCACTATGTCAATTGCGTTTTCTGCAGATAAACTAGTCAAAGCTAAAGTACGACCACTGTGTCTTGCTCTAATAATATAATTACCCTCTGGTATAATTTTACTTTCATCTGATCTAATCTTACTTATAATTTGTAAACCTGATCTACCTGAAGCTGCAAATACATAATCACCATCAGCGACTACATAATTGATAGAACCACTTAACTCAACAACACCCATTAAATCTACGATATCGTTTGTTACTTTAATAGCTAAACCAGCTCCTCCATTAGCCATAAGAGTAGTATTACCATTAACAGCAATGGCATTTGTCACTTTATCAGAAAAAGCTATATTATCAGGATCTACAAGAATTGGCAGACGTTCTACAAGTGCTCCAGTATTTATGTTATACACCCCAGTACCTTGCTCACCTTCAGGTACAAAAAGTTGATCGGCTTTCAGGGCAATAGTTCTTTTAGCATCTACAGAAAAATTAGTGCTAGTACTTATTTGTGAAAGTACATTTAAGTCGCTGTCAAGTATCTTAACACCTGTATTAGCGTCTAAAGCAGCTAACCTTCCGTTTTCAGAAGCTACTGAGCGTAAGTCATCAAATGCGATTTCATTTGATTTCGAAAAGCTAGCACTATCATATTTAACAATAGATCCATCTTCGCCGCTAGACACAAAAAAAGCGTTATTCATTTTAGTAATACCCGTAGCAGTATTTCCTTGTTGATAGAAGTAATTCACATCGTTCAAATCAACGACACCATTGAAAACTCCAATTTTAGCAATGTAAGATTCATCTGTAGCATCAAATACCCTTTCAGCATCTACACTTCCTAAAACATATAAATAACCATTGTCATATAAAATAACATTAGCATCTCTGTCATGCATATACATTCTAGAAACTAAAATTGGTTGTAATGGATTGCTTAAATCAATAATATCTACGGCACCTGCATAGGTTTGACCTACTGTATTATATGAAACATAAGCGAAATTATCTTGATAATCTACATGTGTAGCAGTTAGGTTAGAATTTGTATCAAACTCGGGTCTTGACACTTGACCTACTAAATTAAGGTGAAAATCATTAGTTGATTTTGAAGATAATCCAGCATTTTTTCCGGATATTTCATGCTCAAAATAAATACTTAAAATACCGTTACTGTCGTTTTTAATTCCATTTGAGAGTAACGTATTATTTTCTTCTATTGTAAGATCTACTCTTGGGTTTTCTGCATCGAAATAGGTTGTTTCATCTGAACAACCAGTAAAAATAATTAATACAATTAATAGTACTATTGGTAGGTTTTTCATAGTAAATGGGACTAATAGTTTAATAAGGATATCCTAAAAACTCTATGATTCTATGTTTATTGCTTAATTATGAGTCGTTTCGATAAAATGCATGTTCCATCAATAAAATGGATAGCGCGTATCTGCTTAAAAAATAACGTATAAGAAATGGTTTAAGAAGTTCCTTTCGCTAGAAGGGAAAAGGAACTTGAATGCAAATATTATCGATTGGCTTTACCAACCCCTTAATTAATATTAACATTTTATAAAAATATTAAAGAAAATATGGTCCCAAACCCAATGGGAATATTGGCACCAAAGATAAAAGTTGAACCCATATTTTAAAACTGTAACTTTTGAACTCTGCTATAATTCTATAGCTCCTAGAGAAGGGAAAGAACTGTTTGGAATATGTACTAAAACTCGCCGCTAACCGATTTTTGGTCTTACTACTCTTTTGATACCTCCAACCAATTGATAGATTAAAAAGAATACTAAACATAGCATGCTACCAAATACAATGGGAATAATAGCTCCAAAGGCAAATGAAGCACCTAACACCCAACCTAAAAGGTATTCTGATTTGAATAAGGGAAAAATAAAGGCCAGTATAAAAATTAGTCCCATAATATAATCGGTAACTTCAATTCCGTTTAAAAAAGTGACCGAAATACTTATGGCAAATAATAGTCCTGCTAACAACCGTAAACCTACTTGCTTTAATGAGTCTTTAGAATCTGGCCGATTCAAACGCATATGAATACGGAATAATAAAAAATAAGTGAAGAAAGGCAGTACAATAGCACCCCACCAATTAGGTATTCCAGGCATATCCTTACTATGTAAGATATAGTGCGTGGGTATACCGCCATGAAAATAATCCCAACCAATATGGGCCCATACTAATAGGGTTACTGCTATAGTAATTAAAAGACGATGTTTCTGGGATATTTGATTTTTCATTGGTTTTGAATTGATTGATGCATAAATAAGACGCAGGTATACGCTATTTGTTACTACTTAGATTCCGTACTTAGCAAGATAGCGGAGTTGGGTGCTAATTGATTTCGATAAAAAAGATGGCTTATCGAACCACTGTTAACACCCTTTTAAGAAATACGCCCTTCCTTTTTCCTATATTTAGGCGACTAATTAACGTGCCAAAAAATGACTCAAAAACTTCTCTTTGCAAGCCTTCTTGCGGCTACTTTTTTCATACAAGCCCAAGAAGAAAAAAAAGATACTAAAAAATGGGATGTTTCCAATCCTGGTAGCGAATTCAACTATAAAGATCATAATTTTTCTACCGATGAAGGTACTTGGATGAATCTGGATGTAAGTCCGGATGGAAAAACCTTAGTGTTTGATATGCTAGGTGATATTTATTCCATGCCTATTTCGGGAGGAAAAGCAAAAGCCTTACGCAGTGGAATTCCTTTTGAGGTGCAACCAAGATTTAGCCCCGATGGAAAATACATTGCTTTTACAAGTGATGCCGGTGGCGGAGATAATATCTGGGTCATGGACTTAGATGGCACAAATGCAAAAGCCGTTACTAAAGAGAGCTTCCGATTGTTGAACAATCCCTATTGGACACCGGATGGAGATTATATCGTAGCCAGAAAACACTTCACCTCACAACGTTCATTGGGGGCCGGAGAAATTTGGCAGTATCACAAAACAGGTGGTGCAGGCGTTCAGTTAACTAAACGTAAAAATGATCAGCAAGACGTTAACGAACCTTGTATTTCACCCAATGGTAAATTCCTGTATTACAGTGAAGATGTGTATCCCGGAGGTAATTTCCAATACAACAAAGACCCAAACAAACAGATTTACGCGATTAAAAGGTATGAATTTGAGACCGGCGAGACCGCCACGGTTACCAGAGGGCCAGGAGGTGCTGCAAGACCGCAATTATCACGAGATGGAAAACTCATGGCGTTTGTAAAACGGGTACGGACAAAAACCGTTCTATACCTTCACGATTTGGCTACCGGAGAGGAGTGGCCTATTTTTGAAGACCTCAACAAGGACCAACAGGAGGCATGGGCAATATTTGGAGTCTACCCTAATTATAACTGGCTACCTGGAGATAAGGAACTGATATTCTGGAATAAGGGGAAAATTCATAAAATTAATATTAACACCCTAGAGGTCACAAACATTCCTTTTACAGTGGACGCGAAGATTCCTATCGCCGAGACCGTGCACTTTAACAATCCCGTTGATATGGAAACGTTTGACCCTAAGGTCATCCGGCATGTAATTACCTCTCCGGATGGAAAAACTATAGTATTTAATGCACTTGGCCATTTATGGACCAAAAAACTACCTAACGGAAAACCCAAAAGACTTACGGCTGAAACGGACTTTGAAGCGGAACCTTCGTTCTCTCCAAATGGAAAAGAGCTGGTCTATGTAACTTGGAACGATGGCCAATTAGGAACGGTATGTAAAATACCTGTGCAAGGAGGTACTGCTATCAAATTAACAACCAAGAAAGGTATTTACAGGAATCCAGCGTTCAGTCCATCTGGAGCACAAATTGTTTATCAAAAGGAATCCGGTAATATGGACCAAGGACTTAGTTTCGGTAAAAATGCTGGTATCTATAGTATGGACAGTGACGGAACTAATTTAAAGAGACTTACGAAAGAAGGAGAATATCCGCAGTATACCACAGATGGTACCCGAATTTTCTATCAGAAGGGCGGTACTTATTTTGGTAGTCTTACCAAAGAATTGAAGTCCGTTAACCTGAACGGAGAACAGGAACGCACACATTTAAAATCTAAATACGCAAATCGCCTAGTCCCTAGTCCGGATAACAAATGGATTGCTTTTACAAACCTTCATAAAGCCTACATAGCGCCCTTATTGTTAAACGGAAAGACCATAGATTTAGACAACAAATCTACCTTAGTTCCAGTTTCTCAAATTGCTAAGGATGCGGGCATAAATCTGCATTGGTCCTCAGACAGTAAAACCGTTCATTGGACTTTAGGAGATATGTATTTTTCAAATGATATTAAGGATAGATTTATGTTCTTACCAGGTTCACCAGATAAAGTCGCCAAAATGGATTCAGTTGGAATCAAGGTAGGCTTAACCGCTAAGACCTATATTCCAAAAGGTAAAGTTGCTTTCACAAATGCGCGCATCATTACCATGGAAAATGGGGAGGTTATAGAAAATGGTACGCTTATCGTTAACGGAAATAAGATAGAGAAAATAGGCAAAACATCAGAAATTGTTGTACCGGCCAATACCAAGGTATATGATGTTTCTGGTAAAACGATTATGCCCGGCATCGTAGACGCCCACGCCCACATAGGTGGTTTTAGATACGGTCTAACGACTCAAAAGCATTGGCAACTTTATGCTAATTTAGCCTTTGGAGTAACAACCGCACATGATCCATCTGCCAATTCTGAGTCTATTTTTGCTATGGCAGAACTCATTAAAAGTGGTAATATGGTGGGACCCCGGGTATATTCTACAGGAATTATACTGTATGGTGCGGAAGGTGATTTTAAGGCACCCATAAACAGTTTGGAAGATGCACTTTCATCTATTCGAAGAACAAAGGCGTATGGTGCACAATCGGTTAAAAGTTACAATCAGCCTAGAAGGGAACAACGCCAACAAGTAATGCAAGCTGCTCGTGAACTAGGAATCAATGTAGTACCAGAGGGAGGTTCCACATTCTACACGAATATGACAATGATTATGGACGGCCATACCGGTATTGAGCACAATATTCCGGTAGCACCTGTTTACAAAGATGTAATGGAACTTTGGAAAACCAGTAAAACTGGCTACACCCCTACCCTAATCGTTAATTATGGAGGTTTGAACGGAGAGTACTATTTCTACCAAAAAGATAAGGTCTGGGAGAACGAAAAACTATTAAAATACACGCCAAGAGCCTTGGTAGATGCACGTTCACGACACCGTACCATGGTCCCTGATGAAGAATATGAAAATGGACATATTTTGGTCTCAAAAACCGCAAAAGCACTCGCTGATGCAGGTGTTAAAGTTAATCTAGGTGCTCACGGACAATTACAAGGTTTAGGTGCCCACTGGGAGCTCTGGTTACTACATCAGGGCGGCATGACCAATATGGAAGCCCTTGAGGCAGCTACCATCAATGGAGCAAGGTATATAGGAGCGGGAGAAGAAATAGGTTCATTAAAAGAAGGTAAGCTCGCAGATCTTATTGTATTAGAGGAAAACCCTTTAGAAAATATTCGAAATTCGGAAACGGTCACGTATACGATGGTTAATGGAAGATTGTACGACACGGCTACTATGAACGAAATTGGTAATGCCAATACCGATAGAAAACAATTTTGGTGGGAGAACAACAAATATAGCGGTGCTTTCCCATGGCACGAGGAAGCTCAAAGCTTTACCATGCCCGGTTGCGGTTGCCACTTGGGGCACCAGTAGTGACTAACCAATATCATAAGCATAAAATTATCAACTAACACCTATATTTAATGAAATACCTTTTACAATCTTTAATAGTTCTATTCTGTTTTAGTACGGCCCTTGCCCAAAATTTTGATATGAAATTGATGCAAGACCTAAAGCCAAGAAATATTGGTCCTGGCGGCATGAGTGGCCGGGTTACAGCTATAGATGCTGTCCATGCCAACCCAGACATCATGTATGTCGGTACCGCTTCTGGTGGACTTTGGAAATCTACATCTGGTGGCATCAAATGGGATCCGATTTTTGATAAGGAACTGACGGCTTCCATTGGTGCTGTGGCCATCCAACAATCAAATCCCTCAGTAATCTGGGTGGGCACTGGAGAAGGAAATCCCAGAAACAGCCTTAATGGAGGTTACGGGGTGTACAGGTCTCTGGACGGAGGTAAAAACTGGACCGCTATGGGACTGGAAAATACACGACACATACATCGCATAAAAATAGATCCTACTGACCCAAATACTATCTATGTGGGTGCAATTGGCTCCCCATGGGGCGAACACTCGGAACGTGGCGTTTATAAGACTACTAACGGTGGAGAAACATGGGAGAAGATTCTGTTTGTAAACAATAAGACTGGAGTTGCAGATATGGTTATGGACCCTACAAATCCTAACAAACTGATTGTAGCCATGTGGGAACACAAACGTGAGCCATGGTTCTTTAACTCCGGCGGAGAAGGTAGCGGAATGTATATGACGCATGATGGTGGAAAAAACTGGAAAAAAATAACAGATGAAGACGGACTGCCAAAGGGAAATCTGGGACGTATTGGTATTGCCATTGCCCCAGGAAAACCTGATGTGGTCTATGCTTTAGTTGAGGCTAAAAAGAACGCTTTGTACAAATCTGAAGACGGTGGGTTTAAATGGAAGATGATTAATAATAAATCAGATATTGGCAACAGACCGTTTTACTATTCAGAAATTTATGTAGACCCAAAAAATGAAAATAGGGTCTATTCCGTATTTACTTATATAAATGTTTCGGAAGATGGTGGTAAGAATTTTAAAGAGCTTATGCCAGCCTATAAAGTTGATAATGGCGTGCATCCAGACCATCATGCTTGGTGGATACATCCGGAAAACGGACAATTCATGATGGACGGGAACGATGGCGGAATGAACATTACTAGAGACGGTGGAAAATCATGGCGTTTTGTTGGTAATATTCCGGCTGCACAGTTCTACCACATTAATGTAGACAATGAATTTCCATACAATGTATATGGCGGTATGCAGGACAACGGTTCTTGGAGAGGTCCCGCATACGTATGGCGTGATCAGGGAATACGCAACAGCTACTGGCAAGAAATAAGCTTTGGAGACGGTTTTGATGTAGTCCCAGATTTGGACGACTCGCAATTTGGCTATACTATGAGTCAGCAAGGAAGTGTGTCGCGTTACGACCATATCACTGGAAACAATTACACCGTGCGCCCTACCCCACCAGATGCAGATACTAAACTGCGTTTTAACTGGAACTCGGCCATTGGGCAAGATCCTTTTGATAATAGCACTGCCTATTTTGGCAGTCAGTTTGTCCACAAGACTACAGATAAAGGACTTACTTGGGAAATTATTTCCTCAGACCTTACCACCAACGACCCTGAAAAACAAAAGCAAAGCGAAAGTGGTGGATTAAGTATGGATGCCACTGGGGCAGAAAACCATACCACGATTTTAGTCATTGAACCTTCGCCTTTAGAAAAGGATATGCTTTGGGTAGGAACAGACGATGGTAAGGTGCACTATACACAAAACGGCGGATCTACATGGATTGAAGTTACCAAAAATATAAAGGGACTGCCTGCTGGAAGCTGGATCCCACAGATAAAAGCGTCCAACAAAAATAAAGGTGAAGCGCTTTTAATTGCTAACGATTACCGAAGGTTCAATTATACGCCTTATGCCTACAGGACCAAAAACTATGGAAAAACTTGGGAACGTATTGTGGACGAAAAAGATGTGCAAAGTTATACCCTCAGTATTGTAGCCGATTTGGAAAACCCGAACCTCATGTTCTTGGGAACCGATGACGGACTTTATATTTCTTTTGATGCGGCCGAAAACTGGCAAAAATGGACCGCTGGTTTCCCTACGGTTTCTACTAAAGATTTGGTGATTCATCCACGAGAGCACGATTTAGTAATAGGTACTTTTGGTCGTGCAGCTTGGGTACTTGACGATATCCGACCCCTTAGAGCATTAGCTACAGACAAATCTCTATTACAGAAAGATGCCAAACTGTTTACTCCTCCTACGGCCTACCAAGCAGCGTATCAACAACCTACGGGAAGTCGTTTTGGTGGGGATGCAACTTACAATGCGGAAAACAGAAAGGAAGGCGCCATGATTACTTATTACCTTAAAGAAGGCAAAAAGAAAAAAGATACGGAGAAGAAAGAATCCAACGAAGATAAAGAAGTTACTTCACTAGCCGGCAATGACGATGAAGCAAAAGACACAAATGCTACTGAAACGCTTAAAAGCGAGAAAGTAAAGTTAACAGGAGTACAGAAAAAAGATTCTGTACAATTCGAATTTTATGATGGGGACAGATTGATACGTACTCTTAAATACAAAACTCCTGAAAAAGCTGGGTTCCATAGGATATATTGGAGAATGGATGAAAAAGGACCCGATAGACCCTCACGTACTATTCGCAAGAACAAAAGGGAATCTGGCGGTATGGATGTAAAACCGGGAACCTACACCATTAAGATGAGTTTTGGGGACATCACCGAGGAGGCAATGATTACGGTGCAATCGGATCCTAGATTACCTGTAAATACAGCTGCAATCAACGAGGTCTACACTACCGGTAAAAGTATAGAAAAGATGAGCCAGACGGCAGCAGATGTTGTAAAACAATTAGTTGAGAGCAAAATAGTTGCTGAGAAATACAGTAAGGACCTAAAAGCATTAGACGAGAAAAAATATAAGGACCAGATTAAGTCATCCAAGGCTATTGTAAAACAAATAGATTCTGTAATAGCGCTTTACTTAGGTACTGTAGACAAACGCCAAGGGATTACGCGGAATCCACAAATTACGGTAATGCAACGAATAGGAGGTGCCAGCTATTATACCAATACTCGTAAAACAGGCATTACCGAGACCGAACGTAATCTTATCAGTTATGCCGAAGAAGAATTAAAAACTGCCTTAGGTAAGACCAATTCATTTTTTAATGAGGACTGGAAAGCATACAGAGCAAAAATGGAGAAGATAGATATTTCCCCATTTAAAGAAACCGAAGTTTTTTCGTTTAATTAAATCAGTATCCAAAGAGTCGGTAGTTACAAACTGTACTTACCGGCTCTTTTTAGTACCATAACAAAGATATTTTTACAAATGAGAAAAGTAATATTACTAATTGGGTTACTACTAGTAATTAAAGGAAATGCGCAGATAACAGGTGAAAACGAACTTGGGAGTTGGTTCATGTATTTTGGAACGAATAAGATTTCAGATAAGTTCAGTATCCATACCGAAGCCCAATTTAGGTACTACCAACAGGCGGAGAACTTTAATCAAAGGCTTTTGCGAACCGGAGTGAACTATCATATTAATCCAAATGCTTCCGTAACCATTGGATATGCCCATATAAAAACGGACCCTACTTTTTTCGAAAATCAGGTTTCCATACCACCTATGCTTACTATCACGGTAAACGAAATTTTGGAAAATCGTATTTTTGAACAGTTGATTTTAAAAAATAAAGTAGGTGAATTTTTGTTTGAACACCGGTATCGCTTGGAACAACGTTTTATTGAGATTCCTCAACTGAACGAAACTGATACCCAACACAGGGCGCGCTATCGATTGCAGGTAATGTTGCCAATAACAGATGTTTTCTTTCTTAATTTTTATGACGAAATCTTTTTAAACTTACAAGGTGAAGCCTTTGGACAAAACCGTTTGTATGCCGCACTTGGAGTAAACGTGACGGATAATCTAAGCATACAAGCGGGGTATCTTAAAAATCATTTCAGGAATGTTAATTTTGATCGATTACAGTTGGGTTTGTTTTATAATCCAGATTTAAGAGGAATCTTTAAGAAATGATACTAATAATTGGAGCTGGCTTATCTGGTCTATTAACAGGTTATTATTTAAAGAAAGCAGGTATTCCCTTTAAAATAATAGAAGCAAGAAATAGGATTGGTGGAAGAATAAATACCGTATATGGAAAAGATAATACACCCATGGAAATGGGCGCAACTTGGTTTACAACACAGCATAGCCATCTAATTTCTCTTTTAAAAGAACTAGAAATTGCCTACTTTGAGCAGTATAGCGATAGTACCGTATTTTATCAAAAAACCAACTCCTCACCAGTACAAACAGTAGACATTCCCAGTCAACCGCCTAGTTATAGAATCTCTGGTGGCACATCGAATCTAATTAATAAAATATTTGAAAAATTAGATAAAACAGATGTTTTGCTTAATCAATCTGTAAAGGAAATTAAAATCTATAAAAATTCGGTACAAGTACATGCGAATGAGCATTTTGAAGGTACTATGATTGTTTTGGCTATTCCTCCTAAATTATGGGCTACTAAAATTAAATTTGAGCCTATATTACCAGATGAATTAACCAATATAGCCAGACAGACACATACTTGGATGGAAGATTCCATAAAAATAGGACTGTCCTATGACCAGCCTTTTTGGCTAAAGGAAAATTTACCGGGAACCCTATACAGTAATTCAGGTCCTATTACAGAACTATATGACCATTGTAATCACAAAAAATCTAGGTACGCACTCTGTGGCTTCATGAATTCTTCACTAAAAAATCTTAGTTATACTGAAAGACGTGAACGTGTGATTAGACAAGTAACACAAGTTTTTGGTAAGAAGGCAGGAGAATTCAACGATTATGAGGAATGTATCTGGAGTAATGAAAAAAACACAGCTGCAGCTTCTGATAATTTTCTTTTTCCTCATCAAAACAATGGCAATAAGATTTTTGACACCTCCTTTTTTGATGCTAAATTATTAATTTCAAGTTCTGAGTCAGCTTCAAAATTTCCAGGATATATGGAGGGTGCAATATATTCCGGTATGGTAACTGCTGACAAAATTAAAAAACAACAACAATATTCTATATAAAAAACTAGGATGACCGTTTAGAAGCAGCAAAAGTATTATTACTAAAATATTATTCCATTTTGTACTCCTTATAATGAATAAACTATTCTTACTTCTTATCGTGTCTCTTTTCCTCCAACATACTATATCCGGACAATCCATTTTGGAATTGAGTCCTAAGCAAGGGATGTCTGTAACGGGTAAAGGACCTGGTCAAGATGCTGCCCCAAATCCGTATTCAAACACGAATAGTTTTGCTGTTATTGAAAACATAGGCAAGAATGACTTTGGCATCAGGATTCAAGAAAAAGGTAAGCTTATAAAAACAGTGACCGTTGCACCCGATGAAATAAAAATAGTTAAGCTGCTGATAGGTTATGAACTGTATTTGGATAGTTATTTAAAAGCGAAAGCCAAAGTAGATTTTAAAAAGGATTTAAATGAAAAACTTTAGCCACACATGTATATTGCCAATTAGCCTTTTAATTAACCCGTAACAAAGAATTAAAGAGCTATACATTTATTCATTACCGTAAGTAGTTTATTCAACAAGTACGCGCGAAAGGAATCCAATCCATTACCGACTCAATAGAGACTATAAATCTAAACTAAATGAATCTCCAAAAAATTACGTTTCAGAATAAAGAAGGCGAAACCTTAGTTGGCCGTTTGGAAATGCCTGCTGACAGACACCCCCATAACTTTGCCATTTTCGCTCATTGCTTTACTTGTAACAAAAACTTAATGGCGGTGAAACATATATCCAGGGCATTGACCACCAATGGTTTTGCCGTACTCCGTTTTGACTTTACCGGTCTAGGTGAAAGCGAGGGTGATTTTGAGGACACTAATTTTTCAGGTAATGTTTCGGACCTAATTGCAGCCGCACATTTCCTAAAGACATCATACCAAGCTCCCACCCTACTCGTAGGGCATTCCCTTGGCGGGGCTGCTGCGCTATTTGCTGCAGCAAAGATAGCCTCTATACGTGCTGTAGCAACTATTGGGGCACCCTCTAACCCAGTACATGTGAAGCATCTATTCAAAAGCACAATCCCTGAAATTAATGCAAGTGGCAAAGCAGTCGTAAACTTAAGTGGAAGAGATTTTACAATAAAAAAGCAGTTTTTGGACGATTTGGCTAATAAGTCTTTAGCCACCGTTGTAGAAAATCTACGGAAGCCCATTTTGATCTTACATTCCCCTCAAGACGATACCGTAAGCATAAAAAATGCCGAGGATATATATTTAGCGGCACGACACCCTAAAAGCTTCATATCCTTGGACGGAGCAGATCATCTTTTAATGAGGAAGGAAGATTCTCTCTATGTCGGCCAACTAATTGCCGGATGGTCTCAACGCTATGTCAGCATTACTGAAAACGAAGACTTAAAGACCAAACACCAGGTAGTAGCCAGTTTGGACGCCACAGATGGTTTCACCACAGCAATGAAAGTAGGCACCCATTTTATGACAGCTGATGAGCCTATAGATTTTGGAGGCAACGATTATGGCCCATCGCCATATGAGCTCGTTTCTGCCGGATTGTCCGCTTGTACCGCAATGACCATTCAAATGTATGCGAAACGTAAAGGGTGGAGTATAGATAATGTTCAGGTGCATACTTCCTACGGAAAGTCACATGCAGAAGATTGTGAAAATTGTGAAACAGAAAGTGCAAAGCTGGATACATTTTCGAGAAAAATTAACGTTTCAGGAACCTTGGACGAAAAACAAAAATTACGTTTGTTGCAAATAGCCGATAAGTGTCCTGTACATAAAACCTTGCATAGTGAAGTGCAAATTTTGACAAAATTAGTAGACTAATTTAAAGTCTGGTTTTCGAAATTACTATAACTGGGAGTTACTTTTCATTATTGTTACCTGAAAACATTAAACGACCGTTCTTGGATAAATATCAAAACAAGGGTAAGCGTCATTGCACGATTAAAGGATAGTGAAATCTCATTTTACGGTGCCATTCAAAAGCAAGAAGATTATAACTACATGATGTTCTGAAAACACTATCAAAAAGAGCTATATTTTTTTCCAAATGATTATTTTCAACTTTAATTTTTTGAGGATACTTCCAAATCATGGAGTAGCAATACCAGAAGAACTAGGAGCTGTGTTGCTCAGTAATCAGGATGCCAATGAAATTTTTGAATCCCTTACGGACGAAAAAAAGAAATCTTATCTACGCTATTGCATGGTATAGGAACCCTAAGACTAAAATTGACAAAGGCCTTTTACTGTGTGAAAACCTGAAACGGGATATCCGTAACAAATGGATATTGTTAAAATCATTTTGATATGAGTACCTATGCACACATATATTTTCTTAATTTTAAAAAGTTAAACCTAAAAACAAGAAAAATGAAAAAGATATTCAAATTTGAACTGGCGGCTCTAGCCTTATTAGCGGTTTTCAGTTGTAAAGATGCAAAGAAGGAAGCAAGTGATGCTGTTATGGAAATAGAAGCCGTTTCAGAAGAGGTGAAGGAAGAAGTGATGGCGGAGAACATCACGTTTATGATGGAACCAAAAAGTGGCAGCGATGTTAAGGGAGAAGTATCCTTTACCGCTAAGGACGGAACTGTAACAATGAAAGCTATGTTGACTGGCCTTACCCCTGGCGAACACGCTATCCATATACACCAAACGGCCGACTGTTCTTCAGATGATGGTAAGTCTACCGGTGGTCATTGGAATCCTACGAACGAGCCTCATGGCAAATGGGGTGCTGAAGAAGGATATCACAAAGGAGATATTGGGAACTTTACAGCGGATGCTGATGGTAACGCTACAGTTCCATTTTCAACCGACCAGTGGTGCATAGGTTGTGAAGACGAAAATAAAAATATTGTTGGTAAAGCGGTAATAGTGCACCAAGGAGTTGATGATTTTACATCTCAACCTAGTGGTGCTGCAGGTTCACGTGTAAGTTGTACCGGAATTATCCAGTAAACATACATGCCGAAAAATTAAAAACCTTTTAAAAACCTGTTTCCATATCTGTGTTGGAATTAGGTTTATAAAAGGTTTTTTTTAGCTATAAAAATACTCTTAGAGCGGAAAATACGAATAGGGTACCAAAGCCAAGTAAATAGTACGGGTATTCCCTTAAAGATTATTTTTTACTTTATGCAATTTTAAAGTTTTTACCAACCACTTGGGTAACGCTTTTTCTGGATTTCGTTTTTTCAGATTCAAAAATAGACCTAAGGCTTTAAGCACAGGGACTTTATGGGTTTCTACAAACTCAATAAGTGTCCCGTCCGGATCTTCCACATAGCTAAAATGGCCTGCGGCATCTCCCATATCAAAGCTATTGGAACTATCCACGGTAAATCCGTGACCCATTTCAGCAGCTTTTTCACGCAAGGCGTCCATACCATGTACATCAAAACAAATATGAATGTAGCCCAAATCACCCCAGAGTCGATTTTCAAAAATCTTACTAGGCTTTCTATCCAAAGACTGTATCAATTCTAATTCAGATGGCCCTAACAATTCACCGAACCCACCAACTTTAGGTCTACCATGTTGTAGTAAGACCCTTCTGAACTTTCCTTTTTCATCAGTTTCTGGAGACAGTGAAAGTTCTATTGTTTCGTCCACGATTGTTTTATCGTACCCTAGTAGGCTAGAATAAAAATTTATCGAAGTGTCCATGTCAGAGACTCCAATAACCGCGCCCATTACACCCCCAGCAGAAATTGTAGTACCACAAAACATATAAGTATCCTGTACCACTTGAACGAGATTCCCCCACGGGTCTTTAAAATAAAAAAACTCCCTTCCCTGAGTACAATTGGTGATAGCTGTTAAAAACTGGAGTTCGAGTGCCTTAAGAGTTTCATGTGTTTTTGAAACATCATTACTTCGCAAAATCATAGCATTTATACCCAAATCTCCCAATAAGACTGGAGTTACCGGTGGACATGGAACACGATCTTTGAACTGCCAAATTTCCAAACCACCTCCACCTTTCATGTTCAATGATAAATAGGCGTCCCTTCTTTGTGGTTCACCTGAGGTATATTTTGTCATTAAAGAAGCCGTTGCTTCATCACTAAACAAAAGAATATCAAACCCTAAATATTTACGATACCAGTTAAATACTATTTTAGTGTCGGCTACGCCTATTCCTATTTGTTGTATTCCATTTATAATTTCACCCATACTTTGAAGTCCGAATCAATCTATCATGAATAGATTTTAATTTAGTACTAGGATATCCTAGTTTAAAAAGAATTACCAATAACAAATTTGATAAATTAACCCTAAGGTATGAATTACTTTCATATTTGCGTGCCGAAACGACGAGATTGCTCTTTACTATCGTATACGACACCTGTTCTCTTTTCATACGCTTAAAAAAATCGAAGTCTTCCATCAACAATAAATCTTGGTTAAACCTACCCAAACGTTGAAAAATTGTACTCCGAATAAATAAACATTGGTCACCACCGCCGGTAAAAAGCCCATTCTTTCCCGTAAAAAATGTGTTTACTTTTAACCAAAAATTATCTCTATCAAACTTGTATGAAAAAAAACCTGCATCATAATCCCGCATTACCTTTATAATATCAGGTAAAAATGAGTCAGGAGGCCTTACATCAGCATGTAAAAAAGCCAATATTTCGCCGTTGGCAATTTGTGACCCCTCGTTCATTTGTACCGCCCTACCCTTTTGTTTACATTTAAGCAATTGCACCTGTTCACCATAAGCATCCAGCATCTTGGTTTGGCTATCTGGGGATAATGCAAGGATAATTTCCGCACTATTCTTGTCTTGAATAGTTGCGATACTTTCAAGTAGTTCAATTAAATTTCTTTCGTCATTATGGGAAGGAACAATAATGCTTATCATAATGCTTATGTTTTAGAAATAGCTTCTCATTGGTTTTATATAAAATGGATATAGTTTTGATTACCGTTAAATCTACGTAAAACGAGTAGAAAGGTTTTGAAAAATTAAAGGAAACCTTGTTTTTGAAAGGTCTACTTACTTTTACGACCTAAGAACCAAAGCACATGCACTAATTTTACGTTGGTGTTAATAAAGTTTACAAACGTTATGAAACAAGCCTGGGCTATTTTTTCTTTAGTTTTCTTACTATTTTTCTCTTGTAAAAATCCAATGGAAGCTCAAATAACAAAGGACAAACAGATCAATTTTAACGAAATCTCTGAAACTTTTCTCGAGCGCATAAAGCTGAACAAGGACACCAAGGCTATTCAACAATTATTGGCTAGTACAACTGCTACCGCACTAGCAGAGTCATTGGACAACGATGCAAAAAGATTTGCCTTTTGGGTAAACATTTATAACGGCTATATTCAAGTAATCCTTAAAGAGCAGCCCGAACTATACGATGACCGCGGTGCCTTTTTTAAAAAGGAACAGATTACCATAGCTGGAGAAACCATATCCTTTGCAAAGATAGAGCATGGCATTATAAGAAAATCACAATGGGAATACGGTCTAGGTAGGATACGTAAATGGTTTCCCAACAAATTTGAACGTAAGCTGCGCATAGATAAAAGAGACTACAGGGTACATTTTGCCCTAAATTGTGGAGCAAAAGATTGCCCTCCGGTAGCCATTTATTATTGGGAACGATTAGACGAGCAATTTGAAAAAGGCACCTCTAAATACCTAAATAGAACTACAGAATATAGTAAGGATAAAAAAGAAGTTGCGGTTACGTCACTATTTAGTTGGTTTCGTGGAGATTTTGGATCCAATAGTGGTATCAAAAAAATCTTAAAAAAAGAGGGACTTATACCTACGACCAAAGACATTGATATCACCTATAAAAATTACGACTGGACCTTAGAAATAGATAATTTTATAGACTTGTAACACGATGCTAAAATGCTTCGTTTATAGTAAAATAAAATGGTGCCGATAAAAAAACACAAAACTACCAGTCCATAGTAATTCTTGTTCATCCCTCAATGTAACAACTTCCTTTCTTTTAATATCTGTTTTAAGTATAAAACGACCTTAGTTTGATTAATTTGCATACAAGCAAAATCTAATTAACTAAAAGCTTTAAGCAGGGTATGAAAAGTCTTCCTATTCTAAAAAAAATAAGCATTGTATTGTTTCTAACCTTGGGTATCCTCTCCGCAACGGTTGTTCATAATTTAAAATTCTCCTTCGATTTTAGTCAATTTTTTCCTGAAGAAGATCCAGATTTGACCTTTTATAATGACTTTGTTGCCGAATTTGGTACGGACGACAACTTTTTGCTTATCGCTGTTAAAAACGACAGTAGTGTTTTTGAAAAAGATTTTTTAAACCGTTTTCATTCGTTTTCCAAGGAGAGCAAAAGCTTTTCTTTTGTAACAGAAAATAATTCCTTGACCACCTTATCCTACCCCTTAAAAACCTCTTTTGGATATACAGCCTTACCTATTATTCATAGGGAAGATGCAAGTCAATATCAAAAAGATTGGAACAAGATACAAGAAGACAATTTGTTTATAAATGTGTTGATTGATGATAAGGCTAACTCTTTGGTTCTGGCCCTTAGCACGGAAGACAACCTAGACTATGAAAAATCTGAACAGTTATTGAACCAAGTACGGTCCTCACTTAAAAAAAATAGACTTACCGAGTATCATATTTTAGGGAGGGCCTTTTTTTATGAAGCCATCGTAGACATGCAAAAAAGCGAAGTACTTAAAACCACGATTATCGCATCTATTCTTGTCTTCATTATTCTATTATTTGTATATAGAAGTCTTCCAGTAGTCCTTATTTCGGTAGTATCCATTGGTCTTTCTCTTCTTCTATTTTTGGGACTATTATCCGTTCTTGGGAAAGAACTAAACGCTATGGCTGCATTTTATCCGGTACTGATGCTCATTGTAGGCACCTCAGATGTAATTCACTTAACCGATAGTTTTATTCGTAAAATACAAGGTGGAAAAAACGAATATGACGCAATACTATCTTCCCTTAAAGAGGTAGGGCTTACTACATTATTGACCTCTGTTACTACGGCCATTGGGTTTATAACCCTTTTATCCTCTAGACTTGTGAGTATACGGGAATTTGGAATCAACGCGGCCATTGGGGTTATGGTAGCTTATATTACCGTGATCTGTTTTACGGGTGCCTTATTAATAAGTATTCCCAAAGACAAACTCATAGGACAAAAAAGCATTTCCAAAAATTGGGTAGACTACTTGTTACGTATTAATACGATCACCAAAAATCATCCTAATTCCATACTAGTTGGCACCCTTATATTTGCCTTACTCTGTATTTTTGGAGTAAGCCGCATTACCACGAACCACGAATTTAAACAGACCTTGCCAAAGCAAAGCAAGATTGCTACAGACTTTACTTTTTTTCAAGAAAACTATACTGGATTTAGGCCTCTGGAAATAGCTATTTCCTCTAAAAACGGATATAAAGTTACCGACTATAGCGTGGCGTTGGAAATTGAAAAATTGACAAAGCACTTGCACCAGATAAAAACTATAGGAAATTTACAATCGCCCAATTTACCTTACAAAATCATCAACAAAGCAAATAATTTAAACAAGTCTGAATACCTAAGATTACCAGATAACGAAATCACATTTACCAAGTATAAAAAAGATGCAACTAAGTTGGCTAGAAAACAATTGGCGAAATTCGTAAACAAGGCAGAAGACAAAGCAAGGATGAATGCAAAACTACAAGATGTAGGTACAGACAGCTTAAAAAGACTCTACACTCATATAGAAACCTTTGCCAGAACAGAAACTGACACTACAAAAATGACGGTAAAAGTTACCGGAAAAAGCATGCTATTGGATAAAAATTCTGAATACATACGAAGAAGCCTGTTGGAGGGGCTCCTCTATGGGCTTATAATTATTGGAATAATAATGGTCTTTGTGTTTAGGGACTTTAAAATGTTTCTAATATCCTTAGTTCCAAATCTCCTACCCATGTTGTTCGCTGGTAGCATACTAGGATTTTTGGGAATACCGTTGGAAGCAGGATTATCTGTAGTTTTTGCTATTGTGTTCGGTATTGCTGTTGACGATACCATTCATTTTCTTGGGAAATATAAACTGGGAATAAATCAAGGATTAACCAAAGAGGAAGCATTGGAAAAAACATTTACCCAAACGGGAAGGGCCTTGGTTATTACCACTCTTATTCTATTTTTTGGGTTTATGGTGATGTTGTTTTCCATACATCAACCCAGCATAACGATAGGAATTATTATAAGTGTTACTTTGGTTGCAGCACTAATTTTAGACTTACTTCTATTACCAGTCTTACTTAGAAAGTTAATCTAGTACACCCTATTTTTTCCGTTGTTGATTGTTCGTTGTAACGATTGGTATGCCCAAATACTCTTACCAATCATAAAAGCCATAGCGGCAACCCATACAGCGAAGAGTAGATATTCCATAACAGTAGATTTAAAGCTTGGTTTCGGTTAAATTCATTTTACTACTTTATGGTCCTAAAAAAGCTTATAAAGTAGCATCCTATTGCATTTCATCGATAAATATATGTGTTTCATCCATATGAGTCTTAATAAAAGCATAATTTTCGATGAACTGCACGATTTTATCATTTACCTATGAGCTGTAACCTTATTATAAAAGCTTTGATAAACGAAACTGTGCTATATGGTCAATTTAGAGTAATTTTGTCCTTGATTAAAAATAATAATTATCATGAATCCATCGTCTAGCGGTTGGATACCGAAATTTGAATCGGTCATTGAAAAGCATCAGGATAGGTATACCAACTTTTCCATGTTGTATTTTGATCTGAAACGAACGGGTTTTGTGTATGGAATAAATACTGAAGTTCTAGAAGTCATTATTTCAGAACATACCTTATCTGAAGATGAAAAAGCTAAGGTAAATCTCTTCACTGCCCTCTATTATACGTATAGGTTAGAACGAAACAGCAATTTTGAAAGTTTCCTGGAAGACCTTTTTACGTTCTATGATAATTTAGGTGTGGCCGATATTTCATTTCTTGGAAAACTATTTAGTGGTAAAACAGCGGCTTCCAAATTGGAAAAACTAATAGACTCCCGCGTATTTCTGGAAGACAATGTAATCAGTAAAACCTTTAACAGTATTATTACAAATTCTCTATTATTCATAGATGTTTTACTTTTTAAGCGTTTCTTAAATGACTCTATTGGAATAAAGATATATGCCTACAACTTGGAGTATCTGGCTATTAATGTTACCTATCATGCGCTAAACTCAAAAGAAAAGAATAAGAACGACGAAAAATTAGCAGAACTATTTGGCGCTAGCCTTACGTTCATCAATCCAGATAAACAATCTTTTGATGGCTCTTATAGAGAATTATTATTAAACGAACGTCCACATTGCGAAAACGCCTATTTATTAGATATGGCCTGTCTAACAGTTTGGGAAGACAATTCATTGGACTATAAAGAGTCTGAATTTATTTTTGGTATTGGCAAAAATCTTGGTTGTTCTGAGGAATATATAACAGACTCCTTAGAGGATGTCACCACTTTCTTTGATAAGAATGCGACAAAAATCCCCTTTCTAAAAGATAATAATCTTGCTGTGCAATTCTATGACAGCATGAGTAAAGTAGTTAACAAACTCATTTTAAGGAATAGTAAAAGGCTACAGAAAGAACTTTCAGAGAGCGCAGAACTCGTATCTCTTTTAAGCAAATCTACGTTGAGAGACCTTACTAAAGAGGAAAAGAAAAAAGTACAAAACCAACTTGTAGATATCTTTAAAAGCATCCCCTCCTTGGCCATTTTTATTCTTCCAGGCGGAGCCGTTTTACTTCCTCTTTTTATAAAATTAGTACCGAAGTTACTTCCTTCTTCTTTTGATGAGAACCGTGTAGACAAAACCAATAAAAATAAGTGATTTTAAGGCTATAGATAAAATCTATAACTATAGTTAATTATTTATAAATCAGTGATTTATTATATTTTATTCCAACCAAAGCTTAAAGTCTTTAACACGTTCTCTACTTACAATTATTTCCTGTTCAGAAAACTTGTTTAGCTTAATTTGAAGCCTTGAGTTTGTGTATGAAACGATATCTTTTATGTGATTGATATTTACGTAAAATTTTCTACTGGTACGGAAGAATATTTTTGGTTCCAATTCACTTTCTAAATTTTCCAAAGTAGTATCTAGAAGGTAATTTCTTCCATCCAAAGTTGCTGCATAGGTACCCTTATTCTCACTGTAAAAACATTCTACATCATCTGCAATTATAATTTTAAGATGCTGCCCTACCCTTGCTGTAAACCTCTTTTTGTATTCCCGCTCCAAAGGATTAGTCAATAACTTTTTGATGTCTTCAAAATCAAGCGCCAGTTTTGGAGACTTTGAAGCAGGACTAAAACGTGACTTATATTTTTTAACTGCACTTTCTAAATCTTCATCATCTATAGGTTTTAAAATGTAATCAATGCTATTCAACTTAAAAGCTTGCAAGGCATATTCATCAAAGGCAGTAGTGAAGATAATTGCACTATGAACCTCTATCACATCAAAAATCTCAAAGGAGAGTCCATCAGACAATTGTATATCCAAAAAAATAAGATCCGGATGTTCATTATTTTGAAACCAATCAATAGCTTCCTCTACCGAATGTAGCATGGTGGATACTTCAACATTCAATTCGTTCAACATTCGATTTAATCTTCTCGCTGCTGGTTTTTCGTCTTCTATGATTATAGTCCTCATTGATTGGTTTTACTTGATTTTTACGCTTTATTAAAACTTAGATTCTAGTCGCTATTTTCGTTCATATACTTTTGAATTTTGCGTTCCTCCCATTCCTTTTGGAATAATGAAAAATTACCTAGCACATTTACTCCATGGATAGCAAGTATAACCCCCCAAATAATTGCGGTACCATATACGTTCCAGTCTATCCACTGTAAAAAATCGGGATTACCGATCGCATTTTCATTTAATAGGATAAAAGTGAATTTATCTCGCAACAGGTATAACATAATGTTTATTATCACAAAAACAGTCGCGTGATTATAAAAACCTCGAATAGAGTCTACTTTTATCTGAGCTCTTTCATATTTTGACAAGGTACTAGTTTTCATAAGTATCTTTTATTTGGTTCAACTGATTCTTTATCTAAATTTTTCTGCTTCACTTTTATCCTTTTCAATATATTTTTGAATTTGGCTCTCTTCCCAATCCTTACTGAAAAATGGACTAAAATTATATACTTTAGCCGCGTGGAAAGCAAGACCAATACCCCAAAAAATAGCAGTAGAAAAAGACCCAAAACTAAAGAATGCTTCTCCAAAACTTTCACCGTCGTTAATTCTAGCAATAACGGTTACCGAAGTAATAAAGATGTTCACCAGTGTATACACTAGCAGGTGTATATAAAACCCTTTTAGTTCATCAACATGCTTTTTAGCACGAATCATCTTATCTGTTTTGTTCATTTCTGTTAGTTCCATTTTTTTTGTTTTTCATCTTCTTTTATAAATTCTTGAATCTTACGTTCTTCCCAATCCTTACCCATAAACGGATTCAAGTTAAAAATTTTGATCGCCCTAAAAAATATACCTAAGCTCACTCCAAATACCACCCATAAAAACCAAGGGTATTCCCACTCATTAAGGTAATAATTTATACCGCCGGTTATTCCTATTGCTACTAAACCGGACGTGATTTTAGCATAGAATTTTTTAAGTGTGGCCACTCTGTCTCTTGCTCTGAAATATTTATTGTTTTGTTCTGTATTCTCCATGATTTTATTTTTACTACTTATGAATCTTGCATAAACTCTTGAATTTTGCGCTCTTCCCAATCTTTACCAAAAAAAGGATTGTAACCGAAGGCGCCGAATCCATGCATTACTAATCCAAAACCCCACCCCAATGCCGGGAATAAAAACCATGCAAAACTTGTGGTATTATAGTTTATAAATGCCAAAATAGGAATTACGATAGCATATGCCAGAAGATTCCCATAAAAACCCTTTATCCCTTCTACTTTTTCTTTTGCTTTTTGATATTTGTTGTTTGTGTTTAAATCTTGAATTTCCATTTTTATATTTTTTAAGTTAGTCTTTTATTCTTTTTTGTTATATCAAATTTCCGAAAGAAAGATTGTAATTTAAAAAATGAAATACCCAATTGTAATTTAATATGGATGAGTTGTTGTTTTGGGCTTCGTTCAACAACTTAAATTAGCATTAAGTCTAAAAACTATCGTCCTCCATATATGCTTTAATTTTTCGTTCCTCCCAAGACTTACCAAAAATAGGATTATATCCAAATGCCTGTAAACCATGACCCAACAAACCAAAACCCCATCCTAGCGCTGGGAAAATAGCCCAAGGAAAACTAGTGGTGCGATAATTAATGTAAGCCAATATCGGTATTACGATAGCATAAGAAACCAAATTTCCATAAAAGCCCTTTATGGCCTCTACGCGTTCCTTAGCCTTCTCATAGCGTTTGTCTTCTATATGGGTTTCCTGTGTCGCAACAACCGATGTTTTTTTAGATAACATAGGCAAATACACATTAAAATGGGAAGCTGTTTTTTCTATGCCTACTTCTTTATCTGTAAGGATATCATAGCGTTGCCTTATGTTTTGCAAACCAACACCAGTGCTTTTCTTTACAACTTGTTTTTCTTGGAGGTTATTACTGACTACCAGCATATCATCAATTTCCTCGACCCTTATATGCAAAGGCTTTTTAGAAGTTACGATATTATGCTTTACAGCATTCTCCAAAAGTAATTGTAAGGATAATGGAACAATTTTAGCTTCCGGATTTTTTGCCGCATCCGGAACATCAAAAATAATACTATCCTCAAAACGCATTTTCAAAAGCCTAATGTAGGTTTTTGCAAATTGTAGCTCCTCGTCAACGGATACTAAGTCCTTATTCTTCTGCTCCAACACATACCTATATACCTTAGAAAGCGACGTCGTAAACTTTTGCGCTTGGTACGGGTCCTCCTCTATTAAGCTGGTAAGCACATTGAGACTATTAAAAAGAAAGTGTGGGTCCAGTTGATTTTTTAGGGCATCAAACTTAGCCGATGCCGTACTAGCAATTACTTTTTGTTCTTTTACCTTATTTTCTTGCTTGTATTTACCGTACCAAATAGCATAAAAAATTATGGAAATCCCTAAGGCAAATGACATGGGTTGTACGTAGGAATTCCATGTTTCGTTTGTTAAAAATTGCGTTATGGATCTATCATAAAATCCTATAAATAAAATTGCTCTACAAATAAAAACGCCAATACAGGAGACTACTATATTACCAGTGATGGCAATCGTCATTCGTCTAAGGGTGTAAATAAAAAAATCGAATTTATTTAAAAGGTAAATGAACCAAAGGGCATTTACCATGTAGAGAATTATCGAAAATATCATGTTTTCATAATACTCTCGCCAAATATTAGCTATGATGTAGTCTAATTTAGTGGTATCCGTAAAATAATAATATGCAATAAAACCTGCATATATTAAAGTTCCTACGAGAAATGCCCTAAAAAGTTCTTTAAAGAATCTATTCCAACTCATTACTTACAGTTTTTTACTATATCCTCTGCCCTTTCTTTGCCCCAATTAGGATGCAGCTCACTTTCTGGTTTAAAGGTAGCAAAAAGTTCCAAGGAGCGAGCCACATCAGCACAATAGGGCGCAGTATCCTTACCAAAATAAGAAGCAGACCCCATATCCCATTCGGCTTTTGAAAGGATGACTCTAGGGTTTTTCGGTGCCAATTGAAGTGCTTGGGAATACAACGCGGCTACCTTTCCCGAAAGTGTCATCCCATAGGTGGCACCATCAAAAGCAATCCAAGCCGTATGCAATACCGCTTGTTGCACCAATAATTCCGGGTTATTTGGAGAAATAACTTTGGCCAAGTCTAAAAATTCTTGTGCTTTATCCAGTTGTTGCTTTAATTTTTTTTCGTCATTCTCGCCAAATGAAGCACTAGTGTTTACTTGAACCACATAGTAATAGGGTAGCCAGTTATCCTGATCCGCCAAACTTATACGCTCAAAAAGATTTGAAGCCTCGGTCACATTTCCATCCTTCCAATACCCAAATGCTTTCTGCATCCCAATATTATAAGCATCTTGAGCCATTGCAGTACTGCCTATGATAAGAACTAAAAGTGTTACTAATTTTTTCATGGTACGTGTTTTTATGAATTACTAAAGTCAAATTTCATCTTGCTTTGTTTAAAACAAAAAAAAGAAAGACCCAGTTGTTGATTTTAAAGACCGAATTGCGGTAATTTTATACCGTGATCAAAAATGTACAATTACGACTCAGTTTAGCTGAAGAAGCCCAAGAAGGGAGCCTAAAGAAAAGAACTGCCCAATTTTTAGGGTTGGGGGGCCAGCCGTTTACCTTAAAAATACTTCGCAAATCTATAGATGCTAGAAAACCTGAAATAGTATTCAACTACAAACTGGCCATTTATATTGGAGAAGATGCACCAAAACAAAACTATACATTTGACTATAAGGATGTATCTAAAGCAAAACCTGTGCACATCATTGGGTTTGGCCCTGCAGGCATGTGGGCGGCATTACGCTGTTTGGAATTAGGCTACAAACCCATTGTCCTAGAACGAGGAAAAAATGTACAACAGCGTCGCAGGGACCTAAAAGCTATTAATCAAGACCATATTGTAGGGGAAGACTCCAACTACTGTTTTGGGGAAGGTGGAGCTGGCACGTATTCCGACGGTAAACTGTACACACGAAGCTTAAAAAGAGGAGATGTAAGGCGAATCTTTGAAAGCTTGGTTCACCATGGCGCCACCGAACAAATACTGATAGATGCACATCCGCATATTGGCACCAATAAACTACCAAAAATTGTTCAAGATATTCGAGAGACCATCATAAATAACGGTGGAGAAGTTCATTTTAATACTAAAGTAACAGATTTTATAATTGAACAAAATGAACTTAAATCCATTGTCTTAGACAACAGTACAGAAATGGAAACACAACGGGTTATCCTAGCAACTGGACACTCCGCTCGAGATATCTTTCAGTTATTAGACAAAAAAAATATTGCTTTAAAAGCAAAATCTTTTGCCATGGGTGTACGTGTAGAACATCCACAACACATCATCGATTCTATCCAGTACCATTGTTCTGGGGAACGGGACGCCTTATTACCAGCAGCAGCGTATAGTTTGGTGCATCAAGTTAAGAATAGAGGGGTATATTCCTTTTGCATGTGTCCGGGCGGATTCATAGTTCCAGCTGCAACAGCACCAGGCGAAGTAGTAGTCAACGGCATGTCGCCCTCCAAAAGAAATAATCTTTACGCCAATTCAGGTATTGTGGTAGAGATCAACGTGGACGAGGACATTCCTAAATTTGAAAAATTTGGAGCATTAAAAGGCTTGGAGTATCAAAAAAGTTTGGAACGATTAGCCTTTACCTCCGGAGGGAGAACCCAAACCGCACCGGCTCAACGGATGACTGACTTTGTTGACGGTATCCTCTCCCCTGACCTTAATCCAACAAGTTATCAACCTGGTCTTAAATCCGCACCTTTGCATTCTTTACTACCTAAACTCATTGGCAGCAGATTAAGACAAGGGTTTTCTGAATTCGGTAAAAAAATGCATGGGTACTTCACTTCGGAAGCAAATATTGTTGGTGTGGAATCCCGTACTTCATCACCAGTAACCATTCCCAGGAACGAACAATTAGAGCATCCACAGATAAAAGGATTGTTTCCTTGTGGGGAAGGCGGTGGCTATGCAGGCGGAATCGTATCCGCAGCCATGGATGGGGAGCGTTGTGCCGAAGCGGCAATAGCGGGACTATAAAAAATCCTTTTTAGGCTATTAGCATATATGACGAGTTGAATTATTATGGAGCACCTAAAGTAGGTATCCACAATAGCGAAACAAAATTTATTAAGCTAATACTTTGATTATAAAATATTTGTGAATTATTATTTAATCCGGTTTTACCCGGTACGTAATTCTTCTATTGGTTATTACAGTACAGGTACTTAAGGTTAAGCTTGTTGTTGCCGAAAGATTCAGAACTGGATCTCCAGTCATTCCTCCATATTCTACCACATACCCTTGAGAGGCATAAGCACCTCCGCCACCGTTATTAGGTAAATCGTTCCAGGCACCTATTGAGGCCCCACCACGAATCACCGAAGCTGCTGCGATATGGGCATAATCTTCCCCTCCGCCACCTACATTATTAGGTTCGCCACCGTTCCAGTTGGCAAAAGTCAATTCGGTACCGTTAGACAAACCTTGCCAAAATTGAGTACCCGCTTCTGGTCCGGTCACCCATCTCCATTCGCCTTCAACTGCCAAATCCGTGGCTCCTATCCAGCCAAAACCGCTGGCTTGAGCTCCTGAAAAATCGGCTTCTTGTTGGGATGTTAAGGTTACCAAATAGCCTTGAAGTCCAAAATAACTTCTATTACTTGCTGCAATTTCTGCATCAGTCCAGCTAATCCCAGGATCGGATATAAATTCATAATAGTGTTGTGTACTGGGTAGAAAATTGGCTTCGCCCACCGTAATAGAAAATTGTCTATTTCCTGTGGGATTAAGGGCACTAGAAGAAAAATTAGTAGCAAGCACAGCCAACTCAAATTCATCATACGTAGCAGGGCCTTGCAATGTAATTTCCCCTTGTACTGGATCCCAAGTGGGTGTAATATTAAGGTGAGTACCCGTTAAAGTCAACAAATCCTCACCATTAACATACCCACTAGAAATTTGAATGTAGACTGCCGTGGTTGTGAAGTCGTCTGGGTCGGTTATATCTATACTTTCCGCTACAGACACGGAGCCTCCAGGACAATAGATCTGATTACCTGATCCTGCCACTACTGGTGGTAGATTTGGTAATTGTGTGGTAAGAAGCAGATTATCAATAAAAATCCGCTCAGTATTACCATCCCAATCACCACTATTGGACATAAACCGTATCGCAGAACTAGCACTAATTTCACTTGGATTCAAGTTATAACTTATGCTGCTTCCTCCGCTCATTACTGCAACCGTATTAAAAGAAGTACCATCGAATAGTTGAAGGACGAGGGATTCATCACCGCCAGTTCTCTCATACGCAAAATCGAGAGTGGCACTTACGTATCCAGATAGGTTTAGCTCACGCGTAATGCTTCTGTTTGTTCGTAAATTCCGAAATAAAAGCCGATTCCCATCTATCCGAATACGCCCTCCGTCTGGGTCAGTAGATTCTCCCAATTCAGCCCAGTCGCTAGAAAAATCCTCTGATCCATCTTGATTGGAATATACCGGACTATCAAAATTATCTCCAAAGGTATCCTGACTAGTAACACTGCTGAAAAACAATGGAAACAGGATTCCAAGAAATAGTTTTAACTGTGATTGCATACGTATCAATTAACTCCTAAATATATTGGTTCTGTAAAACTTAGTATAACAATTGTTGTAAACAGATCATTTTTCAACATCAAACAGTTAAAGATTGATGTTCAATTAATGCTGGTTTTCTAAAGCAATATAGTTTCTTCCTCATTAAGAAAGTTTTGAGCTCCTATAAGCTTATCTTCGCAGCTGATAAAAAATTATGACTTTTAAAGAACTCGGCTTAGCCGAACCTATTCTTAAAGCCTTAGAGACGGAAGGCTATACACATCCCACTCCCATACAAGAGCAAGCAATTCCCATTTTATTAGAAGGAAAAGATTTGTTAGGTGTAGCCCAAACTGGTACTGGAAAAACAGCCGCCTTTGGTATTCCAATACTTCACCATTTATATGAGAGAATTTCGCTTCGCCAGAACAAAAGAAAGGTAAAAGCATTGGTAGTTACCCCAACCCGAGAGCTAGCGATACAGATTGGCGAGAGTTTTACAGCCTATGGCAGACATACCGGTTTAAAAAACACCGTTATATTTGGTGGTGTAAAACAAGGGAAACAAGTAAATGCTTTACGAGCAGGAGTTGATATTATAATAGCCACTCCTGGGCGACTTTTAGACCTCATGAACCAAGGGTTTATTACGTTTAGGGACCTTGAATTCGTAGTATTGGATGAGGCCGACCAAATGTTGGATATGGGCTTTATTCATGATATTAAAAAAATCATAGCTAAACTACCTCCGAAAAGACAATCGCTCTTCTTTTCAGCAACTATGCCAAAAAGTATTGTTGAGCTATCTAGAAAAATGTTAGGGGATTTTGAGCGGGTTACCATTAAACCCGAACAGGCCACAGCAGAAAAAGTTGAACAGGGTGTTTATTTTGTAAGTAAAGCAAACAAACCAAAACTTTTAGTGCATTTATTGGAGCAGCGCCCACAAGATTCTGTCTTAGTCTTTTCACGGACCAAACACGGGGCTAACAAAATTGTAAAAAAACTAGATCAAGCAGGAATACGATCCGCAGCTATACACGGCAACAAATCCCAAACCGCTAGGCAAAAAGCACTTGGAGATTTTAAAGATGGTAAATTAAAAGTTTTAGTAGCTACCGACATTGCCGCGCGTGGTATTGATGTAGAAGAACTTTCGCTTGTAGTAAATTACGATCTTCCCAATGTATCTGAAACCTACGTACACCGTATAGGAAGAACAGGACGCGCCAGTGCCAGTGGTATTGCAATATCTTTCTGTGATAAGGAGGAACGTCCTTATCTTAGGGATATAGAGAAGTTGATAAAACAACCTGTCCCTCGTCTTCCGGAGCATCAGTTTATGAATGAGGACGACAATGAACAACAAACGGAGCCGAAAAAGCAGCCACAACAGCGCAACAGGCCCAATCCCAATAGAAATCGTAACCGAAATAACAACAGTTCGGGTAACGCTACCTATAGGGGAAAAGACAATCGCAACCAAAGTAGGGGTAGAAATAGCGGTGGTGGGTCTCCTAAAACGGATCAATAGGCCAGCAGCGTACTAAATAGTTCGTATACGGCTCATCAGTAAATCTTTATGGCTTTTACTTAGAGGTATTGACTTGCGTTTAATTTCCAGATAATCATCTGCCACTACATCTAGTTTGGATATGTTTACCATATAACTGCGGTGCACCCTAATAAATTTAGAATTTGGTAACTTTTCTGCTACTGTTTTTAGAGTGCTAGACAAGGTATATTCCGTATTACAGCATACAATTTTACAATAGTTACGGTCTGCTTCCATATACAAAATATCATCTAGCAATAGTTTTACCATTTTGCCTTTGTGTCTCACAAAGATACGGTCGTGCAATACTTCAAACTCAGCAGTTTCTGTCAGTTTTTGATCCTGATCCAATTCTTGGACCACCAGCTCAAGCGTACGCTGTAAATTTAATTTATTAAAGGGTTTTATTATAAATGCTTTAGGATGTGTTTCTTTGGCCCTATCAAACGTAGCGGTGTCACTATTGGCCGTTAGATATACAATGGGTATAGCTGCATGCCTTTGTATCGCTTTTGCAGTTTCTATGCCGTTAAGTGAACCTTTCAGATTTATATCCAACAACAGCATATGTGGTGGATCTTCCCTTGCATGAATAATAGCCTCTTCTCCCCTAGGTACGATTCCGGTAATTTCGTACCCAAGATTGGTTAATTGAAGCGACAAGTTGGCGCCAATGATCATATCATCCTCAACAATTAATATGCGAATTTTTTCTTTCTCCATTACGCGGCATTAGGGAGTTGAAATTCAATACATATAGCAGTACCTTGGTCGGTGTCTAATATCATTTTTCCATCTAATTGTTTTACCAAAAGAGCAACTAGTTGTGTTCCAAATCCAGTACCTAAATTTTGTTTGTTTCGCAGCATACCAACTCCATTATCCTTAACTTCTAAGACAAGTACATCCCCATTTTCTTTTAAAGACAAATGTATGTTACCGACCTTAGTATCAGGAAAAGCATATTTTAATGAATTAGTTAGTAACTCATTTACTATAAGACCAATAGGTATAGCTATGTCAACATCAAGTTCAAATTCATTCATTTCTAAATCAACACTCACTTTACCATCTTGCCCAAAAGAGTTAATAATATAATCCGAAAGGTTAGCAAAATAATCCTTCATTTCTATAGCCGCTAAATTCTCGCCCAAATACAGTTTTTGATGGATCATGCCCATACTGTGAACACGGCGCTGACTTTGTTCCATAGCATCCAAAATATTAGGATCTTGTATTTGTGCGGACTGTAGCGAAAGTAAGCTAGAAACAATCTCCAAATTATTCTTTACCCTATGGTGAATTTCCTTGAGCAGGAATTCCTTTTCAGTATTCTGCTTTTGTAATAGCTTGTTCTTTTTTATGTTATTGGAAATGGCCTTGTAGGCTAAAAGCAATAACAGCAATAACAAGACAGTTATGGTAATATTGAGTTTTTGGCGTTCCTGGTGCTTTTTAATTTGAGTTCCTTGAAGTACTATGGTGCCCTCTTTCTGTGCCACATCAAATTCGGTCCTTAAAAGAGAAGTACGCTGATCGGCAGCAGCTGTAAATACTTGGCTTTTAAGCGTATCATATTCCGAAAATGCGATATAGGCTTTCTTATAACTGTTATTCCCAGCATGTGCCTTTCCTAATTCTTTATAGGCTTGGCTCAAATAATAGGCGTCGCCAAAATCTTTGGTAGCCACCAAAATAGATTTTGTGAGTCCCACAATGGCCTCTTTATAATTTCCTTGAGCGTTATGCAAGATTCCTACAGAGAGCCATGCCCGCATCAGCATAAAATTGTTTTGTAACAATTCAGCATATTTGATTGCATTGCGACCGGCTTCCTCTGCGTTTTCAAATTCACCCAAATAAGAATAAAGAGCGACCAAAGAAATGTATACGTCGCTTAAATTGTTGTAAAATCCATACCGTTCACCAATAATGATAGCATGTTCGTAATATTTCTTTGCATTTTCATAATCCTTTAAGGCCAGATAATTGTTTCCGGCTACGTAAAGGGTAAAGTCATAATCTAAATCGGTAATTCCCCAAGCCTCAAACAATTCCAAAGAATGGAGCGCATATTCCAAGCCAGATTCAAATTTAGCCTGTTTCCAAAAAAGATTACTTAAATCACTATAAGCCAATGCCTTAGACCTTAAATTGTTGTGCTTTAAGCCCAAGTTGAGCGATTCCATGGCGTAGTCGGCCGCTTTATCCAGTTGCCCCCTCCTTTCGTACACATAACCCAACTGGGTGTTTAAAAAAGCAAGGTCAGATTCCATCACCTTACTTCTGGCAGATTGTAGCACGGTCTGCGCACTGTCTAGCTTTTCCATACGAAGCAGAATAGCTCCTTGGGTTATCTGAAATCTACCAAACCAGAGCGTATCCCCTTTTTCACCTGTAAGTCGCAACCCTTTTTTAGTAAAGACCATTGCCGTATTTAAATTTCTAGTATGCCAGTAGTAGGACAAATCGTTGAGTATGGAGAATTGGACAGAATCGATTTTAACGCCTTTATACCCCTTCTCTAAAATATCAAGATAAGAAGCACCAAAGTTATCGGTTTCTACAAAAACCTTTTTATAAGGGTTATCGGCACTCAAGTCGATAAGCTGTGCAAATCCGAAGGTGTATCCTAAAGAAAAAAAGAGTAAAAGGAATCCTATCTTTTGAAAAAAGTTGCTCATTTTACTGGTTAATACTCACACAGGGGAACATGAATTCCTTTAAATGTACAACATTCTAACCAACGATACCGGATCAAAAATTAGTTTCGTTCGGACAATAAATCCGTAAGCTCATACAAAATCTTCTTTTAGAACCGTGAATTATTACTTCTTTTAGGACAAGGTACCATACCACCAAAAATTTAGCAAAAAGTCCATCATGGGAAAATTCTTTTATATCATGTTTGCAGTTTTAATTATTTCTATGCAATGCAAAGATGATAAACCAAAAGAAGATTTGGATACATTCGCAACTACCAACCCAGTAACGATAAGTATAAAAAAAACCACAAAAACCTATTTGAATGCCTGGAGCAATAATGATACGGTGCTACTGCAAGAGATTACCATAAGTAACCTGGTACGAGACGTTAACGGTGATATTCTCTCCACAAATCATACTGGACTTTTCAATACCATTCGTTTTTGGCATCGCGCACTTCCAGATCTCAAAATTGTTGAAAAAGAAATTGTCATCGTCGGAAACAGGGCTTATGTAAACTGGACAGCTATTGGAACCAATACAGGAATGTTCGAGGACATTCCTCCAACAGGAAAAAAAGCACATATTGAAGGCTTTAGTATTCTAACCTTTGATGATATGGGTCTCATAGTTCACGAGACTACGTTTTCGGATCTCTTGGGCCTTATGACAGATTGGGGCTACACCTTATCCCCTCCAATTATGGAGTAAAATAGGGAATGAATTTTATAAAGATATACTAGTAAGTACTGTTACAAGTATTCACAGGTAGGTTTTGGTTTCGGGGGAAGCCAAACGGTAAAAGAACGTTTATTTTAAATAAATCTAACCTTTACGGTTAACAACCTGCCTGTTTATAAAATAGCAAACTCGATAAGGAAAGAATTTCAATCATACCCAAATTGTAAGTACCCAAGATACTAGATACCACTTTCGCAAAAGGAAACAGAGTCTTTTCAATACAAGGTAGACAATTCAGTGCCAAAGACAAGCCACAACTGTTTTGGATACCTTACAAGTAAAGCTAACTATGCACGCCAGCGTATTAGGAATCTCTTTCCCTAATTTAGCTACCTTATTTTAGAAATTTACCCATTGTCTTTTTTATTCTAAAAGAATGGATTAATTTGTCTCAATGGAGAAACAACTGTTCATTTATGGCAGCGGAAGACATACCGTTCCCTTTCTAAATTACATGGCCAAAGCAACAGGAAAAACTAAGCCTAACATCTGCTTTTTACCTACGGCTAGCGGCGATGACAAAAATTATAGTATCGCTTTTTACGAGGTCTGTAAGCAATTGAACGTACTGCCTCATGTGCTAGAAGTTTGGGTAAATTCTTATGACCACCAAGAAACCTTTGAGACAACTATCTCCAAAATGGATGCCATCGTAGTTGGAGGCGGAAACACCTTAAACATGTTGGCTATATGGAAGGCACAGGGTATAGATATTGCGCTGAAAAAAGCGTACGAAAACGGTGTAGTCATGGGTGGTGGCAGTGCCGGATCTCTTTGCTGGTTTAATGGCGGTACTACAGATTCTAGACCGGCAAAACTGAGTATCGTGGGTGGTATGGAATTTATAGATAAAAGCCATTGCCCACACTACAATTCGGAAAAATCCAGAAGACCCTTATACCATGAGAATATCTTAACTAGAAAACTAACGGACGGCTATGCCTGTGACGACCGCTCCGCGATTCATTTTATAAATGAGAAAGTACATACTTCAGTGTCGCTAGATAGGGAAAACCATTCGTATTATGTATACGAAAAGAATGGCGAAATCTTTGAGGATAAGCTTCTGAACAGCGTTATTAGATAGTTTTTTAAGCCTAAAAGCGGATATGAAAATTACTTCACTCGTACTTTTAATTGAACTCTTGCCGAAACTAACAGCTTTATAACCCCAACCTATCACAGTCCATGCTAGGTCCTATTGTATAGTTTAACTTTTTAGAATACCTTTAAAGCATTAGCACGTTAAAACCATTACGCATTGCCAACCAATACCATATTACAGAGGGCCACAGGCCCGCTGTTTAGTTATTCAAAAAAACAAACGCATCATTTAGGACGCTTTAGCTTTCTTCTAGGATTATTTTTGTGCTTACTACATCCCTATAATTCCTATTCCCAAATTGGTATAAATAGCAAAAAACAAGTAGATAGCATTACCGCGCTTCCAATCGATTCCACGCTATCTTGGATGCGCTCCAACCAATATGACAATGTAGACACCTACCTTCAAATAGGGTTTAATACCCTAAACAGAGCACAGGCAACTAAGGATGCACTAAAATTAGCAGAAGTCCATGAAGAATTAGCCAATTGGCACGGCTATCATGGTCTTTACCCCCAAGATTCGGTCGTACACCATAGCGAAAAAACACTAAAATACTACCAAAAGACAGGAAACAAGTCTAAGGTAGCCGCTTCCTTTAGGGTCTTAGCTATTGATTACCTGAACCAGAATGAATTAGCCAAAGCACAGACCGTTTTATTCAAGGCGCTTAAAGGTTATGAAGAATTAAAGGATGAGCAAGGCATGGCAAAAGTGTATCGCGTCTTGTCGGATTTACACGAAAAAATGTTGAAGCCAGAAGAGGCTATAAAGTATGCACTTCAAGCCATAACATTGTTCAAAAAAGCGGAGAACCATTCCGCTACCTGTGTGGCCCTATTTAATCTCACAAAGGCGTATACCACCCTTGGAGAATACGATAAGGCCTACCTAGCCGCGGATGAATGCATACGTATTGTAGAGACCAAAATTCCTGATGAGATATTCATACTTACCCGTGCATACTCATATCGTAGCGATATTTCAATAAAAACAAAAAATTACGACCAAGCATTGGCAGATTGTACTAAAGCCTATGAACTGGCCGTGGAGGCTGTTGGTGAAGAAAGGGCAGCTACCTACCGTACCGAAATTGGTAACGCGCTAAAATTTAAAGGGAAATATACCGAAGCCATAGTGCACTTTAAAGTTGGTATAGAGGCCTTGGAAAAAGAAGAAAGAGAGACTATTTGGAAGGTGTATATGCAGGTTTCCGACTGTTATGAACAATTGAACGACCAAGAAAATGCACTAGTGTACTATAAAAAAGCTGTTGCTATGCGGGATAAGGTCATGGAAGACAAGGTGGCTAATTTAGAGACGGAAGCGGTTATAAAGTATGAAACGGGTAAAAAAGACGAAGCCTTGGCGGCCCAAGCTATAGTTTTAGCTGAAAAGAACAAGGTACAACGGCTTATTATTGGCATAGGGGCATTGTTGCTCGTATTATTGGGTGTTGTTTTATTTTTTCTTAAGAAGAGCCGCCGAGCCACTGCAGAAATATCAGCCAAAAATGCAGAAAATGAATTATTATTGAAAGAAATCCACCATCGGGTGAAAAATAATCTGGAAATGGTTAAAAGTTTGATTGCACTGCAATCTGCCCAATTGGAGGATTCTGCCACCAAAGATGCCATGATTGCAAGTCAGAACCGGGTGCAGTCTATGGGTATCATTCATCAAAAATTATATCAGGGTACGAACTTAGGCAGTATAGAGATGAAGGATTATTTCATTAATTTGGGAGAAGGTATTTTGGACACCTTTAATGCTGAAAACAAGGTTAAAATCGCCTGTGCTATGGAAGATCTAGAACTGGATGTAGATACCGCAGTGCCTATTGGGCTTATCGTAAACGAACTGTTAACAAATGCGCTAAAATATGCCTTTCCAAAGGACACCAAGGGACGGATTGAAATAAGCTTAGCAAAACCCAATACCCATACCCTAACACTTAAAGTAACTGATAATGGTATTGGCAAGCAACAAGGACTTGCCCCTATAGGAACTGGATTTGGATCGCAACTTATTTCGTTGCTCACGCAACAGCTCAACGGAAAAATGGAAGAGGAAACCAAAAACGGAACATCGGTGTATTTTCAATTCAAAATGGATACGGCAGCGTAATGACAGCGATACCTATAAAAATACTGATTGTAGAAGATGAAATGCTCATAGCGGCCAACATGTCCTTGCAGCTTACAGGCTTAGGTTATGAAGTCACAGGTATTGTACCCCGCGGCGAAGAAGCCTTGCTGCGTGTAAAGGAACATAAGCCAGACATTGTTTTGTTGGATATTAACTTAAAAGGCAGCTTGGACGGTATTGAAACAGCTGTATTGATGCAGCAAGAACAGTCTTTACCCATTATATACTTAACTGCCAATACGGATGAGGTACATTTTAACAGGGCCAAGGAAACCAATCCGTACGCGTTTATTTCCAAACCCTATAAAAAACTGGATCTACAACGCGCCATAGAGCTCACCATAAACCAAATATCAAAAGAAAACCAGATTGTCGAGCCACCTTTAAGCCTAGAAGAGCATCCATTTATATTTAACGATAGCATTTTTGTGCGCCATAATGAGAAAATGATAAAAGTGCTCATTACGGATATTCTTTATATTGAGGCGCAAAGGAATTACAGTAGAATTTACACAAAAGGTAAAGAATATCTTTTAGTAATGACCTTAAAACAATTGGATGAAAAACTCCCCGGAAAATATTTTTTACGCGTCCATCGATCTTTCATTGTCAACATTTCACAAATAGAGGAAATAGCCCATTCCCATCTGGTCATTTCTAACAAAGCGGTTCCTATGAACAAGCCCATGCGTGAAGAAATACTTAAAAGAGTACAAGCCATTTAACCTTTTTTTTAGCACTATTTTTCTTGATTCTTAAACGCCCGATAAATCAAACCCTGATTTCGGACAATAAAGGAGTCCGTTCGTCCCATACCGCTGGTATTAATCCTTTTAAAACGGTTACTTCCCGTAAGATTACATTTAAGAAACACCAAAAGGTCAGCAATATAAAATACATCACATACGTGCCGTTCCGCGGTTAAACTTCGGTGCCTATAATTCGGATGGGAAGTTTAGGAGATATGAATGAACGAGGGGATACCATTTTACGACCTAAATAAATATTAGAAAAGTATAATTTACAGGTGAGCTAGTAGTTTCGGGGGAAGCTATGGTAATAAAAGAAGGTTTTTGTTTTAGTGTTTTCATTTAGAAAATTCAGTCTAGCAATTGCCATGGACTAGCCGCCTGTTATTATACCAAATTCTAACATCCATTTAAAAAATAATAACCAACTAAATAATCATAATTATGAAAAAAGTAATGTTTGTACTATTGATATGGTCAGGATTGACACTATCTCTAAACGCTCAAGAAAGTGCTGTTTTTGAAAATGTAATGTTGACCGTTAATCCAGAAAAAATTGCAGAATTTGAAGCTGGTATCGCCACGCATAACAAAAGATTTCATGGAGACGGACCCTACGGTGCTAGAGTCTACAATATAGTTAACGGCAAGAATTCCGGAAAATATATGCTAGTTATGGGCCCTTTGCCATGGAGCGAGATGGACAATAGACCCAAAGGTCAAGACCACATAGATGACAACAATATGAATGTAAATAGATATCTTGAATCGGATGTAGATGTAAATTACATGAAGCTACATCCTGAGCTATCCAATTTTTCCAAGGATTTTGAAATCAATAAGTTGTCTGTTTTTATGATAGACGTTAAGCGCTTTAAACAACAAGATTTTATCGAAAAAGTCCTTACAAAAGTAGCGAAGGTATATAAAGAAAAAATGCCCGATCAAATCTTTGGGGTGTACTCCAATGAGATGAATAACATGGAAGGAATGGATTTTGGATGGGTAGATTTCTTTGATAATTCCTCGTGGATGAGCAAAGAAGACAAATTTGCAGAATACTTTAAAGAAGTACACGGTCCTGGCAGTTTTGAAACATTTATGGCAGACGTGGAAGCGACAACAGACGGTGATAGAACAGAAATATGGGAGCTTCGCAAAGATCTTAGCGGAACTAGCGCCAAAGTCAAAGCAGCAACCCGTCAGTAATTATTTAATTTAGCAATTAACCAATCAAACCAATGATTGCAAGACCTAGGAGTTACTTCTGGGTCTTGCTTTTTACAATTGGTACTCTAACAAAACTATTTTAGTAGTTCCAATAAAACCAACACAACAAAAATGACCACAACAAAGAACGCATTTACTCCTTTAAAATCTTCTGACCGGATACAGTCGCTGGACATAATGAGAGGAGTTGTACTATTAGGCATACTACTAATGAATATTAATGGTATGGGGCTTGCCGGAGCTTATGGAGACCCAACCGTTTCTGGTGGTGATTCTGGATGGAATCTTGCAACATGGATAACTACAAACCTTTCTTTTGAAGGTACTATGAGAGCGCTTTTTTCTCTATTATTTGGTGTAGGCATGTTTATATTTATGGATAGGCTTGAAAAAAAAGGAGCAGGAATAAATGCTGCAAATATTTATTTTAGAAGACTTATGTGGTTACTTGTTTTTGGATTAATACATGGCTATTTATTGCTTTGGACGGGTGAAATTTTATACCAATATGCGCTAATGGGTTTTCTAGTATTTTCATTCAGAAATTTACCTCCTATCAAACTAACACTTGTAGCAGTGGTACTCTTTTCTATTGGTTCCTTATGGAATTATTCAGATTATAAAAAAGATATAAAATTCATTGAAGACGTAGCACTTATTAAAGATTATAAAACCAACGGAAAAACACTAACGAAAGAACTTCAAGGAGTAGATGCGAAATGGGAAGAGCGCGAATTCAAAAGATCTTCTGAAGGCATAGCAGAATATAATACCAATATGCGTAAAGGCTACATTGACGTGGTAGCGTTTCTTGCTCCTGAGAACCAACATACCGATGAAAATTGGCCTTACAGATATGACTTGTGGGATGTACTTAGCATGATGCTTTTAGGCATTGCGCTATTTAAATGGAATGTTCTTTCCGCTGAAAAATCATATAAATTCTATGGTATAATGGCTGGTTTGGGATACTTGGTTGGGCTTAGCATAAATTATTATGAAATTCAATCCATTTTAGACGCTAATTTTTCCCTCTTAAGTTTTTCTAAGGCAAATATTACCTACGATTTAGGAAGGGTCCCTGTTGCCATTGGCCACGTTGGTACCATCATGCTATTTTGTAAACTGCCTATTTTAAATTGGTTAAAAAGCAGCCTCGCTGCGGTAGGCAAAATGGCACTAACCAATTACGTAATGCATTCGGTTTTTGCCCTATTTATCTTTACGGGTGCAGGGTTTGGGCTGTTTGGTACGCTGCAACGTTATGAACTACTATATATCGTATTCGCCATATGGGTTTTCCAATTAATTGTATGCCCAATTTGGTTAAGATACTACCAATATGGTCCATTAGAATGGGTATGGAGAAGCTTAAGTTATGTAAAAAAACAACCTTTTTTGCTTACATCTAAAACAACCCAATGAATATCTAGGAATTGATTTGAATTTTGACTCAAAAGAAATAGTGGGAACCTATTTGGAACAAACACATGTAAGAATACAGTCTGTTGAAATTATTGCTAGTACAAATGCCAATATAATTGAACTCTATACGGATGATCAAAATACTTCGGCAAATCTGTATATAAACCACTATATTCAACACAAAACCGAAAAGATATGACGCATTTGAACCAACCAAAACCTCTAAACTTAAAAATGATTTTTGCCGTTATAGGGTTATTATTTTTGGTACTACCCACCCTAGGAGCACAAGGTACACGACTACTAAGGCAACCGGATATCAGCGCATCTCATATTACCTATACTTATGGAGGTGATATTTGGGTAAGCACCTTAGCAGGTGGCGAAGCAAAAAGAATTACAAGTACACAGGCGGTAGAATCCAACCCCTACTTCTCGCCAGATGGCAAATGGATTGCCTTTTCTTCTAATCGATCCGGTTACCAAGCCGCATATGTTGTTGCTTCGCAAGGTGGTGAAGCCACGCAGATTACTTGGCATCCTAGTGGTTCCTTAGTTAGAGGTTGGACTAAAGATGGAAAACGTATTCTATATGCCAGCGGCCGTGATACGGCACCTAAACCTTACAATCGTTTATGGACTACAGGTATAACAGAAAATGTACCCGTATTGGTACATGCGCAATGGGGTTTTGACGGAGCGTATGCACCAGATGGCGAACATGTGGTTATAGATAGAGTAAGCCGCTGGGACAGTGAATGGCGTGCCTACAGAGGAGGTCAAAATACGCCTTTGATTATATTGAACAGCATAACTTCTGAAGAAGAGTTATTACCAAACGAAAGTACTACTGACATCCAACCACTGTGGTTAGCAGATGTTATTTATTTTCTATCTGATCGCGACTTGGTATCTAACATATGGTCTTACCATACAAAAACCAAAGAATTAAAGCAGATAACTGAGTTTAAAGGTGCCGACGTAAAATGGTTAGCAGGCCATAAGAATACCTTAGCATTTGAACGTGAGGGGTATTTACATCTTTTAGATCTTGGTACGAACACTATAAAACAAGTGCAAATAGCCGTGGTTGGAGATTTTCCATGGGCTGCCACCCAATGGGAAGATGTAAGCTCCTCGGCACGTGCGGCATCCTTATCGCCCAATGGAAAGCGGGTAATTGTTGCCGCACGAGGAGATGTTTTTACCATACCTGTAGAGTTTGGGGATTCTAGAAATATTACAGAAACTGCCGGTGCTGCGGATAGAGCTCCTATCTGGTCTCCAAAGGGTGATCAATTGGCCTGGTTTTCGGATATAGATGGAAAAGGATACGCCCTCATGTTGGCTTCACAAGATGGCTTAGACGCACCTACACCGATAGCCATTGGAGAATCTAAAATGGCGTGGAATCCCAGTTGGTCTCCAGATGGAAAACACATCGCTTTTGTAGATGATGACGTGCGGCTACGTGTATTGAATTTGAATACCAAGGCCATACAGACCATTGACGTAGGCGGTACCAATATTGAAAGAAACAGCATCACCATGAACTGGTCACCAGATTCCAACTGGATAGCGTACGCTAAGGTGGGTAGTAATAATTTCAGGCAAATTTTTATATGGTCGGTTAAAGATGGGCAGAAAAAAGCGGTTACTGATAGCTTTGCAGATTCGTTCTCTCCGGCTTGGGATTTGAACCACAAACAGTTTTACTTTTTGGCAAGTACCGAGGTAGCTTTGGGTTCCGGTTGGGCAAATACCAGTTCCATGACTTCCAGCCCGTCTTACGCAGCCTATATTATAAATTTACAAGAAGATGACCCCTCCCCTTTTAAGCCAAAAAGTGATGAGGAAACTCCGGAAAAAGAAACGGAGGACAAACCAAGTTCTAATAAAAAGAAGGACAAAAAAGACACGAAGGAAGAAAAACCTGAAAAAACGGTAGTCATCGATTTTAATGATTTAAACCGGCGCATCTTGGCTATGCCCATCCCAGAAAGAGATTATAACTTTATTACTGCAGGTCCTGAGGGCGTTGCTTTTATAGGTGAGTCTGTTCCTAACAAACAGGGACTATCGTTAACAAAGTTTAGTTTAGAAGACCAAAAGGGTAAAGAATTTTTATCTGGCGCAAGAAACGTTTCTATTACCGGTAATGGTGAACACCTATTGGCAAATGTAAATGGGCAGTGGACGGTAGTTGATACTAAAGGAGCTAGTGGAGAAAAAGGAAAGACACTAAAAGTTAATCTTCAAATGAAATTGGACCGTTCTCTGGAATGGAAACAGATGTTCGAAGAAGCATGGCGCTATGAGCGCGACTATTTTTATGACCCCAATCTGCACGGGCGAAACTGGAACACTGTTTATGAGCGCTATGCTCCTTTAGTTCCTTTTATAAAACATAGGGCAGACCTCACTTATATTTTAGATCAAGTAAACGGGGAACTATCTGTGGGTCACAGTTTTGTGTTCGGTGGTGATTTCCCGGAAGTACCGAATTCCAAAATGGGAATGCTAGGTGCGGACTTAGCTGTTGAAAATAACCGTTGGAAAATAATTAGGATGTATACCACAGAAAGTTGGAATCCAGGTCTAACAGGACCTTTGGATGCGCCAGGGCTTAAGGTAAAGAACGGGTATTATGTTGTAGGCATCAATGGGGATGAAATTACAGGTTCGGACAACATCTACAAATATTTGGACGGGACACTAGGTAAACAAACTATAGTGCATATAAATAGCAAACCAAGCTTCGACGGTTCCTGGAAAGAAACCGTAAAACCTATAAGAAGTGAGAACTCACTTCGGCAGCGCACGTGGGTAGAAGATAACCGCCGAATAGTAGACTCTTTATCCAATGGTCGTTTGGGCTATGTTTGGGTGCCAAATACTTCGGGTCAAGGGTACGTATCATTTAACCGCTATTATTTTGCCCAACAGGATAAAGAAGGAGCCGTAATTGATGAACGTTTTAATGGTGGTGGACTATTGGACGATTATATGGTAGATTTAATGACTCGAAGTTTACGAGCAAGCTTAACAAACGAAGTACCTAACGGAAAACCTATGCAATTACCCGCAGGTATTTTAGGACCTAAAGTTTTACTGATCAATGAAATGGCAGGCTCTGGCGGAGACTTCTTTCCTTGGGTTTTTAGACAGCAAAAGGCAGGTAAGCTTATTGGTACTCGTACGTGGGGCGGTTTGGTAAAATCATCTGTTCATTTTGGTTTGGTAGATGGTGGTGCTTTGACCGCTCCTGACAATGCCGTTTTTGACCCTATAAACAACAAATGGATTGCAGAAAATATTGGGGTTGCTCCAGATATAGAAGTTAGGCAAGATGCCTTGTCCTTATCCGTGGGTAAAGACCCACAACTGGAACGGGCGGTTCAAGAATTAGTAAAGCTATTAGGCACAAAAACGATTATTGTTCCACCAAAATTCCCGACACCTTCACGGGGCAATCAAGGGAACTAAAAAAGCTGAGATTAAGCTAGAAGAGGCAAACCAACAAGTAACCTAAGGATGAAATTACGCTTGTTAACTGGTCATGAAGAAACGGCACCTAATCCTCAAACTATTTCAAAAACAGGAAACAACTGTAACCTAAAAAACAGCTGAAAACTATGAAAAAATTTCCTTCTGCGCAGGCCCTTCTTCTGCTCATCTCTGCATTCGTTGCAGTGCTTACCTGGGTTGTTCCCGCAGGTGAATATGCATCATTAACCTATGAACAATCAGAAGATGTTTTTAGTATCACCACGAAGGAGCTTACAGAAAAACTGCCAGCTACCCTACAAACTTTGGAAACTCTAAATGTTCAAATTCCATTAGAGCGTTTTACCTCAGGGGCTATTTACAAGCCAATCAGCATACCAGGGACCTATAAAAGCGTAGCGCCACAACCACAAGGAGTTTTTGAGTTTGTACAAGCGCCTATCAAAGGAATCATTGAAACAGCAGATATCATTTTTTTAATACTCATTATAGGCGGCCTAGTAGGTATTGTTGAAAAATCTGGAGCTTTTAGTGCAGGGATACAATGGTTGTCAGAGTTTTTAAAAGGAAGGGAGTATATTCTTATTATTAGCACCACCGGTCTAATGGCTTTAGGTGGGTCAACTTTTGGTTTTGGCGAAGAAACCATTGCTTTTTTACCCATTCTAATTCCCGTTTTTTTGGCTGCAAAATATGATGCGCTAGTTGCAATAGCCTGTGTGTTTTTAGGGACTCAAGTTGGGGTAATGGCGTCAACTACAAACCCTTTTTCTACCATTATTGCTTCTGATGCTGCAGGAATTCAGTGGACGGTGGGACTGTATGGAAGAATTGCCATGCTTTTGATTTGTGTAACAATTACTATCCTGTTTATACTACGGTATGCAAAGAAAGTGAAAGCAGACCCTAGTACTTCAGTCATTTTTAATCAAAAAGCACAGATTGAAAAACTTTTCAGTGTAAACCAGGATTTAAATATTCCCAAACTAACTAGCCAGCTCAAACTAATTTTGCTTCTATTCATAACGTGTTTTGTAATCATGGTTTGGGGAGTTATAGCGTTAGAATGGTGGTTTATAGAGATGACCACCGTTTTCTTTTTTGGTGCAATCCTCATTGGTATCGTTGCAAAAATAAAGGAAACAGTGTTTATCAGTGCCTTTATGAAAGGAGCGGGAGAGTTACTAGGTGTAGCCTTTATTGTGGGGCTTGCAAGAGGCATATCTATATTGATGAGCGATGGATTAATAAGTGATACTATTCTTTATGAGGCTGGAAGTCTTACGGGGGGCATGGAAAAAGGTTTTTTTATAAGTGCCTTGTTTGGGGTATATAACGTAATTGCATTTTTCGTGTCTTCAACCTCAGGCACAGCGGTACTTACTATACCCATAATAGCTCCACTAGCAGACACCGTTAATATTGGTAGAGAAGTGATTATAAACGCGTTTCAATTTGGCCATGGGCTTTTCAATTTAATAAATCCAACAGGGTTGATACTTGCATTCTTGGGTGTTGCACAAATAGGATATGACCGGTTCTTAAAATTTATTTGGCCTCTATTGGTCATGTTCGCGGTGGTCATTTTGACATTTCTAATCCTATCTGTTTATTAAAAAAGCACATGATTAAATTCTTGCAAAAAACCAGACAAAACATGCTTTCAGAAGGCAAAATAAGTAAATACGCTAATGGTGAAATTATCTTAGGCGGTTTATGGGCCTCAAAGTTTTTTCTACTTTCTATAGCGGAGTACAACAGTAAACAATTTGTTTATTTTCAATGTTAACCCACCACCAAAACCAACCAAAAAATGAAAACAACACAAACATCATTAACCCCCTTAAAAGCACTAGACCGTATTCAATCTTTAGATGTGATGCGTGGTATCGTTCTTTTCGGGATTTTATTAATGAACATTAATGGGATGGCATTGGCAAATGCATATGGTGATCCCACAGTATCAGGCGGCGCCACAGGTTGGGACCTTTACACATGGATCACTACAAATATGCTTTTTGAAGGTACCATGAGGGCCTTATTTTCGCTATTATTTGGAGCGGGTATGTTCATTCTTTTGGACCGCTTGGAAAAGAAAAGTGCTGGCATCAAGGCCGCAGATATTTATTTTAGACGGTTAATGTGGTTGCTTCTTTTTGGACTCGTTCACGCGTATCTCATTCTGTGGACTGGGGAAATTTTATTCAGCTATGCGCTTATGGGTTTTTTAGTGTATTCCTTTAGAAATATGGCTCCTAAAAAGTTAATCATCATTGCACTGGTTTTATTTACGGTAGGCACTGTTTGGAATTATGCGGATTATAGAGCTAATGTCAAATTGATGGAAAACCTGGAAATGGTAGAACAGTTTAAAACGGATGGCAAAGTGCTTACCGACGAATTAACAGAAGCTACAGAGAAATGGGAAGACCTCCAGCAAGAGCGCTCGCCAGAGGCCATTGCAGAATATAATGTAAATATGAAAAAAGATTATTTTGGTGTGGTTGCCTTCTTAGCACCTATCA
>CAZDOW010000008.1:0-63937 GCA_964507115.1 uncultured Maribacter sp.
GATTAATGATATAATTAGATTAACCGAACCTAAAATCAATGATTAAATTCTTTAGGCATATAAGAAAAGATCTCATGGAAACAGGAAAAACAGGCAAATACCTCAAATACGCCATTGGTGAAATAATTCTTGTTGTTATTGGCATTCTCATTGCCCTTCAGATCAATAATTGGAACGAGATTAGAAAAATTAAATTAGAAGAACAAAACACGTTAAAAAATTTAAATGCTGAATTCAAAAAAAATCAATTAGAAATTAGCGATTACATTAAAAAGCATCATCAATTCTTGGAAGCCACAACAAAACTGGTAACCTTGGTTGGGGAATCAGATGAGGTTCTAAATGCCAATAATCTAGATAGTTTAATTGCACAAAGTATAAATTACGATAATTATAGTCCTAGTCAGTCTGTAGTTTCTGACGTAGTTTCCTCTGGAAAATTGAATAACATCACTTCTGATGTACTCAGGTTTAAATTATTTGAATGGTCTAGCTCTTTAGAAAAAAACGAAGAGGCCTACAGTACTATGGACGAAATTAGTCAAACTTTATTTTTACCCTATTTAAGTAAACATGCCTCAATGAAGAACATTGATAAATATGGTATTTTAAACTGGAAAGAAAAATCGAAGTTTAATCATAATAACGCGGTACTTTTTAATGACTTAGAATTTGAAAACATGATAGACAATCAAGCTTGGAATATTAAGAACTATATCAATCATCTTGAAAATTTAGAAAGTGTAATGAACTATATCATTCAAGAAACTGAAAATGAATTAAAACCCTACTAAAATCCTTTCTGAAATTTAACCAAAAGTTAAAGTAGCGAAAATATTTAGTACACCTAAAGCTAAATTCTTACCTTAAATAAAAAACACATTGAACGGATTTAATATCATAATGGTAATTGCCATTATCCTTTTTGCAAGGTTGGGCGTGCGTTTGGTATCCAGATACATAGAAATGCGAAAAGAGGACGATTCCGAAAAAGAGTAGCTAAATACGCTCTATTAATTACAAATGTTATTTAATATACTCAGGCAGGACATTGAACATAAACGAGCCTTTACCCTGTGTAGCCGTCCAAAAATTATTAAGGCTTCCCCATGATGAATCCGGTGCTGCCGAACGTGAAAAGTTATCAAGATTCGTATGGATGTCCTCTAGCTGTTCCACCTCCAATTTTTCTTTAGAAATAACTATGGTTAGTGCTCTGAATTCTTTTTGAGAATTTTGGTAAGAGGGTATCCTAGCACCATTTTCAGCCAGCATCTCCTGTGGAGTATATGTTTCTATGGCATCTGCCGTGAACTGACCAAAGGCGCTACCAGCTACAGGGTTTACAGCAACTTGTACCGGTTCTAGACCATCTGAATCAATTAAACCCATTAGGTAAAGTTCAAGATTTCCGTAAGGAATACCATTTCCCCCGTTGGCAAAAGTACCGAAACCATCCCTGCCGTTTAATCTTCCCTGATAGCTATTCCCTTCCATAGCCACCAATTCGTCGAAACCGCCTAATTGTCCCGCAACGCCTGCATAGCCCCAATGGCCGCCAACTGTAGTGGGTAAAAAATTCCTATTGGCCCATGTATGTGCGATTTCATGTAAAAAAGGCCCGTTTCTAATATACTCAACCCGTGGCATGTATATAATATTTTTTAATCTGCCATCTGAACCGTAGGACGCCGTATTGTCAAAGCTACTCCCACCCAAACCTTGAATGCTGTTACTTACCGATGTAGACCGTCCAAAAAATAAACCGTCTGGCTGACTTGACTCTACCGATAATATGATAATGTAATCAAAATCATCCCTTAAATATTCATACACCTTATTAGAAATCAAACGAAGGTCCCCCTCCCCTGTTATAAACTTATTATAATCTGAAGTTGGCAATACTAAATTGGCAAAAGACCGATCTTCGTTCAATACAAAATTATCTTCAAATTCAATACTACCCGTGGTCGGTGTTTCTGGGTCTTGCGTTTCTTCTTCAGGTTCCTGAGTCTCTTCAGGGTTGTCGGTTGTTTCGGTATCAATTTCATCCGCCAATGCATCATTGATCTCATCCGTGCTACAAGAGGTAATCAGCAGTAAGAAAAATAAGGGAAGAACTAAGCCTAGTTTATTCGGGAAAATATAGCGCATAATCTGATTTTAAGTAGGTTAAGTATTAGGTATAACCGAACTGGCATCGTTTTATTTTAGTATATCTGAGATAATCGTTCAAATACCTTGCTATAGAAAATTAGTTTATCCGCTTAAAACCAAAATTACCGGACATCCCGATAAAAAGTAAGTCCATTTTTAAAAGGGTCCAAAAAGGAGAATTCTTTGGTACCCCAAGCTGTTTCCCTGAGTAAAGTATGGGCATTAAACACATCTTTATCACCGTATTCCGCATACAAGGCTTCAATATTCTGGGTTACGATGCGTAACATAGGCCTGTCAATTTCAACCCTCCATTCTTTGGCATCGTGCCATTGTAAATGAATCTCAATACCATCACGCAAAACCCCTGCATAGGTTGGTTTTTTGGAGTCGTCTGCAAAAGCAATTTTAAAACCCAATCGGTTTACATAAAAATCTAATGCCTGTACTACATCCATAACGGGAAGAACAGGATGAATCTGGTGTAGATATCCTTTAATATCCATACCATAAATATACAGGATAATCGCTAACTTCATACTTCGTATAATTTCTAAAAAAGTCCTATTGTGAAAAAATCACTCCTACTTTACTTTTGGTTTATCTTCTGTTCTGTATCGCTCTCTTTTGGACAGGAATTTAATGTTATGTCCTATAATATTAAATATGACAATGTAAACGATACCGTCAACAATTGGAACAACCGTAAGCGAGCCATGGTAAAACTCATTCACCAGTACGACCCAAAATTTATAGGGATGCAAGAGGTACTACTAACGCAATTAAACTATTTAGATACACAACTAAGTGGGTATAGTTATGTAGGCGTGGGCAGGGACGATGGTAAGCAAAAAGGCGAGTTCTCCCCTATTTTCTATGATACTACAGCGTTTAAAGTCCTTAAAAGTAAAACGTTTTGGCTGTCAGAAATGCCTAACACAATCTCTGTAGGTTGGGATGCTTCTATGGAACGTATTTGCACCTATGCCCTTTTTCAGCATATAGCTACCAAACAAAAAATAGTCGTCTTCAATACACATTTTGACCATATTGGAACAAAGGCCCGCGAAAAATCGGCCGAACTAATTGTTGATAAAATCATGGCTATCAATACCGAAAATAACGCGCTGGTTCTTATGGGTGATCTGAACCTAACTCCAGAATCCGCACCCATTCAATTTTTACAAAAAAAGTTGTCGGACGGCCTCAATTCCTCCAAAAAAATGTTCTACGGACCAACAGGAACCTTTAGTGGATTTGACCCCAACAAGATTTTGGATAGCCGTATCGATTATATTTTTACCGCTAACATAGGGGTAGAAGCCTATATGCATATTGATGACCGTATGGAAAACAATCAATACATCTCTGACCATTTACCTGTTTTAAGCAGGCTAAAGTTCCAATGATTAATCTAAAGTAGTACCACGCAACCCTTTGAAAAAAGAATGATTACTCCTTAGTTGTTTTAGTTATTTTTACATCATGTACATACCCGAACAATATAAAAATGAAGACCTTTCTGAGGTTCGTAGTTTTTTAAAAGAGAATAGCTTTGGTATTTTGGTTAGCCAAGTCGAAGGAAAACCATGGGCTACACATATTCCTTTGGAGCTAGATAAGGACAAAGAAGGAAACGAAATTCTAGTTAGCCATATTTCCAAAGCAAATCCACAATGGAAGCATTTCTCCGAAACTTCTGAAGTCCTCTGTATTTTCAACGGACCTCATAGTTACATTTCTTCGTCGTGGTACCAAGAGGAAGAAGTACCTACTTGGAACTACATAGCGGTACATGTCTACGGCACGCTGCAACTACTTGATGAAGCGGCAGTACTGGCCTCTATGCATAAATTAGTGGATATCCATGAGCGAAATTCTGAATGTCCCATTTCTGTTAATAATCTCTCCCCCAACACCATGCGCCAAGTAAAAGGTGTTGTTGGGTTTCAAATACATATCACAGATATACAGGCTGCAAAAAAACTATCTCAAGGAAGAGCGCAAGATCATGCTAAGATTATTGAGGAGCTAGAAAAACAAGGTTCAGAATCCATGGCGGTTGCAAGAGAGATGAAAAAAGATGACCTACACTAAAGAAACTTAAAATTTTAGTCACTTAAAAAATTGATTTTAGCAGATGTGTAAAAGAAAACAAGCATAAAATCTTATCTTCAAGCACAAATACAAAAGAAACAATACACACCATACATTATGCTAAAAAAACCTTGTAACACATCCAAAAAACATATTTTAGGACTATTTGTATTGGTATGCTTTTACGGTACCGCAATACATGCGCAAAGCGAAACAAAACTGATGCACCAACCGGCATTAAGTGATTCGCAAATTGCTTTTATTTATGCCAATGATTTATGGGTAGCCAATAAAAATGGGTCCAATCCTAAACGGCTTACTATTGATGAAGGCGTAGAATCCAATCCCATATTTTCACCAGACGGAAGCATGATTGCTTTTAATGCACAATACGATGGCAACTCTGATGTATTTATCATTCCAGCAAGCGGTGGAGTTCCTAAAAGATTAACATGGCACCCATATACCGATTTGGTTAGGGATTTTACCCCAGATGGAAAAAAAGTGCTTTTCGCTTCGCAACGAAATTCCCATACCAACAGACATCTTAAATTATTTACAGTTTCGGCAAACGGTGGCAACGTAGACCAACTAGCTATACCGCATGCATATTGGGCGGCTTATTCAGATGATGCTAAACATATTGCCTACACACCTATTTATGATGCTTTTAGCCAATGGAAGCACTACCGTGGTGGTACTATTTCTCGTATTTGGTCCTACAACATCACAGACCATAAAGTAGTTGAGATTCCGAAACCTGAGGGTGGCAGCAATGATTCACAGCCCCAATGGATAGGTGAAAACATCTATTTTAGAAGTGATCGTGATGGAGAGTTCAACCTCTTTAGTTACAACACCGCAAACAAAACCATAACGAAGCATACTAACTATGCCGATTTTCCTGTAATTAATCCCAAAGCCCATAAAAACGAAGTAATCTATGAACATGCGGGTACGCTTCACATTTATGATACGACAACGGATACCGATAAAAAATTGACACTTAACATCACCACAGATCTTTTAGAGTTAAGGGAACGCTATGTTTCAGGGCAGCAATATGTTCGTTCAGGCCATGTTTCGCCCTCTGGTGCTAGAGTGGTATTAGATTATAGAGGAGATATTGTAACGGTACCGGCTAAAAAAGGAGATGTGAAAAACCTAACACAAACTCCGGGTGTACATGAAAAATTCCCAGCCTGGTCACCTGATGGTAAATCTATTGCGTATTTTTCAGATGCCTCTGGAGAGTATGCGCTTCACATACAGAATGCAATTACTAATGGTTCCACAAAAGAAATTAAGTTACAAGGCACGGGGTTCTACGGTAATATTCATTGGTCTCCCGATAATAAAAAAGTAAGCTATGTAGATAATGGCCGTAATCTTTATGTGACCCAAATAGCTGCAGGTACCACTATAAAAATTGATCAAGATGACTTATTTTTTCCCGGAGATTTGAGGGAACTTTTTAGTGATTGGTCCTTTGATGCTAATTGGATAGCCTACACAAAAGTTACCGGCACAAATTTTGAAAAAGCTTTTCTTTATTCTTTGTCTGAGAATAAATCCTACCAGTTAACAGACGGCCTTTCTAATGTTACTAACCCCATATTTGACCCTAGTGGCAAGTATCTCTACCTGTTAGCATCAACGGATGCAGGACCACTAGTGAACTGGTTTGATCAATCCAATATTGATAAAGAAATCACCACTTCTATTTATGCAATTACCTTACAAAAAGAGGTTGTTTCCCCTTTAAAAAAGCAAAATGATGAGGAAAAAGGCGAAGTTAAAAAAGAAGCTGATGCTGATAAAGATGATTCTAAAAAAGGAAAGAAAGGTGCTGCCCCTACCAAAACATTAAAAATAGATTGGATTGGTATTCAAAACCGAATGCTTGCCTTACCAATTGAATCTGGAGTTTATAGTGCATTAAAATCAGTAAAAGAAGGAGAGCTTTATTACCTATCTAGTTCTTTCCACTCTGCTACATCTCAGTTATATAAATTCACTTTTGAGGACAGAAAAGCGGCGGAATTACTTCCATTAAACTATTACGAAATTGCTTCGGGCGGCGAAAAAATGTTTTATTATAGCAGTGGTTCTTGGTTTGTTTCAGATTTAGGCAAGAAATCTGAGGACTCCCCTTTGAATTTAGAAGCCATATCGGTTAAAATTAATCCTAAACAAGAATGGACTAATATTTTTGAAGAGGCATGGCGTGTTAATCGTGATTATTTTTATGACCCTGGAATGCACGGCGTAGATTGGAACGCAATGAAAACTAAATATGAACCCTTAATAGCACAGGCTGCATGTAAGGATGATCTTTATAGGGTAATGCAGTGGATGTTCAGTGAGCTAGCTGTAGGTCATCATGGTTTTAATAGTGATGGAGATCAATTAAACAAACCAAAAGAGATCTCTGGTGGACTTCTAGGAGCTGATTACCAGGTAAACAATAATCGGTACCAAATCACAAAAATATATGGTGGACTTAATTGGACCCCTGATTTAAGATCGCCCCTTACGGAACCTGGAGTGGATATTACCAAAGGGGATTATATCATTTCCGTGAACGGAAAAAATGTAATAGGCACAGCTAATTTTTATAGCTTTTTTGAGAATACGGCCAATACCTTGGTGGACCTTATGGTAAGTAAAAACGCTGATGGTTCTAATGCTAAGAAAGTTACTGTTACGCCATTGAAAACCGAGTGGGCAATTAGAAATAGAGATTGGGTAGAAGGTAATATGAAAAAAGTACATGAAGCATCTAATGGTGATGTAGCATATGTTTATGTTCCCAATACTTCAGTTGCAGGGTTTGAATATTTTAAACGGTATTTCTATCCCCAAGCTAACAAAAAAGCCATTATTATTGATGAACGCTACAATGGTGGTGGCTCCTTGGCTGACTATTATATTGACATTCTAAAGCGGCCGGAACAAGCCTATTGGAATTTTAGATACGGGCAGGATTTAAAATCGCCAAGTGCCTCCATTCAGGGACCAAAAGTGATGATTACTGATGAAACTGCGGGTTCTGGTGGAGATTATTTGCCTTGGATGTTTCGTAAATTTGAGTTAGGGACTATCGTAGGAAAGCGCACATGGGGTGGTCTTGTAGGGGTATTGGGCTATCCAGAGTTTATTGATGGTGGTATTGTTACTGCACCAAATCTTGCGTTTTATACCAAAGACGGGTTTAGGGTTGAAAATGAAGGAGTGGCTCCAGATATTGAAGTAGAACAATTACCTGAACTTGTTATACAAGGGAAAGATCCTCAATTAGAAAAGGCATTAGAAATTATTTTAAAACAATTAAAAGAGAATCCACCTAAAAAGATAAAACGTCCGGCTTATCCTATTAAAACCAAATTGTAATACAATTCACATTTCGTTAGAAATTGATTGTAAAATCAATTTAGGTACTATAATACTCGTTGTGGGATGATCACTAAAACATGTCTTAATTGAAAAGTAAAATAAGAAACTTCCTATTGGTCTACACCCTACTCTGGGTGACTGCCTTTATTGTGTTTATTATATTGTTTAGTAGAGGAGATAGGAGATTTTTAGAAAGTGCATCGTTTTTCTTTGAAATTGCAGCGAATCGAAATTTTTTGATTGGTTTCCATGTAATCTTCCTCGGATGCTACTTATTGTTTTTAGCGGTACGCTATTTTATAAAACTATACCGTAACCAGACCAAATCAATATTTATAAAACAATTGGGCTATCGTTTTATACTTCCAATACTCGTTGCTTTTATTGGGTTTAAGACACTTATTTATGCTAATTCCTATGAATCGAATAATTATCAATGGGATAGTTCTGTAATGAACGCCAAAGGGATAGTTAACGATTTATATAAAACGGACAAGAAGCAGCGAGGCATGAGCGTTTTTGGTTGGTCTGATGATAACACAGATGCCATTAATGTCCTTGTTGAAGCAAATGTAGAATGGGTAGCGGTCATCCCGTTTCTTTACCAAGAAGATGAAAAAGCCAAGCGCATGAACGTTCCTGAATATCCCGAACAATATAGCGCTAGGGATTCCAACTTTATCAAGATTATCAATGACCTACATCAAAAAGGACTGAAAGTACATCTAAAACCTCATCTTTGGATGAGTAGTGGTTGGCGTTCAAACGTAACCCTAGACAACGCTACAGAATGGGACGAGTGGTTTGAATCTTATCGCACCAATATGCTGCGCTATGCAAGAATGGCAGCGAGCACAAATGCTGAATTATTCTGTATCGGGACAGAGCTTAGGACTTCCATAAAAATACAGCCAGAAAATTGGTTCCAACTTATTTCCGAAATCCGCGAAATCTATAGCGGAGACCTTACCTACGCCGCAAACTGGTATGACGAATATGAACATGTTCCTTTTTGGAGTGAAATGGATTACATTGGAATACAAGCCTATTTTCCGTTAACAAAAAAGGGGAATCCTAGCTTGGAGAATATAGAAAACGGATGGGACAGGCACATAAAAGAAATGGAACTGCTGCATCAAAAATATCAAAAGCCCATTCTGTTTACCGAAGTAGGTTATAAAAGTGAAACCCACGCCACCATCAAACCCTGGGAATGGAGTTCTATAGTTAGTATATTGACTAAAAAAAAATCGGATAGAACACAGCAATTAGCGTATGAAGCGCTTTTTAAAAAAACGTGGCACCAACCCTGGCTTGCCGGTATTTATGTTTGGGAATGGAATAACCGTACTACGGAAGAAAGCGCTAAAAAAAATCTTGATTTCTCGCCCCGCTTTAAGCCTGCGGAAAACACAATCGCCAAATGGTATGGTACAAAAGAATAAAACAAATTAACTACAATAGCAATGATAAAAACTAGACGAAATTTTATTAAAAAAAGTGCCCTTGGGGCTTTGGCAATAGGAGTTTCCAATTCATTTGTTTTCTGCAAATCTGATACTAACAGCACAAAAGAACTAAAAATATCCTTAGCCCAATGGTCGCTGAATAGGGCGTTTTTTAATGGGGACTTAAAAGCTAGAGATTTTGCTGCAATTGCTAAAAACTCTTTTGGTATTAATGCAATAGAATATGTGAATTCATTCTACACAGAATTCGCAACCGATGAAAAATTCTGGTCGATAATGAAACATCGCGCTCAGGAAAATGGTGTCGAAAGTTTGCTCATGATGGTAGACGAAAAGGAACAACTAGGAAATCTCGACAGCAGTAAAAGAAAACAAGCTGTAGAAGATCACTACAAATGGGTAAATGCCGCTAAGATGTTAGGCTGCCACTCCATTCGTGTGAACGCATTTGGTAACGGCACTCCTAATGAATTAGAAACGACTTTGGTAGATGGACTAGGACAGCTAACTGAATATGCCGCCAAAGAGAACATCCATGTCCTCATAGAAAATCATGGACTGCATACGTCAAATGCCCGTTTTATGTCCGGTATCATAAAAGCCGTAGATAATCCCTATTTAGGTACCCTACCAGACTTTGGGAATTGGTGCTTAAGCGCGGAATGGGGTGGCACTAGTAAAGGTCTAAATTGTACTAATAGTTATTCTCCAAAAGAAGGACTAATAGAGTTTTTACCCTATGCTAAAGGGGTAAGTGCTAAGGCCTATGAGTTTGATTCTCAAGGAAACGAAACGGTTCTGGACTATCCTGAATTACTTAAAATTGTAAAAAATTCTGATTTTGATGGGCATATAGGAATTGAATATGAAGGTGAAGAAATGGACGAGCCAACAGGTATTAAGGCAACTAAAGCATTGATAGAAAGGGTTTGGGCAACGGTTTAAGAGCATAGTTCCCTTTTTCCTAGGAAGATTCCAGTAGTAAAATTGAGTGCTATTAAACCCTATCAGCACTACTTTTCTAAGCTACAGATTATTGAGTTGATTACTCTTTTTGTCCTGGCTAATGGTCCAAAAAAATCCTACAAAGAAAAACGTATCAGCAGTAGGAAGAATAGCCCTTCGGTCAAAAACACCATTGGTATTAGGTGTATTGGCATATTGATAGCCGTTTACATTATTGAAACCCAAAGCATTATTCACAGAAAAGTACAGGATTTTCTGTGGCGATATCAAGTAGGCCCAGTTCAAGCTTAGGTTATTAAACGATTTTGTACGTTCCGCTAGAAAAGCATCCGTATTGGGATTATCGTAGGGACGCCCAGAGCCATAATTGTAGGAGAGACCAACTTGGGAACGCAAATCTGTAATAAAATACTTTCCTACTATCGATGCACTATGTTTTGGCGCAAAATTTGGCGTAGCGCTTTCCCTAAAATTACGATAGTTGCGCTCTGTATCCAGATAGGAATAGGATATCCAATAATCTAGATTTTTAATGCTTTTGTTATCCCTCCAAAAAATATCGAGTCCAGCTGCGTAACCACTACCGCTATTAGTATATTCAGAATCAAATTGTGGCAGCAGTGTATTGAATTTTACTAAACCATCATACTCTTTATAATACGCCTCTGCCCTAAAAGTCTTTCCGTTGTCTAAATACTGATAGTTAAAGATATAGTGCGATGTTTTTTCGGTTTCCAAATTGGGTTGAAACTTTAGGTATTCAGTTACTGGATTCTGATAAAAGTCGCCATAGGCCATTGAAAACTGACCTTTCTCTCCAGGCTTATACGCTAAGGATATGCGCGGGGCTAGGGATGTAGCATTTAGTATACTACTGTGTTCTGTTCTTAAGCCCAACTTCATCGCAAAAGAATTGCTAAAAAAAATATCCGCTTCGGCAAAGGCCCCGAAGAGATTGTCGTTAAAACCCGAATCTAAAGTATCACTATTAGGGGCTTTAAATGCATCGGTGTATTCGGTCATAAAATATTCAGTTCCAAATTGTAATTGAAACCGATTACTGAAATTCTTATTTACTTTCACTTTTAAATGTGATGCCGTCTCGTCCGCTACAATTTTATTTTCCAATATCCCAATATCGTTCGTATCGATAGAAAGGCTAGCTCCGCTGGTTACGGTCCATTCATCCTCTAAAAAATGTTTATAAGTACTATTAAAATAAAGATTATTATTCTTTAACCTGAACCGCACAAAATCATCAAAGTTGATATCTTCTTGGTCAATATCCAAAACGGAATGGCTAAAACCAGTATAGAGTTTAAACATGCTTTTTTCTCCCTTGTTCCTAAATACAGCCTCACCAGAAATAGATTCGAAGGGCCTATTCCATTGTATCCCCTGATCAGACGGAATTAAACTTTCGTAAGGTGCTAAATTGATATACGATGTATTGAAGCTTAATGAGCTATTACCCCAAATTTCTGTATGACCAACACCACCACCAACGCTCATAATAGCTATGTCGGTTTTTTCCTGATCGGGAATATCGGTTGTGTTTAAGAGCAGTACACTAGATAGTCCCTGACCATATTCTGCGGAATATCCACCGGTACTAAAGGTAATACCCTTGAACAAAAAAGGAGAAAACCGACCACGCGTAGGTACATTGTTAGCGGTAGCATTAAAAGGTTGAAAAACGCGTAGACCATCTATAAAAACTTGGGTCTCTTCCGCACCGCCACCACGCACAAAAAGTCGTCCGTCCTCGTTTACCGCAGTCGTTCCCGGCAACGTCTGCAGGGCTGCTACAAAATCCCCAGCAGCACCAGCCGTGGTTACAATATCCAAGGGTTTTAAAACAGAGGCCTTAGAATTATCGCCTGCGGTAAAGCTACCTGCTGTTAGTGTTACCCCACTTAATTGATTTATGGCTTCTTTGAGAATGATATTCATATTTTTTAAATAAGATACATCCCCAAATTGCATATAAGAGTCATAGGAAATCATGGAAACTACTAGGTTTTGATTACCCTTTTCCAGGGTCTCAAAACGGAACTCCCCATTCTCGTCTGTTGAGGCACCGTCATAGGTTCCTTCCAAATAGATATTGACACCTGCAATAGGTTTACTTTTAGTATCAGTTACCTTACCTGATATTACATCTTGAGCATTTGTAAATGCTACCGTTAAGAGAAATAAAATGATAATTTTTATGTGTTTCATCGGTTTTGTATTTTGATTGACGAAACAAATTTGTACTTTGAAAAAGGAGTATCCCAATGGTGTGTACCGAAATGTTGAATGGTTGTACTGAAGTGTAATTTTGATTCTTCATATCTATCTTCCCAAACTTCAGCTTGGAGATAGTATAAGTTACAGTAGTTATTAGGTATGTAGACGCGTACAAAGAGGACTCTGAATCTATTTAGAATAGCCCTACTCTTTTTTACGCTTATATTTCTGCATCAAAATCATTTACAGTATTGACTTCCTAAAAAGTTAACTATTTATATCAAATAACAGTTCGCTCCATAGTTTCAACACTTGGGTAGTTCTGTTTTTAATTTCCAATTGGTTTGACGGAGATTTGACCCAACGATAAATAAATAAACAGTAAACCTTATGAAAACAATTGGACTTATTTTAGGAGTAGTATTAACCGTTTTTACGGCAACAGCGCAAAACGATGAAGGTGTAAACATAACCGTGGTTATAGAAAACGTACTTTCTAACGAGGGAAAAATTATGGGAGCCTTGCACACAGAGCAAACCTTTATGAAAGGTCAAGGCGTAGTTAACCAAGAAATAGATGCCGAAAAAGGAGAAGTTACCCTTACTTTCTCCAAGGTTCAGCAAGGGACTTTTGCCTTGCTGCTTTTACACGATACGAACAGTAATGGCCAAATGGACTTTGAGGCCAACCGCATGCCTAAAGAAAATTATGCTACCTCCGGCGAAACCACGTATGGCCCGCCAAGTTTTAGTAGCTCTAAATTCGAGGTAACCGATGAAGATTTAGAATTTAGGATTCGGTTTTAAAAGTTATACTTAGCATACTAAGAAAGGCACCTATAACAGGTGCCTTTCTTCTGTTATAAATTTTGCTTTAATCTTCCGTTAAAACCTACCCAATTACGCTATCATTATAAGTAAAGCAAATAAACATGACTATTATCATAAGTTTCATTGATAGTTTTTATAATTTTATCGTATAAAATTGCACCTATGACTATTACCCAATTACAATACGTGCTAGCAGTAGCAGAATATAAAAACTTCACTTTGGCTGCAGAGAAAAGCTTTGTTACCCAACCCACTTTAAGTATGCAGGTTCAAAAGCTTGAAGATGAACTAGGTATACTTCTTTTTGATAGAAGTAAAAAACCAATTTCTATTACGGAAGTAGGAAAAAAAATAGTAGCCCAAGCTAAAAATATCGTGAATGAAGCAGGACGAATCAAAGATATAGTAGATCGGGACAAGGGGTTTATTGGAGGTGATTTCACCTTAGGAATTATCCCCACAGTAATGCCAACCCTATTGCCCATGTTCCTACGAACATTTATCAACAAATATCCTAAGGTAAACCTGATTATTAAAGAACAAAGTACTGAAAGTATTATTAAGAATATTCAGGACGGACACTTGGATGCTGCTATTGCCGCTACTCCCCTTGAAATAGAATATTTAATAGAAAGACCCCTGTATTACGAACCTTTTGTAGGGTATATTCCGTCTGACCATAGGTTACGAAATATTAAGCAACTGACCGTGGAAGACTTGGAGGTTTCGGATATTTTATTGCTTCAGGACGGCCACTGTTTTAGAGATGGTGTTTTAAACCTATGTAAAACGCCAAAAAAAATTGGGGATGAACATTTTAAATTACAAAGTGGAAGTTTTGAGACCTTGGTAAACTTGTCTAACGAAGGTCTTGGAATGACCCTGTTACCTTACCTTAACAGTATGGAGCTAAGTCCTGAAAATAAAAAAAATGTGAAATACTTTAAAGAACCCTCCCCAGCTAGGGAAGTAAGTATCCTATACCATAAAAATGAATTAAAAATACAGATTACAGAAGCATTAAAAGATGTAATTATGGGCGTGGTAAAAGGAGCGATAACGTTTCAGGATGTGAAAATAATAAGTCCTTTGAGCAAATAAAAAGCCACTTTAAAGTGGCTTTTTATTTGCTATGTTTTTAGATAAATTAAACTGTGTTTCAATTCTGGTTTGTCCGTTATAAAGTGTTCTAACCAGAGTCTCAATTCCTCTGCCTCTTCGGGCAGTAAAAGTTGAAGTGCTTTTTTTAGTTCCTTGCAAAATAATTTTACGTCAAAACTAACTTTTTTTAGTACTGTTTTGCTGTACTCAAGCATTGATTTTGCCATTAGTAGTACGTTGTTTATTAATTAGGTGTTACGTAAATTTAAACATAAAATTCTTGGTAATATTATAATGGAAAAGTTAAAAAAGTACTAAAAATGTTAAATTAGCTATAGTTCTATTTCTGTAAACCTCTAACATCAAGAACTAAATGAAAAAAATACTTTTAAGTTTTTGTATTACAGCATGTCTAATTGGATGTATATCAACCAAAAAAGCTATTTCTAAAAGTATAAACACAACGCTAAACTCGTCCTTTTATGACAACCAGTTTACCGGTTTCTTAGTTATAAACGCCGACACAAAGGACACACTCTACAACACAAATAGTGATAAGTATTTTACGCCTGCTAGTAATACCAAGATTTTTACCTTGTACGCTGCTTTAAAAACCTTACCTGAAAAAATTCCAGCATTGCGCTACCTGAAAAAAAACGATACTTTATATTTTGAAGGAACCGGAGACCCTTCGTTTCTTCACCCTTATTTAAAGGATAGTACAGCATTTCATTTTCTAAAGAAACATAATCATTTAGCCCTAGTTACTGGGAATTTTAAAGATTCCAAATTTGGCCCTGGCTGGTCATGGGATGATTATGAATATTACTATTCCCCTGAACGCAGTGGACTTCCTATTTATGGTAACGTAGTATTGCTTTCCAATACCTTCAAAGAATTAGTGTTACCAGGGTATTTTAAGGACAGCGTACTAAAAATAGTAAATAAATCAAACCGTGAAAAGGATAGCAACCTCTTTTATTTTGATACAGAAAGAAAGGATACCTTGGAAGTACCTTTTAAAACCGGAGATACCACCCTTAAACGTATTTTGGAGGAAGCATTGAACACCGAAATAACTTTGCACAAAAAAATGCTTATTGGAAAGAAGCAAACATTATTTGGAATAGCTGGGGATTCCCTATACATAAGATTGATGCATGAAAGCGATAATTTTATTGCAGAACAATTGTTATTACTTTCTGCTTCGGAACTATCGGATACCTTGGATAGTAAAAAAACTAGAGCCCATATCTTGCAAAATATACTGTCAGATTTACCCCAACAGCCCAGATGGGTAGATGGGTCTGGACTATCCCGTTACAACTTGTTTACACCCCAGTCTTTGGTCCACGTTTTAGAAAAGTTATATACTGAAATACCCCACGAGCGACTTTATAAAATTTTTCCTCCAGGAGGTGTATCGGGTACCTTGGAAAATTGGTATTCTGGCAGAGACAAACCTTATATCTATGCAAAATCAGGTAGTTTAGGAAACAACTATTGTTTAAGTGGATATTTATTGACCAAGTCTGGTAAAACATTGATATTCAGCTTTATGAATAATCATTATCGACAACCAACTTCCGAAATAAAAAAGAGAATGCAGGGGATTTTTGAAGAAATAAGGGATACGTATTAACCAGTGTATAGTGCGTAATAAATTTATTAAATGTAGTTGGATGTTAGGCGCAGAAGAACGTGTTTGATTGCGTTTGTCATCCGCTAATACCGTATTTATTTTTGAATACGTAACCCTATTTCAAAAACTCTTAATTCTCTTCAGCTTGGGCTTTAACCTGTCCTGAAAATCGCTCTAACAACAATCTTAATTTTGGTTGGATGTGTGTCTTGCAAAAAGGCCTATCCGTATCTGATGCATAGTAATTTTGAAATCGGGTATCGGAGAGCTTAAAATCTCTATAGGGAAGGGCTTTCGTAATTAGCTTTTTTTCGAAATCGGCCTGCAATTCCTTTAAAATAAGAGGCACTGTGGTACGATTCTCTACAGTCATTGTATAGATGGCAGAACGATATTTATCACGCATAGCGTGCAGAGAAGTACTCTTATGCGTATGCAAGTGGATTGAAATCAGAACCTTTAAAGAAATTTTTTCGGGGTTATACTCAACAATGATACCTTCCGAAAAAGAAGTGTTTTCTCCTAGTGAAGCAATAAAACCTTGGTGTACCTTCTCTACACCTTTTAGGGATTGAAAAACGGCTTCAGTACACCAGTGACAACCACCTCCAAGACCAATTTTTAATATACGCTGCATGTTCTATTGGTCGTAAAAACCTTTTAAAAATATCAATATTCCCTTTACTTAGCGAAAATACCAGTTAAGGCCGCATATTGCAATAAAGTTATACTCTTAGCATCCATTATAGCTCCTGAGGAAATCATTTTAAGGGCAACTTCATAAGTGTATTCCAAAACTTCAATATTTTCAGTTTCATCTTCCGATCCGCCTCCTTCAGTAATCTTCATGGTCTCATCATATTCCCCTAAAAAGAGATATAGCTTTTGGGTCACTGAACCTGGGCACATATAAGTAAGCATAACCTGTTCTGCCTTTTCTATCTTATAACCTGTTTCTTCCAGCGTTTCCTTTTTAATACAATCCAGAGGAGAAAGGCCATCTAAAAGACCTGCACAAACCTCCACCATCATCCCATCATGGTTACCGTTGGCGTAGGTTGGCATACGGAATTGTCGCGTCAATAACACTGTTTTCTTAATCCTATTGTAGAGTAAAATAGCTGCTCCATCACCGCAATCATAAGACTCCCTGTGTTGGGTTTCCCATACGCCATCTTCCCTTTGGTATTCAAAACTATACTTATTTAAGGTATACCAGTTATCCGATAAGACTTCCTTTTCAATATTTTTTATGCTGCTATTCTTCACATAGTAAAGTTAAAAACTCTCAAGGTATAATTTCCCCATTAATTAGTATCTTTCTCATGTAAGAGCAGAACCCAACCTACATGAAATTTCTATTTGGTATTTCCTTTTTTTTATTTTTAACATATACACCTGTTCTCGCACAAGATGTGGGAGAAAAATACATAGTGGAATGGAAAAAGTTCTACCCATCAAAAGCTTTACAATCCGGAATACGTGCTAGTATTTTTAATTATGAAGAGCGTTCTGACGAGACCATTACCGCGTGGTTGCTATTCAATGAAAGCATCATAAAAGAACTCTCCAAAAAAGCCGCTGATGTTAACCCAGTTGACGGTCGGTTGTTACGCGTGCAAGCACAACGAGAAGTGGACCGTTGGAAAACCCTTATGGAGCATAACAACTCACTAACACTGTATTCCAATCTTATTTCAAGGTCGGTTACTAGTATTTTTGAAGCTAATTATCTTCTAGCACCTGAAAAAGCCAAGCTTGTATGCAATCGTCTCAACGCTATGGCGGACTTAGCTGCCCAAGCACAAAATAACTTAAAACACGTAGCTAAAAAGGATGTAGAAAAAGGACTGGAAGCCCTATCCAAAACCTTAGATTATCTAAAAAATGATATTTTGGAAGTACTCCGTGAAAAGGGTTTAACAACATGCCCTAACCTTGATACGTATTTGGTAAAAGCGATACGAAATGTAGAATCCTTGCAAGAATTTAGTATAGCTACGCTTCAACAAAATGCAAAGGAGTCAGAGTTGGTCATAGGTAGATCCGAATATGACCGAAGACTGGGTCTTTATACAGATAGTGACCTTACTTCTGGCCAATTGGAAGAAATGGCTTTGGAGGAAATAAGTACTGTAAGAAAATTAATGACGGAAGTCTCCAAAAAACACCTAAGCGCATCCTACCCTAACAAAGAGTCTCCAAAAAATGATTTGAAAATTATTGAATTGGCCTTAGCTGACATGGAAAAAGATGCCCCTCTTAACGCTACGGATTATTTACAGTTTTGGCAACAGCTGGCAGATTCTGCAGTAACATTTATCAAGAAAAAGGATATTGCGACTTTACCTAAGAACAGTACATTACGGATACAAACAGCACCAGAAAGTGCTGGACCTGCTGCCAGAATTGGTTGGGTTGCTAGTGCACCCCCTTTTGATCCAAATCCCATGACAACACTTAATTTACCTTCTATTCCCGAATCCTTGCCAAAACAGGAACAAATAGAGTTCTGGGCTTCCTTTAACAAGCCTTTCAATCGTATGATTGTAATCCATGAATTGTATCCAGGGCATTACATGCAATTGAAGATTAGCCGTGAAACTCCGCATCCTGTTCGGTTATTGTTTCCTTATGGAATTTATATAGAAGGATGGGCCACTTTTACAGAAAAAGTACTTCTAGATGCGGGTTGGGAGGCTGGTAATCACTTAACGCTTTTGGCCCATTTGCGGAAACGATTAGAAAATGCCAACCGAGCATATACCTCCGTACAGGTGCATTGCAATGGATGGAGTGAAGAAAAAGTGATGCAATTCTCCACAGAAACCGCTTTGTTGGCACCGCAATTCGCTAAAAGTCTATGGGGCCGTATTATGAGCTCGCCAATGCAACTTACTTCCTACTACTTAGGTGGAGCTCAGTTTACCAAATTATTGAAATTTGAAAAAGATCGATTGGGAGACAATTTCAATTTGAAATTATTCATGGATACGATAATGAAAACGGGACCAATTCCGATTGAGGAATTCTATGCAATTTTTAAAAACACCAACCCTAATTGATACATAGTGTGCAAAAAAAGACCGCAGCGCTAAAAGAATCATGAGTTTAAACTTTTTTATTGTGGTTCTTAACCACAATAAAAAAGTTTTAAATAAAGTACAATACGCAAATAATAACTAAGATTTCAACTATTAAAAATTACATGCAACGAATAGAACTACAACCCGGCTACTCCATTTCAAGGGTCATTAAAGGCGGTTGGCATTTGGCCGGTGGCCATGGCAACATTACGGAAGAAAAAGCCTTGGAAGACATGCTTCACTTTGTAAAAGCAGGAATCACCACTTTTGATTGTGCCGATATTTATACAGGTGTAGAACAGCTTATTGGGAATTTCAGAAAGAAGTACCAAGACGAATTTCGTTCAGGAGAACTCTCACCAATCCAAATTCACACCAAATACGTGCCGGATTACAGTGCCTTGGCGACCCTAACAAAAGCAGAGACTACGCGTATTATTGACCGTTCTCTTAAAAGGTTAGGCGTGGAACAGCTAGATTTAGTTCAATTTGCCTGGTGGGATTATCAATTTCCTAAGTATTTAGAAACAGCCGTTAATCTGTCTGATTTACAAAAAAGTGGAAAAATAAAGTTTTTGGGCGTTACGAATTTTGATGCGCAACGGATTCAAGAAATGCTTGATGCCGGAGTACAAATTGCTTCCAACCAAGTACAATATTCCGTTTTAGACCAGCGTGTAGAAACTGATATGACTGCCATAGCAAAACAGCATAATATTCCCTATCTCTGTTATGGTACAGTAGCCGGTGGGTTTTTAAGTGATCGTTATCTTGGAGCTCCCGACCCGATACAACCCTATGAAAATAGGTCGTTGACCAAATATCGATTAATTATTGATGAGTTTGGAGGCTATGAACTTTTTCAACAAGCGCTGAAAGAACTAAGAGAAATAGCAACTAAATATGAGGTGGATATTGCGGAAGTTGCCTGTAAATATATTCAACAAAAACCAATGGTTGCCGGTATCATCGTTGGTGCTCGCAACCGGAGTCATTTGGGTAGTCTGCAAAAGTTAAATGATTTTACTTTGGATGCAGAGGACCTCCACAAAATCAAAGCTATTGTTTCAAAGAGTGAAGGTCCAAACGGACCTTTTTACGCACTGGAACGGGATAAAACCGGTAAACACGGTTCCATAATGAAATACAACCTCAACAACGACTGATTTTGAAACTGAAAGAAACAAAGCAACAACTCCCAAAACTAACATTTTATGGTGGTGCCTTAGGAGCCTTATTTCCGTTTTTGGTCTTTGTAGCCGGTGTAATCACAATAGCGCTATCGGGTGCTCCCGATGAGCGGGGATTTTGGCCTGTCTTAATTTTAGCTTTAACGCTAGGCTTGATTCTATGTAAGGATCGAACCGCCTTTTCTGAAACTGTTATTTCCGGCATGTCCCAAAAAATAGTAATGATTATGATTACCGCCTGGATTCTGGCTTCCATCATTGGTATTCTTATGACACTTACTGGATTTGTCGAAGCACTAATATGGATTTCAAATCAAGTAGCGCTTACAGGGACAGGTTTCGTGGTGGCTACCTTTCTTATTTGCTGTATTGTTTCATTATCTACAGGCTCAAGCTTTGCAACGATTTTGATTTGTAGTCCCCTGCTCTACCCTTCCGGAGGTATCCTAGGTGCATACTTACCTGCCTTGGCAGGCGCCATTATTGGAGGTGCTACGTTCGGCGATTTTATTGCGCCAATATCAGATACAACCATTGCCAGTGCTTTGAGTCAAAATGCGGAAATTGGGCCAACCATAAAAAGTAGATTGAAATACGTAGTCCCAGCCACATTGCTAGCCTTAGCTGCCTATTTCTTCGTTTCCTATGCAAATGGTACTACGAGCGAAAGCAATATAACCGAAAATTTAGGCGATCCTAAAGGACTACCCATGTTACTAGTTCCAGCGTTCATCATATATCTTTTCTTGAAGGGAAAGCATTTACTACATGGGCTTTTATTTGGGCTTTTTTTCGGAACCATACTAGGTCTAATTTTGGGACTTTTACCCTATACCCAAGTACTTTATTTAGACCTTGAAAATTTCACAGCCAATTCTTTCATTATCGATGGTATCAATAGGGCGGTAGGTCTAAGTATTTTTACAATTTTATTAATGGGCTTGGTAGCCACACTAAAAGCAAGCGGACTAATGGACCGTTTGGTGCATTTTGCAGCTTCTAGAGCCAAAACCGAAAAACAGGCCGAGGGATGGATAGCCAGTGTCATGAGTATGGCTGTTCTTTTAACAACCCACAGCATTGTAGCTATTTTAATGGTTACCGATTTCACCAAGAAAACTGGCGCACAATTGGGCGTTTCTAAAATCAGACGAGCTAACCTACTAAGTTTGATTGCATGTATATTTCCCTTTATATTACCCTATTTCATTCCTGTTATCCTAATGGCAAACATGACCAATACCGGGAAGGAATTTGGAATCCCACAAGTAACCGCCTTAGAGGTGGGTTTATATAATTTTATGTCTTGGGGATTGCTATTTATGACATTAATCACCTTGTTTTTTGGCTGGGGGAAAACAAAACTAAAAACTGATGGAAAAAAATAAAGAATTAAAGGATGACCAATTTGAACTCTACGATTTAAAAGTAGTGGTCGAAAAAATCGATGGTAACTGTACTTGTGCGATGAACATTGGAGATACGTTCTACCTAAAAGGGGGAAAGCTGTCTATGCCGGAAAAGTCGGACTTCTGTTTGTATGCTATGCAATCGACAATTCCCTTGCTGCCTACCAAACAGCGTAAAAACCATCCAGCAGACTGGATGGAAACTGATGCTCGTGTTGTCTGTCCAGATCCTGAATGCAAATTAGTTATGCGAATAGACAGGGATCAACTACGAATTTTAAACCATGATGACGTTAGTCCCGTAAAATGGGAGAAATAAAAAAATAATTGTTAATTCTAAAGGAAAATGAAAAATAGTATCTTAAACACGCTAGTGTTTGCGCTTCTTGTTATTGGATGCAAATCCAAAACCAATACACCTCAAGAATCCAAATTACCAAGAATAGCAATTGCGGGCATAGGCATAGAGTCTAGCACCTTCTCGCCAGCCCAAACAAATGAGCAGGCTTTTCATGCCAGAATCGGAGATTCCATTTTTGGCCGTTATCACTTTTTTGATGCAGGGACGGACATAAGAAAAAGGGCTGACTGGGTACCCACACTTTTAGGGAAATCCCTACCAGGAGGAATTGTTACCCGGGAAGCCTATGAATCCATGGTGAAAAAAACCCTTAAAATGTTGAAGGAAAATGGGCCTTACGACGGACTCTTTTTTGATATTCATGGCGCTATGAGCGTTGTAGGCTTGAAAGATGCAGAGGGCGATTTGATTAAACGTATCAGAGCAGTTATTGGAACAGATGTTCTGGTATCCACCTCCATGGACTTGCACGGTAATGTTACCGAATCCTTGGCCGAACATTCCGACTTGATTACCTGTTACCGTATGGCTCCCCATGAGGATGCTTTGGAATCAAAAGCTAGGGCAATCACCAATTTACTAGATCGTTTGGAAAGTGGGAAAGGTAAGCCTAAGTTTAAGGCATGGATTCCGGTTCCTATTCTTTTACCTGGTGAAAAGACGAGTACGAGAATTGAACCAGGAAAGAGTTTGTATGCTAAAATTCCTCCCCTAACACAAAAAGAAGGTGTAATCGATGCTGCTATATGGATGGGCTACCCTTGGGCAGATGAAGCTCGTAACCATGGGGTCGTTATGGTCACAGGCGATGACGAAGCACAAGTTATCCAAGGTGCAGAGGAATTAGCCAAGGCCTATTGGAATGTACGGGAAGAATTTGAATTTGTGGCCCCAGTCGCAACTTTAGATGAAAGCCTCAAAATGGCATTAACGAGTGATAAAACACCTTTTATAATCAGTGATATGGGCGATAACCCTACAGCTGGTGGAGCGGGTGACGTTACATGGACCCTTAGGGAGCTATTAGGGCGACCTGAATTTAAATCGATAAACGGACCTTCTTTAATTTATGCCTCCATTCCCGGACCGCAACTGATTGAAGAAGCCTTAAAAGTAGGTGTGGGCGGAAAAGTATCAGCCATTGCCGGAGCTCAGGTGGACGACCGTTTTTCCCCTCCGCTAAAACTGAATGGGACCGTTACAGCAATCCGAGAGGGCGACCGTGATGCGGAAGTTGAAGTTGTCGTTAAAATTGGAAGTGTTAGTGTCATTGTTACTAAAAAACGGAAACCCTACCACCAAGAGTCAGATTTTACCGATTTGGGCTTGAATCCAAGTACATCAGACATTGTAGTCGTAAAAATAGGTTACCTAGTTCCTGAACTTTATGAGATGCGTGGCGATTGGATTATGGCATTAACACCTGGTGGCGTAGATCAAGATTTGGAACGCTTGGGATACAAAAACATAAAACGTCCCATGTTTCCTCTAGATAAAGATATGACCAATCCTGATTTGTCTGCACGGTTAATACCCGCATCAGATGCCTTGGACTAAACTAAATTTCTAGGATTTAGACCTATTTCATCAAACCTAATGGTTTACCTCCTAATACTAGAAGTGTACTAAATGCACCTTGCGAAAGAAAGAGAATTTTTAATCCCATAAAATCAAACGCATCAAACCGTCAACGCGTTATTTAAATACCTTCTAAACGGTAACATTTCTTTGTAACCTGAAATCACCTGTGCCTCAAAATCGTCTTTAAACACAACTGATGTAGAAAACTCGGTTGCCACAGCAAATGTCTTGTTCCTTAGAAGTGTGATATGTGGATGATCATTTGAAAATCCTTTTGGAGAATTGGTCAACTTTACATCTTCGTGTAAGCCACCAAAAAGCTCTTTGAAGGATTTTTTGGTCAAAATTTTGTTTAGTTCTTGCCCATCGTAATCAATAGCATCTCGAATGCTACGCAATCGTTTGGGATCTGGTCGCCATAACCCACCAGCGAACATACAGCGTTCAATTCCAATTTCTATATAGAAGTCTCCTGTATTGGGTCGTTTATCCAAACCAGCTCCAAAATGGTCTTTATAAATAGGCTTGTTTGGGTGGAACATCAAATTATTGTTGATACGGTTAATACCCTTCTTGCCCGGTGTATCATAATACTCATCATCAAGAGCGGCCAGTTTTGCATTCATACTATCCAACCATCCGATAAAATCGTTTCGGACTTCTTTGTACCATTTTCGGTTGGCATCCATCCACTCCTTGTTATTATTCTTTTGGAGCTTTTTTAGGAAGTTAATCTGATTTTGGAAGTTCATAGGTTTAAAATACGAAGTTAAAATTTGGAGTATTCAACTGCAACAGTTACCTAAGAATTTAAAACCCTCGGTCACCTCCAATAATATCACCTAGTCCGCCAAGAATGCTTCCCTCCCCTTTATCTTTCCCTCCCCGTGGGATAGAAGCAAGTATACGACCCGCCAAACGACTAAATGGCAAGGACTGTACATATACAGTTCCAGGCCCTTGTAATGTGGCAAAGAACAATCCTTCACCGCCAAAAATAGTGTTCTTTATGCCTCCTATAAATTCAATATCATAATCTACAGTTTGCGTAAAACCCACGATACAACCCGTGTCTACTTTCAAAACTTCGCCAGCAGCAAGTTCTTTTTTCGCTAAGGTTCCGCCGGCATGAACAAAGGCCAACCCGTCACCTTCCAATTTTTGCATAATAAAGCCTTCACCTCCAAAAAGTCCTCGTCCCAATTTTTTGGAAAATTCTATACCTACGGAAACACCTTTTGCTGCGCATAGAAATGCATCTTTCTGGCAAATAAACTTTCCATTTTTCTCAGAAAGATCAATAGGTAAAATCTTCCCTGGATAAGGTGAGGCAAAACTAACCTGTTTCTTTCCTCGGCCCACATTTAAAAAGGCAGTCATAAAGAGACTTTCACCTGTTAGCATACGTTTACCAGCAGAGAAAATTTTTCCAAGAACGCTATTATCCTGATTGGAACCGTCTCCAAAAATGGTATTCATTTTAATATCGGAGTCCATCATCATAAAGCTACCGGCTTCTGCTACAACAGCTTCTTGTGGATCTAACTCAATTTCCACATATTGCATTTCTTCTCCAAAAATTTTGTAATCTACTTCGTGTGCATTCATACATAATGATTTTATTATCATTCCCGGGCTTGTGCTGAACTCGTTTGAGTAAAGTTGGAAATCTATTAATGATTGATATTTATTAGTTGAAGAAAATTTGGTTTTGTTACAACTAGCTTTAATTTTTTAGAATTATGTGGTATTTCACCTGAGTTAGAATGAAAGATTTTTTATTTTATGGTATTCACTCTTTCTTTAATACTACCATATGATTGCTAGCTTACGTAATTGTCATAAGAATCTCCAACCCATCTACCAAAGCAAAACCAAAAAGCAGTAACAATTATAGCAACTATTAATTTATAGACTTAAGTGCAATATCAAAAACCAATACGGCACCACCAGGTATGCTTCCTCTACCATTATTGCCATAAGCGAGTCTAGAAGGGATCAACAAAACGCCGTTTCCTCCTTCACCAAAATAAGTTAGTCCTTCTGTCCAACCAGGAATTACTTGGTTCAAATTAAAAGAAATACCATCGGAATTACTTTCGTCAAAAACGCTACCATCTGTAAAAAACCCCTTATAAGCTACAGTTACATTAGAACTAGTTAGAGGTTTGTTGGCTGATCCCGACTCATTAATCACATAGTATAAACCTGAAGCACTTTTTTGTGTTACTAAACCTTGAGCGTTTATATAATCTAGAATTTCTTTTTCGTTTGCTTCGGTATAATCCATTGGACTATCGTCAGTAGAACAACTAACTAAAAGCAAAAACATAAAAGGAATCAAAATTTTTCTCATAATCATATAGTTTCTAATATTCATTAATTTATTTCTTAAAGGAGTCTTTGTTATTTTTTTTTAGGATGATTTTTTCATTGAAGCCTATACAAAGAAGATTTTTTACAATAAAATCATAAATGAAAGAACTGAACACCAAAAACAGAACGAATACTATCCGAGTAAGCTACTGCTTTAAACGAACCGACCACTCAAAATTAAAGGTAGACACTACTACCCCATCTTCATTTACACCAACCGACTTCATCCAAATAGTCTGGCCTTCTCCGGTCTCAATGGTTTTATGCAAAGCATCATTTATCACATGTCCGTCTTCGCATGTAAATGTAATTCTTCCAGTTGCTTTTTTAGAGAAATTAGCATTATTGTTGGCTACTAGCATTGAAATTTTTCGCCCGCTATCTTCTATCTGATTAATCATTAAGGCACCTGTAGAAAGTTCTGCTGCCATACCTTGTACCGCCCAAAACATAGATTTAAAGGGGTTTTGGTTCCGCCAACCATGCTTCACCGATACCACGGCTTTGTCTTTATCGATATATTTTAGTCGAACACCACACCACCAAGCTGCTGGTAATTTAAAGAAGGTGAATGTGTTCAATCTACCCGTAGTTACTGCCATTCTGCTAACTTTTTTGATAAAAGTATTCAAAATAATCGAAAGAACAATTGTTAAATTAATGTTAAATTATAGTACTTTGTTTTGCATAGTACCTTCTTTTAGCCATATATTTGCATAGTAAGTTATTAGGCAATCCATACAAATAGTCTAAACCTAGTAACTACCATCAATCATCAATTATAGAACGAGCCATGACAGAAACTTTATCTAAACACGAGCGAAACCTATCGGCACTTATCCATGCCAGTACGTTCTCTAAATTTATTTTCCCCTTCGGAAATTTCATAATTCCCTTGGTTTTATGGACTGCAAATAAAAAAGAGTATGAATATGTAGATTATAATGGCAAGCAGGCGCTTAACTTTCAAATTAGCCTGTTACTGTATTCAATTATCGCAGGAATTATCAGCATCCCATTCTTCATCGGTTTTTTTCCAAACATCTTTGACTTTGACTTTTTTGGTCTCCATAGTTTGAACAATTATAATAATCTGAATATAAATTTTAATAGCGACGACTTCAAATTTGGATCTTGGCTACTGCCTATAGGAATATCAGGCTTGTTACAAGGAGCTTTGTTCATTGTAAATGTGGTGTATACCATTTTAGCTACCATTAAAACTAATGAAGGGGAAGTGTTTAAATATCCGTTGAGCATAAAGTTTATCAAATAAAAATATAAAACTCAAAATCTGAAACTTAAAAATTAAAGTTGGGTACTCATCACACCCTTAGGAGTTTATTCATCACGTTGTGCTTAGCGCAGGCGAATCATCAAAAAACGAATAGTTAACCATGCAGACGATTATAGAAAAATTGGACGAATCCCCCATCGAACAGGGACTGCATACAAAGCAAAGACAAATTATGAACGTAGAAAATACAAAAGCGCAAATGCGAAAAGGGGTGTTGGAGTACTGCATCTTGTCTATCCTTAATGGAAACGACAAATATGCCTCCGAAATTCTTGGAACGCTAAAGGACGCAAAAATGCTGGTGGTAGAGGGCACCATTTATCCACTCTTAACGCGATTAAAGAACGCGGGACTATTGAACTACCGTTGGGAGGAATCCACATCCGGACCACCACGTAAGTACTATACCCTTACCGAAACAGGAAAACTGTTTCTAAAGGAATTGGATACTACTTGGGACGAATTGCGTAAAGCCACCAATTTAGTAACAAAGAACAAATAACCATCAATCAACAGCTTCTGATTCGCTACCCTATTTTGAATATGGATCAGAACTAAAAAATATACAATAATGAACAAGACAGTTAATATAAATCTAGCAAATACGCTCTTTCATATAGACGAGATTGCGTATAATAAAATGCGAAGGTACCTGGAATCGGTAAAACGTTCCTTTGCAAATACAACCGGGAGCGATGAGATTCTTGCAGATATAGAAGCGCGTATCGCGGAACTTTTCCATGAAAAATTGGAAAATGAACGGCAGGTTGTTACAGAAAAAGAAGTAGACGCGGTTATAGCCATTATGGGGCAGCCAGAAGATTATATGGTAGACGAAGATATTTTTGAAGATGAACCAAAATCGAAAAGAGCTGTTAATGACGGTAAAAAGTCAAAAAAATTATATCGTGATACCGAGCATAAATACGTTGCCGGGGTTTCTTCAGGTTTGGCGCACTACATTGGCATTGACCCAATTTGGGTACGAATCCTTTGGATTGTTTTAACCATTGGCTCTACTGGCGGATTCATATTAATCTATGGCCTTCTTTGGATCCTCATACCCGAAGCTGCCACCACCGCTCAAAAACTGGATATGCGCGGAGAAGATGTAAACATTAGCAATATAGAACGAAAAGTAAAAGAGGGTTTTGATGACGTTGCGGATCGCGTAAAAAGTGTTGACTATGAAAAAGTAGGCGATACCGTCAAAAAAGGAGGAAGAACATTTTTTGATACCCTTGGGGATATCATTGTATTTTTCTTCAAGATTTTTGGAAAGTTTATTGGAATCTTACTTATAATCATTGGAGCATCTACCTTGATTGGCTTATTCATTGGATTATTATCTGTAGGTATTTTAGATATGTTCCATATACCAGGAATAGATTTTTATAATCTTGTAAACTCTAGTAATCTTCCTTTATGGGTTGTATCCTTCTTAGCTTTTTTTGCTATTGGAATTCCGTTTTTCTTCCTACTTTATTTAGGACTTAAAATACTGGTAGGCAATTTAAAATCCATTGGTAGTATCGCAAAATTCAGTCTTTTAGGGCTGTGGCTTATATCGGTTATCCTGCTCATAGTATTTGGTGTTCGTGAGGCGGCATCACATGCCTATTCTGGAAACACCACAACTAAAACTGAACTTTACATTGAAAACCCAAGGGATACCGTGCAGATCAATCTGGTTACCTCAGATTATGACAGGGAAACTACAATGCACATGGGAAATATGGTTATTACCCATGATGATAATGGGGACAAGATTTTGATTTCTGAAGATGTTCGCTTTAGATTGACAAAATCAAAAGATTCCATTTTCAGGATGGAAGTACGTAAGGAAGCCAATGGTGGATCCTTTAAAAAAGCCAAAGAAACGGCAGAAGGTATCACCTATGACTATACCATAGAAGGAAATACAATGACTCTTCAAAACTACTTAACTACTAACGGGGATAGTAAATTTAATGATCAGGAAGTACGTGTAAATCTTTTGGTTCCTGTTGGCACCATTCTGCGTTACGATCATGGAGATGCCAGAAGTTGGATAATGCGTGCAGATACAGATCGGTCCATTGATGAACTGGATAACTACACTTGGAAAATGACATCTAAGGGAACGCTAGTTTGTTTAGACTGCCCTGATGATATAGAATATGAAGATGAGGAAGAAAACCGTATCCAAATCAACGAAAACGGCATAGACATTAATATTAATGACAACGGCGAGAAAGGTAAAATCATTATTAATGAAGATGGTATAGATATCGATGTAAATGACAATGGGGAGTCATTTAAAATGAAGTTAGATGAAAACGGTATTCAGATAAAGGCCAATGAAAAAGAGGATACAACAACTCAACACCCAAATTTGACGATTGGGTAAGTTTAAATATTCGTATTGCTCAAAAAAAGACAGTTTTACGGTATTGAAACAAAGTACTTTAGCTATTAAAAGCACTAAATAATTTTTAAAGTTATTTAGAACATCTAAACAATCACTAATCAGACCCGGAAACAAGTTCAGGGTAAAAAAAACAACAATCATGACAACACTAGTAAGAATTAGCATTGCATTGGCCTTAGCGCTATTTTTATCCTCCTGCGGATTGGACATCAATATAGGGGATTTTGGTTCGGGTAAGAAAGGAAACGGAACGGTAGTAGAGGAGAATAGGGAAATTACAGGGAAGTTTACCCAGGTACATGCTTCTGAAGGTCTTGAAGTTTACGTTACCCAAGATAGCGACTTTACAATATCTGTAGAAGCTGACGAAAATATTATTGACCTCATAGGCACGGAAATAAAAAATGGCAAATTAAAGATACATGCCATAGAGAACATTGGTCGCGCAACCAAAAAGGTCTTTGTTACCCTGCCTGAGGTAACAGGCTTAATAAGCACCAGTGGTGCTCATTTAACAGCACAAAATAAAATCACATCTAGCAACTTAATTATAGATGCCACTAGTGGAGCACACCTAAATGCAGAGACCTATGCAGATAAATTGGAAATAGATGCCAGTAGTGGAGCCAATATTGACCTTTCGGGAAAAGCTTTGAATGTATATGTTGATGGCAGTAGTGGAGCAAACATTAGAGCCAAAAACCTAATGGCAGAGGAATGCCGCGCAGAAGCAAATAGTGGTGCAAATATTAGTATTAACGTATCCAAGTCCCTTACCGCTGATGCAAGCAGCGGAGGAAACATCTCCTACTCTGGCGAGGCCGAGGTAACCAAGAATAAATCAATTTCTGGGAATGTGCACAAGTATTAAGCTTGTTTTCTTATCAATCATACAAAAGGGCTTACCGTATATTCGGTAAGCCCTTTTATTTTTGCCATACATAGCTATAGCTAGCTTGTGAAAGCTTATAATGAGATGACTATATCTATCTTAATTTACTAGCAACATCAAATTAAAAACCTACACCTAATGATTGACCACTGGTAATAAAGGATACGATTAATTACTGTATGAGGTACTTTTGATTCATCTATTTCAGAGGCGCCAAATTACATAGCTTGTGGTTAAAAAGTATTTTAACAATAGCAGTACAACTTCCTTCTATTGCGATAATAAAAACAAGGTACTAAGGCAATACTGCTGTAATGCCCTCCTGGTATGCGGGAAAAGATATTAAGTTATTATGTTCACCATCTTCTATGGTAAAAAAGGTTTTGCGTTCATGAGGAATAGCTTCGTACAGCTTTTCACCAGACTGAAATGGAACTACAGAATCACCCGTTCCATGAAATATGGTAATCGGACAAGCCACTTCTTGTATATATTCAAATGAAGGAAGTGTGTACTTTAAAAATAAAGAAACGGGTAAAATTGGAAACATACTCTTTGCTACATCTAACAAACTGTAAAACGGAGTTTCCAAAATTAGTTGTTTGGGTCTATTTTTAGAAGCTAATTCGGTAGCGATACCAGTTCCTAAAGATCTACCATAAAGTGTGATGTTACTTTCTTTATAATTTTCTAAGGTGTAGTCATAAAACAATTGAGCGTCTTCAAATAATGCTTCTGGGCTTAATTTTCCAGTGCTTTTACCATAGGTTCTATAATCCATGATAACCACATCATATTGTTTTTCAACAAAGAAAAGAGCAATTTCTCCCCAACGGGATAGGTCGCCCGCATTACCATGAAAATAAACAATAACCCCTTTACTATCCGTATTTTTAAAATGTAAGCCGTTTAGAATTGCACCATCTGCTGCTTCTAGGTTAAACTCCTCGTGTGGTAAAGAAAAGGAAAACCTATAATCTTGTGGTAATTGAGATGGAAGGAAAATAAGCTTTTCCTGAAAGAAGTAGAGCATAATCGTACTAAAGATATAAAGGCCAAGAAGAAATATTGCAAATTTTTTAAGTCTTCGCATTTTTCCTTTTTGTGCTGTGTTTTACATGGATACTGGAACCTTCTAAATTTATTGTTTTGGGGCGAGATGTAATGATGTCGCCCAACATTTTGTGGTAGGCTTCAAAGGTATTCAAATCTTTATGTCCCCCACCAATAACCGTATGCAATGTGGTAGATTTTGGCTGTATCCGAGAAAGTTTTACACTTGTTTTATACGGAATTAAGGTATCGTCCGTACCGTGGATTATATGAATGGGACAATTCACGTATTTCAACCATTTGTACGTAGGCATGGGAAATTTTATGAGAAGAGATAAGGGCATAAAAGGTAGGTATCTTTTGGCTACTTTGCTAAGACTATAGTAAGGCGCATCTAACACCAACATTCTAGGATTATTTATAGATGCTAGTTTTGTAGCAAATCCAGACCCCAAAGAGCGACCATATAGAATTATATATTTCTCATCAACATTCTCCTTTAATTTATTATAAACAAGCTGTAAGTCTCGTTTAATAGCTTTTTGCGTGCGCCTTCCCGTACTTTTACCAAAGCCTCGATAGTCTACCATAATTACATCATAACCGTGTCTTGTAAAATCGACCGCAAATTTTCCCCAACCTTTAATACTTTTAGAATTGCCTTTAAGGTAAAACACTACTCCCTTGGGGTCTTTTGTTTTGAAGCGAAGTCCATTGATAATAGCTCCATCACGTGTTTCTATATTATATTCCTCTATTTCTTGATGTTTGTAGTAAAACTGGAAATCCTTTGGTAGCTTCTCCGGTTTAAACATCAAGTAATCCTGCAAGAAATATACTAGAACATTTAACCCTAGGTATACAATAGCAATAACAGTTACAATATATGTCCAGTCTATAGCAGAAAACATGAGTAGTAAAGTACGAAAATTAAAGATAACCAATGTCTTTATTTCCTTTGGGAACTGCCTTTCGATACTGTAAATTGAACAAAAACCAAATATCTATTAGATACCTAGTAATATCTAAAACACCACTACGCCCCCCCAAAAAGTACCGGCAACCTAGAGCCAGCCTTTCTTTTTAAAATAAACCATCATACCAATGAATAACAGAATCATAACGCCCCATACATAGTAATAACCGTTTTGCGTATGTAACTCTGGCATATGGTCAAAATTCATCCCATATATACCGGCAATAAAGGTCAGGGGAATAAAAATCGATGCCATTATAGTGAGCACCTTCATGACCTCGTTCATTTTATTACTCATATTACTCATATACATCTCCATAAGGCTCATGGACATTTCTCTATAAATCTGAAGACTTTCGTTTATTTCCAGTGTATGGTCCAAAGCATCTCTAAGAAATAATTTGGTATCCTTGGTTATTAGAGAGTTTTCGGATTCTATAAGCCTTGTAAGTAATTCTTTTACTGGGAAAATCCATTTTCTAATTCGTAATACTTCTTTTTTTAGTTCTTGGATATTCTGGGCAACAATAGGTTTTGGGTTGTTGTATACCTCGTCTTCTAAGGTTTCCATTCTTTGGTTAATATGTTCTAAAACCAAAAAATAATTATCAATAATAGCGTCCAAAAGAGCAAAAAATAAATAGTCTGCTCCCCTACTTCTAATCCTTCCAGATTTCGATTGAATACGGTTACGAACCCCATTAAAAACATCTTCTTCGACTTCTTGAAAAACTAAAACCGTATTTTCCATTAGGACCATAGCAACGTGTTCACCAACTACTTCGTCGTTTCCATTTAGGTAAAGCATACGAAAAACCCCAAAGATATAGTCCTCATATTCATCAATCTTCGGTCTTTGCTCCGTATTTATGGCATCTTCCAATACTAAAGGGCTTAGCCCAAAACGTGTGCCTAAGGTTTCTACAAAAGCCTCATCATTTATACCTATAACATTGATCCAAGTTGTCTTTTTAGTGTTTTTAAGTTGATGTATTCGTTCTATATCTGTGGTTTCCTCCTCCTCAATTAAGTCTATATTGTACGAAGTGGCATATACCCTACTATCTGTTTTATCTTTATTGCCAAGATAACTTACAGTACCAGGGGCTTTACCCATTTTACCTTGTACCCGTGATACTTTCTTCTTCCTTTTTTGGAGCCCAAGCTTTCGTTTCATTATGCAACTGAAATTGTTTGGTTTAAAGATACTAAAACACGTTGTCTGTATTACTCAAAAGTAAGCTTGTTCAATACTAGGCCAGACCCAGGAGCTACTGTGGTAAGAACCATATTATTATTGGGACGTAGTGATTGTTTAATATCATTTAGGGAAAGCTCCCCTTTTCCTACTTGAAACAAGGCCCCCATCATCATACGTATTTGATAGCGCATAAAACCTTCTCCCTCTACCACTAGCGCATAACTTTCTTTTGGAAAAAAATTAGCTTTCAACAAGGTATTGGGTACCAGTTCACAAGTTTTAATGGTCCTAATAACCCGTGTATGTTCTTGCAATCTTGCAGTATAAGATGAGAAATCATGTTCTCCAACAAACAGCGCAGCGGCCTCTTTCATAAGCCCTAAGTTCAAATCTACTATTACGTTGGTCAAGAATGGCGCACAAAACGGATGGTTTTTAGCCCCAAAAGAAAACAGATACCTATATTCCTTTGCCTTGCTATTCTGAATAATATTGAAGTTGGCTGTAGTTGGTATTATTTCCGTAATCCTAATATCTGAAGGTAAATTTAAATTAAACAAGGCTATAAATTCCCTAAGTTCTGGGAGTTCCTTTTCCCACAAGAAAAGTTCAAAACCACCATCTAAAGAAGATACTTTGGCATCAGTTCTGCCGGCACCTAGAATCTTATATTGTGTGTCTGGTAAAATAAATTTTAAAGTTTTGGTCAACATACCCTCTATCGTAAGTTGGCCAGGTTGCTTTTGCCAACCACTAAACCTAAATCCCAAATATTGCACCCTTACCAAATAATAAAAGCGTTTTTTCTGCATACCAAGCGTTTAATTTTTTGAGATAATATCCTGAAATTAAATAGATTACTCTAAGTTCTATAGTGTAACCGTCATCTTTTTTGTACTTTATAAGCTACTAATCTAAACCAATTAATCATGACAACAACAACAAAAGTAAAGCCACCTCTGTGGTTTTGGATCTTTAGTGCCCTAGCACTTGTCTGGAATATAATGGGTGCCATAGCCTATCTTGTAGAGGCTTACATGACTATAGAAGACCTTGAAAAATTATCCCAAGCAGAACGTCTTCTTTATGAGTCCCAACCAGCTTGGGTAACGGGAGCATTCGCTGTCGCAGTTTGGGGAGGAACGTTAGGATGCCTTCTGTTGCTCCTACGAAAAAAGTGGGCACGGCCAGTACTATTCGTCTCCTTAATTGGAATTCTAGCTCAAATGAGCTATTCATTTTTTATGAGTACTGCTTTTGATGTGTATGGCCCGGGTGGGATGGTAATGCCCATTATGGTCATTCTCATTGGTATAGGGTTGGTGTTTTTTGCTAAAAGAGGAGTTCATGAAGTTTGGCTTACCTAAACTTAAAACCAATTTATTGAAGGGGTTAACGCCCCTTTTTCCTCGTTCCACTTTATTTCTGGTATTTCATCGATTTTATTAAAATAAAGAATCCCTAAAGGCGTTATTTTCAACACTAATGGTTTCTCATGCACCCCTAAACCGATGTTTATAATGAAGTTTTTATATGGAATTTTACCGTGGAAACGGACTGTAGTATTATCTGTTTTTATATTAATATTATTGGATATTTTTAGTTTTTATGGACTATACACCAATAAGTTCTACCTACTCAAATTTGATAATTACATTATTCCTGCACTTTCCATTGTCCATTTTGTCTTTCTCTATGTGCTGTGGTTCAAAATCAAAGAAAAGGAACTTAGCGATATCCCAATGCGTAATTTAGAATACGTATTATATATCATTTTTATTATTTACGCCTTTAAGTTTTTCGATACGCTCTTCATTTTATTGTCCTATACCGATTATGAAAATTATTTGATTCCCGAAACGTTCATTCCTTTCGGATTAATCATATTATTTCTATATCTAGGACTTTTGTTCCTTACTTTTCTTAGCGTAGCACATCGGAAATCTTTAGTAGGCACTTATCATTTTGATGATATGAATCAGCATGTAGATAGCTGGCATTAATTAAAAGTAGTTTTTACTTTTTTGAAATGCGCTCCCTAACAAGTTATAATAACGGTTTTTATACTAAAGCGCGAATTTAGAAGACCATCAACTAAACAGTACACCTAACTTTCGTCGCACCTTTTTCGCAATAAGGTCTGCGCTAAGGATATTTTCGAACAACGTGAACCATCGAAGCTGTTGCTAAAGATCAAAAGATTCCCGCTTTCACGGGAATGAATTTAAACTATCCTTTTACAAGATATAATCTGTACTCACAAAATTAGAGAGCTTCGTTTCCAAAAGCTGCTGTATGGTTTGGTTATTTAGATCATTATCCTTGAAAGCCACAAAGGTCCTAATGGAAAAAGAACGCAAAGCATCATGCACACTCAATGTGGCCTGAGCAGAATCCTTCCTTCCCGTAAATGGATATACATCAGGTCCTCTTTGGCATGAACTGTTCAAATTTACCCTACAAACTAGGTTTACCAGCGCATCAATTAACGGTGCAAGTGCGTACACATCCTTTCCAAAAAGACTTACTTGCTGTCCATAATTACTTTCTGCCATATCATCTAAAGGTTCCTCAATATCCGCAAAGGGAACTATAGGAATTATGGGACCAAATTGTTCCTCTTGGTACACTCTCATATCCTTAGTAACTGGATATAAAACCGCTGGCCAAATATAATTGTCAAAATGTTCACCCCCTTTTTTATTCATAATTTTAGCACCCTTAGCAAGAGCATCATCAATAAGTTCTTGAATGTAAGCAGGTTTTTGTGGCTCAGGTAATGGAGTCAATTTCACTCCATCGTCCCACGGATTACCAAACTTTAAATTATCTACCGCATCTGCAAAACGGGCGTTAAATTTCTTTTGAATATCCTCATGTACATAGATTACTTTAAGAGCGGTACAACGCTGCCCGTTAAAGGATAAGGTTCCGGCAATACATTCGCTTATTGTCAGTTCCATATCAGCATCCTGTAGAATAATTGCTGGATTCTTAGCTTCCAAGCCCAAAACCAATCGTAAACGATTACTTTTTGGGTGCTGCTCCTGCAGGGCATTGGCAGATTTACTATTTCCAATCAGAGCAAGTACATCTACCTTTCCGGTTTGCATTATTGGAGCGGCTACTGTTCTTCCTCGACCAAAAATTACATTCACTACCCCTTTAGGAAAACTTTCCTGAAATGCCTCCAACAATGGAGTTATTAATAGCACTCCATGCTTTGCTGGTTTGAAAATTGTTGTATTCCCCATAATAATAGCAGGAATCAATAAGGCAAAGGTTTCATTTAACGGGTAGTTATAGGGTCCAAGACATAACACAACACCTAATGGACCTCTTTTTATATGTGCATATACACCATCATGTTTTGTAAACTTAGCAGCGTTACGATCTAATTGTTTATAATCTTCAATGGTATCTACAATATAATCAACAGTACGGTCAAATTCCTTTTGTGAATCCGGTAATGATTTACCAATTTCCCACATTAATAATTTAACCACTTCGGCTCTTTTAGTCTTCATTTTTTCGATAAAAACCTCCATACATTCTATACGATCTTTAACATGCATGGTAGGCCAAACTCCTTGACCTTTACCATAGGCAACTAAAGCAGCGCTTAAGGCGTCCAATGCTTCTGCTTCTTGTAAATCTGGGATACTACCTAGCAAGGTTGGCTTATACTCTTCTGTAGAAGAAATTGTTGAATATACTTCTGTGGTTTCCCCTTTCCATTCCTTCAATTCTCCATTTACTAAATAGTGCTTTTGGTGTATGGCCTCTTTAATTTGAAATTCTTCAGGTATTTTCATATCGTTTTATTCCTAAGCTATTTTAATTTATTCGATTTCCTAAATATTAAATCTTTCTTTTAATATCTAAAAACCCTAAACCAGATACTCAAACAAATCTGGTGTATCGCTATTATAATCTCCGTAAAAATTATTGACTTTAATTCCATTCACAAAACCGCAGGTCCATTGTCACCGCTGTACTTCATTGTGTTTTCAAAATAAGTGCTATCCTTTGCAGGAGCTACATCTAGTCAACAAATTGTTTTATGGCTACAAGACCTTGGGGAAACCAACCAAATAACAACCTAGTGTTATAATTTTCCGTACAACAAGACGTGCTCCTTTATCTTTGCGGTACGCGCACTACCGTTGTTTCTTGCGCCTATAATATAGGCACCATGCTTTGCTTTTGGTTCTTAGGCAAAGATATAAAGCGCCGAAACACGTAAAGCTCCGGCTGGTTTAAGAACAATAACATCCCTGATACAAATCTAAAACGGTCTGGCAAATCTTAGCTTCAGGTACCGATGTAGTCTATTACTATTTAAACAATAGGCTTCATAGCCGTCATGGAAGCTCGTAATCTAGCACCAACAATCTCCACTGGATGCTCTCGCAATTCCTTGTTCACAGCTATCAAGGTAGCATTATCCACATCATTACCACCATCTTTGCCGTACTTTTTACCGATAACATCCGTATCAATATTTTTCATAAAATCGGTCAATAATGGCTTGCAAGCATGGTCAAACAGATAGCAACCGTATTCCGCTGTATCGGAAATAACCCGGTTCATCTCAAATAATTTCTTCCTAGCAATGGTGTTAGCAATAAGCGGTGTTTCGTGGAGCGATTCATAGTACGCAGATTCTGCTATAATACCTGATTCCGTCATGGACTCAAAAGCCAATTCCACACCAGCCCTTACCATAGCTATCATCAAAACCCCATGATCATAGAATTCTTGTTCCGTAATTTCTTGGTCTCCAGCAGCTGTTTTTTCAAAAGCAGTCTCGCCTGTAGCCGCACGCCAAGTTAATAGGTTTTTATCGTCATTTGACCAATCCTCCATCATGGTCTTGGAGAAATGTCCGGTCATTATATCGTCCATATGCTTTTGAAACAGCGGGCGCATGATATCCTTTAATTCTTCGGAAAGTTCAAAAGCCTTTACCTTGGCAGGATTGGACAAACGGTCCATCATATTGGTAATACCCCCATATTTCATCCCTTCAGTAATGGTTTCCCATCCATATTGTATTAATTTGGAAGCATAACCAGCAGCAATACCCTTTTCTACCATTTTATCAAAACATAGAATGGAACCTGTTTGTAAAAGCCCACAAAGAATGGTCTGCTCACCCATTAAATCAGATTTTACCTCGGCTACAAAAGAAGACTCCAAAACACCCGCTTTATGTCCACCAGTACCTACGGCATATGCTTTGGCTTGTTCCAATCCTTTTCCTTGTGGGTCGTTGTTTGGATGCACAGCAATTAAGGTAGGTACACCAAAACCTCGTTTATACTCCTCTCGTACCTCAGAGCCCGGACATTTTGGAGCTACCATAATTACGGTTAAGTCTTCACGAATTTGCATACCTTCCTCTACGATATTAAATCCGTGGGAATAGGAAAGCGTAGCATCTTTCTTCATTAAAGGCATTACGGTACTAACTACGTTTGTATGTTGTTTGTCTGGAGTTAAATTGATAACCACATCGGCATTCGGAATCAGCGCTTCATAAGTACCAACGTTAAAACCATTTTCCGAGGCGTTAATAAACGATTGTCTCTTTTCTTTAATAGCTGCTTCCCGAAGCGTATAGGAAATATCCAGACCAGAATCGCGCATGTTCAAACCTTGGTTTAATCCTTGTGCACCACAACCAATGATGACTATTTTCTTTCCTTTTAAGGCAGTTACACCATCGGAGAATTCGGAAGACTCCATAAACCTACATTTTCCTAATTGGGTCAACTTATCTCTTAAAGATAGTGTGTTAAAATAATTTGCCATTTTATACTCTGTTTTAATTTTGTGCCAAAAAATATTCAGCACCAGTTTTGGTTATTAATTTATATTTTTTGATGTTGGAATTCTTTAAGCAAGGCTGATATCTGCATTACTTCCTTGGATACCGAAATACGACCAGAGCGTACAAACTGCATAATGCCAAACGGCTTTAATTGATCATACATCTCGTCAATTTCATGTCTTCTGCCACTTTTTGCTAGTACAAAAAAGTCACGGGCCACAGTAACAATCTGAGAATTACTATCCTTTATAATGTTCTGAATCTCACGCTCATCAAACAATAGATCCGAAGCGATTTTAAACAAAACGGATTCTTGATAAATAGTCTCATCATCTGTATGATAAAAAGCCCTTATTATCTCAATCTGTTTCTCTATTTGTCCTACAATATTCTGCACCCACTCATCTGTAGTATGCACCACAATAGTAAATTTGGATACGTTATCAATTTCCGATTTGGACACGTTTAAACTCTCTATGTTAATATGCCGCTTTAAGAATATACCTGATATTCTATTGAGTAATCCCACATTATTTTCGGAATAAACCGAGATGGTAAAATACTTTTTTTCCATTTTCTAATTTTACTAGTGTCAGTCTGCGCTTGGTAAGTATCTTTTTGGTTAGTAAAAGCTATTTCCTTGTGTTTAGAATGACATTATTCTTACTTTATTTTTACCGCTATGATTAATCCAGTTGACCAATTCATCTTAGTTAGGTTAAAATCATTTCTTTTCTCTAGATAGGAAACCAGACCATCAGCATGTTCCATATGACCAACTGGCCAGTTGGATTGAGTGGTCATATCATCTATGACATAAAACCCACCTACTTTCACCAAATCCAACACTTCGGCTATCTCACTATATTTTCCTGGCCAAGCATCGGCAAAAATTAAGTCAAAGGAATCTCCCTTATAATTCTGAATCCACGTTGTTCCATTTTCGCATATTATGTTGACTCTTTCGTCACTTTCGAAATACTGTTCCGCTATGGCACTTAATTTTGGATCATTGTCAATTGTTATCAAAGTTGAATTGGCATCCATACCATCTATCATCCATGAAAGCGACAATCCTATTCCGGTTCCCATTTCTAAGAACCTCCCAGTTGGCTTACTAGAAATCAAAGTTTTTAAAAACGTACCAATATATACATCAGACGGCATAGTAAACCCGATTTCTTTGGATTTACAAATTATCTCTGCATAACGGGCAGGCATGTCTTGTATGTTAGCGTCGTTCATACTTTTTTTCTTACTCTATATTTCTTTCACAACATTCCCTTGATACCAAATCATTACTTCAATGCAAGTCCAAAGGATATTCATATTCTGTCTTGACAAGTCGCTAGCTACTGCGATTAAATTCACTACCAATCTCAATCGAATACAACTTATTTACTGCAATCTAACCTCCGAAACCGAAGCTCCTGAAGGAATCATTGGAAACACATTACCTTCTTGTTCTACCTTTACTTCTAAGAAATAAGGTTCTTTTGAAGCCATCATTTTCTGAACTGTACCTTTTAAATCTTTACGTTCACTTATTCTTTTTGCCTCGATATGGTATCCTTCCGCTATTTTCACAAAGTCAGGATTAACCATCACTGTTGAAGCGTACCGTTTATCAAAGAACAATTCTTGCCATTGGCGTACCATACCCAAATGATCATTATTAAGTACCACAATCTTTACGGGCACTTTATGCTGGAAAATAACACCCAATTCCTGTATGGTCATTTGAAAACCACCATCACCTATGATTGCCACAACTTCACGGTCCATAGCTCCCATTTTCGCACCTATGGCTGCTGGCAAGGCAAAACCCATAGTTCCAAGACCTCCTGATGTAATATTACTTTTAGAATGTTTAAACTTTGCATACCTACACCCAATCATTTGATGCTGTCCCACGTCGGTAACAATAACCGCTTTATGACCAGAGGCGATATTGATTTCCTCAATAACCTCACCCATAGTAAGACCCTCTTTTGTTGGATGAATATCATTTTTAATGACCGTATCAAATTCGATTTGATACTTTTCCTTGAACACATTATGCCAAGATTCATGCGAATTAGGCTTTATTAAAGGAAGTAACATACCTAGTGATTCTTTGGAATCCCCTAGAACGGCTACATCTGCATGTATATTTTTATGTATTTCAGCAGGATCGATTTCAAAGTGAATCACTTTTGCTTGCGTGGCATAATCCTCCAATCTCCCAGTAACCCTATCATCAAATCGCATACCAATAGCAAGTAGCACATCGCACTCATTGGTCAATAAATTGGGCCCATAATTACCATGCATCCCCACCATACCGACATTTAGTGGATGGGCAGTTTCCAATGCTGAAGCACCCATAATAGTCCATGCTGCGGGAATACCTGCTTTTTCTACCAACGCTCTTAATTCTTCTTCTGCCTTACCAAGAATAACTCCTTGTCCCCATACAATAAATGGCTTTTTAGCAGCATTTATAAGATCTGCGGCAGCCTCAATATCTTTCTTTTTTGGTTTTGGTGTCGGATTATAACTCCGTACGCCCGTACATTTTTCGTATGAGAATTCAAATTCTTCGAATTGGGCATTTTTTGTAATATCCACCAAAACGGGACCTGGACGACCAGATTTGGCAATAAAAAAAGCTTTTGCCAAAATCTCAGGAATCTCGGCGGCTGTGGTAATCTGATAATTCCATTTTGTAACTGGAGTAGAAATTCCAATGATATCAGTTTCTTGAAAGGCATCAGAACCTAACAAATGTCTTGGCACCTGACCTGTTATACAAACCATTGGTGTAGAATCTATTTGTGCGTCCGCTAGTCCGGTAACCAGATTTGTAGCTCCAGGACCGGAAGTTGCCATAGCCACACCTACCTTGCCAGAGACACGAGCATAGCCCTGTGCGGCATGGGTAGCTCCCTGCTCATGACGCGTTAAGATATGAGTAAGCTTATCCTGAAATTTATATAACTCGTCATAGACCGGCATAATAGCACCCCCTGGATACCCATAAAGCAAGTCTACACCCTCTGCCAGGAGACAATGAATAATGGCTTCCGCACCAGATATTGTTATCGTCTCCTTGGATTTAGCTCCTGTTTCTTTTTCTTTTACTGTTTCCATAATTCCTCTTACTGTTCAAATACAGAGCTTCCGTGTAAAAGCTCAAAATGATGTTTACACCAAGTTCCGCAACCGAACCTGGCAAAGACTCTTATTAAAATTCATCGGTTACACATCCCTGTGATGCTTCCGATACTGTTCTAGCATATTTATACAAACTTCCTCGTTTTACTTTTAGGTCTGGTTGTACCCATTCAGCCTTTCTAGACGCGATTTCTACATCTGTTAAATCAACAGATATTTGGTTTTTTTCTGCGTCGATGGTAATGACATCTCCGTCCTGCAATAACCCTATTAATCCGCCTTCTTGCGCTTCGGGACATACATGCCCTACAACAAAGCCATGCGTACCACCAGAAAAACGTCCGTCCGTAATTAGGGCGACCTCTTTCCCTAAGCCTGCACCCATAATAGCCGCAGTGGGTTTTAGCATTTCTGGCATTCCAGGTCCTCCTTTTGGTCCTTCGTACCGAATAACGACAACATCACCTTTTTTCACTTCACCCCTACCTATACCGGCATTGGCTAAAAATTCATCATCATATACTTTAGCAGGACCAGAAAAATAGGTCCCTTCCTTACCCGTGATCTTTGCTACCGAACCTTTTTCGGCCAAATTACCGTAGAGTATTCTTAAATGTCCTGTTGCTTTAATAGGTGCGCTTAACGGTTTTATAATAGTTTGTCCCTCCGTAAAGCCGGGTAATTCCGTAAGATTCTCCGCAATTGTTTTTCCTGTGACTGTTAAGCAATCACCATGCAACATTCCATTTTCCAACATAAACTTCATCACAGCAGGAATACCTCCTGCTCTGTGTAAATCTTCCATTAGGAATTTTCCACTTGGTTTTAAATCTGCCAAAAAGGGTGTTGTATCGCTAATACGTTGAAAATCATCTAAGGTAAACTCCACGTCTGCGGCTTTAGCGATAGCTAAAAAGTGTAATACCGCATTTGTAGAGCCGCCTAATAGTGTTAATAACCGAACTGCATTTTCTAGAGATTTCCTAGAAATGATATCACTTGGTTTAATATCTTTCTCCAAAAGATGACGCAAAGCTCTTCCAGAATTTATGGCATCCTCCTGCTTTAATTTTCCAATAGCGGGGTTGGAAGCGTTATAAGGCATCGCCATACCCAAGGCTTCAATAGCAGAAGCCATAGTATTGGCAGTATACATTCCTCCACACGCACCCGCTCCAGGGCAGGCATTTTCGATAACTCCCTGATAATCCTCTTCATTCATGGTGCCAGCTACCTTTTCTCCCCATGCCTCAAAAGCCGAAACAACATCTAATTTTTTATCCTTAAAACACCCAGAAGCAATTGTTCCACCATATACCAGAATAGAAGGTCTATCTAGTCGTATCATTGCCATTAGGGCTCCGGGCATGTTCTTATCGCATCCCACAACAGTGACTAAACCATCATAATTCATGGCTTGCACAACAGTTTCCATAGAGTCGGCAATAATATCTCTAGAAGGTAAGGAATATCGCATTCCGTACGTTCCCATAGAAATTCCGTCACTTACACCGATTGTGTTAAACACCAATCCCACAGAACCCGATTCGTTGACTCCTTTTTTTACTTCTTGGGCCAAATCGTTCAAATGCATGTTACAAGGGTTTCCTTCGTAACCTGTACTTCCAATTCCTATCAAGGGTTTTTTCAAATCCTCCTTGGTAAGTCCTATAGCATAAAGCATGGCCTGAGCCGCAGGCTGTGTAGGGTCTTGGGTTACATTTTTACTATGTTTGTTCAGTTCCATTTTTATATTCTCCTATGCTTGGTTTATTGCAAGTACTATCGATGATTATCAAAGATAAAAGTTTAATTAGCCTTGTGATTATAACATAAATCGCTGGTTCAAATTCAATTTAAAAAAAATCGACTTAAATAACTACAAATCAACTATATAACAATTGAATTTATATCATATTCAATAAGATTTATATCTGTTGAATTTCATGCCATTTGTGTAAAAATATCATGTAAATAAAAAAGTAAGTTGACATATTGACTAATTTTGTAAATCATAATTAGAATTTAAGAGCACCATGGAGAAAAAGGTAACGGAAGCCATACAATTTAGAAGATCTGTTCGTGTATTTAAGTCGGACGTTGCGCTAGACGATGATACCGTAAAAGATTGTATTGCTAATGCCGTATTGGCGCCTACAAGTAGTAATCTACAATTATGGGAGTTTTACCACGTTACCAACGCCGAAATTCTGAAGGAAATGACAAAGGCCTGTCTTGGGCAAAATGCAGCCAAAACTGCGCAACAATTAGTAATAGTTGTGGCAAGAAAAGATCTTTGGAGGAAACGGGCCAAATCAAATGTTGCTTTTTTAAAAGCGCAATACGGCAACAAGGATAAGGCAGATTATACAAAGAGGGAAAAATTTGCATTAAACTACTACCAAAAATTGATTCCGTCTATTTATACTGATTTTCTAGGGATACTGGGAGGGTTAAAGTTTTTGATTTTTCAATGTATAGGCTTGTTCAAACCTATATACCGACAAGTAAGACATTCAGATATGCGTATTGTGGCACATAAAAGTGCGGGACTGGCCGCTCAAAATTTCATGACCAGCATGGCCGCTATAGGTTATGATACCTGCCCTATGGAAGGAAGCGATACAAAAATGGTGAAATCGATTTTGAGCCTACCTCGTGGGGCGGAAATAAATATGGTTATTGGTTGTGGTATTAGGGATGAAAACGGAATTTACGGACCCCGTTTTAGAGTGCCTTTTGATGAGGTCTATAAAAAAATAGATTAAACCAGTTTAAAACAGATTGTAGCGCCTTCCCTTTTTTGAGCCAAGATGGATATCGCCTTGTCTGATAGTTGCAAGATACGAGGGTAACCGCCTGTTGTTTGCCCATCTTTCATAAGAATAATAAGTTTTCCAGCAGGTGTTAACTGCACAGTTCCAGGTAAAGTTGCAGAGGTAATCATACTCATATCATGCCCTATGAGTAGTTCGTTTAACTGATATGCCATTCTATTATTTTCCTTGGCCACAGTAAAATCTTTGGAAAACAGTACTTCTAATTGCGGATTCGTCAACATATCAAATTCGGGTGCCCTATGGACATCTAAAATCATTTCACCTAAGAAGGAATCTACTTTTATTTCAGAAATTTTTGGCTTAAATATTTTATTATAACTAAACGGGACAATATCCCCATCCATTACTCTATTCTCTAAGGTAATAGGTTTATAGAATGAACAACTACCATACATAGATTTAGGTGTAAAACCGCCCTTAATCGCTAAATAACTTCTAAAGCCAGCTTCAAGTTTACCATAGGAAAGGATATCACCTACATCTATCTGATATACCTTATAATTTTTAATAGGCTCATTATTAAGGGTGGCTGACATTTCCGCACCTGACATTACTAGGTAGGTTTCCTCTTCAAAGAGCAAGGTTGGGCCGGTCATAGTAATTTCCAATACGGCATCCGTTACATCATTTTCCAATAATCCGTTCGCTTTAAAAACGGATAGTTCATCCATTACACCAGAAACAGGCACCCCCTTGTTCCGGTAATGGAACCTGCCCAAATCCTGAATAGATGTGTAAAAACCAGACTTTAGTACCTTAAGCATCTATCTCAATTTTTTCAAGTTGGTAAATCCCTACCTCAGCTTCAATTTTGTGTAAGTTATATTCTGCCCTAGAAACCTCGTAAAATTGTATTTGATCCCCTACACCTACAAAGCAGGGTTGTTCTTTGGATGTATCAAAAATTGGCACTGAACAGTTTCCTATAATGTTCCAGCCACCAGGGGATTCTTGGGGATATACCCCGGTTTGTTTTCCAGCGATACCTACGGCTCCTTTTTTAACATGTAGTCGTGGAATAGCCTTACGTGGCACTTCCAACACTTTTGGCAATCCACCCAAGTACATAAATCCAGGTAAAAAACCAATACCATAAACCGTATAAATGTGACCAGTGTGTAGCGCAATAATTTCTGGAATGTCCTTCTTTAAAGATTTAGAAATCTCCTCTAAGTCTATCCCAAAATCCAAATCATAAGATACCGGAAGACGCCATAAATAGCGTTGCTCGGGTTTTGTCTCCGTCATAATTTCATACGAGGACAGTAATTTTTTACTAAAAGAATCGTAATCGATATGTGATTTTTTATTAATGATCAATAGGGAGTTATAGGCCGGTACATATTCCCAATCGGTTCCCTCTAGGCAATCACTTTTTAATAAAGCCTCGAACTGTAGTATCTTATTTAATATTACTTTACTTACTTCATTTGGCCATTCTACCAGAACGGCGTGGACTCCAAATGATTTTATATGAATAGTTGGGGATTTCACTTTTGTAAATAGATATGATTCTTAGGTAATTGTTTTGAAAGGTACATCAATATTTGCAAAGCGTTGGGTGTATCACCATGAATACAATAGGTATCCGCTATGAGTTCCTCCAACGTGCCAGCATCCGTGGCTATCCTATGATTTAGTACTAAACGGACCAATTGCTCAAACACAAGGTTTGGCTCAGAAATTACGGCATTGATCTCCTTTCTTGAAACAAGGCTTAAATCTTGGTTATAATTTCTATCGCCAAAAGCTTCCCGTTTTATCTTAAAACCACGAGTTAAGGCCATTTGTTCCAAAGTAGATGCGGCCGGAACGTATAAAAACAAGTTTGTTTTATAGTGTTCTAAAGCCTCCAAAAACACCGTTGCTATTGTACCTCCTTTGGCACAATCATTATACAATGCTCCGTGGGCTTTTATGTGATGCATAGAGGCATTCTCTTGGTCGCAGACTAAACCTAACTGTGCTACTTGGCACTGGATAGTTTCACTCAATTCCTTTGGACTCATGTCTATTGAAACCCTTCCAAAGTTTGGGAAATCTGGATAGGAAGGATGCGCTCCGATTTTTACATGATGCTTTCTAGCTAGAGAAACAATCCATCGCATCATAGCTTCATCGCCTGCATGTCCTCCACAGGCAACATTACAGGATGATATAAATGGGAAAAGATCAGCTTCGTTACCCATGCCCTCCCCTACGTCACAATTTATATCTATATATTTTTTCATATTCATACTTCGGCGCTGGTTGGTATTAGCGTTCATCAATCTTTATAAAAATTCATAAACAAGAACATCAAAACATACCCAATACCTTAAAAATACTTTTAGCTCCCAAAATTATAGACAAGACTATAATAAGAATACCCAGTACATTCTGAAATGTAGTATTTTTATAAGCACCCATTACGGAGCTCCTGTTGACCACCCAAAGTAAAAATATGGCGATAACAGGGAGTAAAATACCATTTGCAATTTGGGCAAATTTGATAATTTCTATAGGCTTTATATTAAAGGACAAAAAGAAAATCCCCAAACCCAAAATAAGCATCCATACCCCTCTGAATCTAAAATCGGTAAGGCCTGCCTTCCACCCAAAACAACTATTAACCACATAAGCAGCTGCCAAAGGCGCAGTAATGGCGGAGGTAATACCTGCAGCAAACAGTCCAGCGCCCATAAAATATCTAGAACTTACGCCATAAAGCGGTTCCAGTGCCTTGGCCATATCCATAACCGAGGTGACTTCTGAACTCGTTATGGCTGATGCTGATACGATAATACATATAGATACAAAGCCACCTAAAACAACGGCAACAACAGTATCCCTTTTTGCAGCGGGCAAGCCATCAACAGTCTTCCACTTTTCGCTTACCAATGAAGCATGCAGAAACAGGTTATAAGGAACCACGGTAGTTCCTACTAACGCAATAATAGTGAGTACACCATCTTCAGGAATGCTAGGAATAAGAAGTCCTTTGAAAACCTCAAAAAGGTTTGGCCCGGTTAAAACAGCCGTAAGAATAAACGAAAAACTCATGACCAATACTAAGCCAACAAATACCTTTTCTAAGATCTTATAGTTTCCCAGATATAATAAAAGAAAAGCAATTATTCCTATTATAAAAGGATACGTAGTATTGTACTTAGAGCCAAATAAAGCTTCCATTCCCAAAACAGCACCACCAAGATTACCAGCTTCGTAGGCTGCATTTCCTACCACAATTGCAGCCAAAATAATTCCTACTACAATTAGTTTTATCCATTTTGTCTTCAATTCCTGTTTGATAACATCTGCAAGACCTTGCTGGGTAACCACCCCTAGCCTAGCTGCCATTCCCTGAAGCACAATGGTTGCTATTATGGAAAGTACCATAGCCCAAAGCAGTGCATAACCAAAACCGACACCGGCTAGCGTGCATGCGGTTACAGTGCCGGGACCAATGAAGGCCGCCGCAATAAGAATACCTGGACCACTATTTTTGAACATATGTAAATATACTGGCAAAATGTGTAAACATAAAGGAAACAACTATCATCATTTTCACCACAGTTTTAACACTTTGAAGTGCCGTTCATCTAAAAAAATGCAGTTCATCTAAAACATGAGTGTCATACATCGATCACTCATACTAATCCTAAAAATACTAGGTTATAGTAATCCCCGAACCAAAAAAATCAACCTACTTAATGATTTGTTTAGAATGTAAAAAAGAATTAGGATACTTAGATCACAAAAATGCTATGGATAGCCTTGGTGTAGAACTTTGTTTTGAACACCATAAGCGTATGAAAGACCTAATCGTTAAAAATGATACCCCACTAGAAGCAGTGCAATTATATTATGGCCTAAAAGAAGCCGGAGTAAATGCCATGTTGGAATGGTGGGACGGCCATAACTCGGTAGACATTGCCATTTCTCGTGTTAAGTTGAATATTGAAATAGATACCGAATACGAAAAGCTTACGGAACAGCAGGCCATCAATAATTTGGAGCAAGCCATGCATTCCTTTAAAAACGGATTCACAACCATTCGTATTCCCCACATCGTTGTTCGCTATTACTTGAACGAAACCGTAAAAAATATTATCGGCATCATGGAAGGACTAAAGGCGAACATTAAAATGATATAAAAACAAGTTTATGGAAGCCAACAAAAAAGTACTAAAAACACCCTTACGCATTTCTCTTGTTGCCCTAATGTCGGGTATGGTTATGCGCATGTTGGACTGGCCTTACTCGGCCGGAGTGCTCTTTACGTCTTTCTTGGCAGTAGGAATCCTATATACCATTCGTTTTGCCAAAAAACAGAATAAAAAACCTGTAGCCTACATAAAAATGATATTGGTTTTATTTTGGATTACCAACGGACTGCTTCGCATAATGGACTTCCCCTATACCTTAATCTTTCAAATTGGCACAGCAATTACGTTTGTGACTTGGTTTGCTATGGAAGGAACAGCTTATTTTATGGATGAAGACCGTAAAGCAAGGAATACATTGATGGAAATTATTTGGAACTTCACAATGGTACTCGGTGTGCTTACCATCATCGGTGGCGGATTGATGCATTTGCTGGAATGGGAATATTCTACAACGACCTTAACAGTTGGACTTACTATAGTAACAGCCTACATATTAAAGGATGTTTTTAGCCCCGTAAAGGAAATAGCCAAAGAAAAAAATAATCAAAAATTACAAGTATAAAAATAGACCCAGAATCTTTAATTACCTACTTTTCTAGTTCTTTGTAAGGTAACTTAAGTACGTACCAAGCGAAGAAATTAGAGCAAAGACAATGGCGAAAAGCTACTGGTATTTCCAGTAGCTTTTTTTTGTTTTAATGTATTGGTGTTTTAAAGTGGTTTTCAGTACTTCCCATATCTTCTAAAATACAACGAATTACATTTTTAAAAGTCTTTTTGCTTGATTAGAGCCGGCTATCCACAACCATTAGCTTCTGTAATAGAAAAACGAGCAAAAAATGTAAGTTCTAAAACATTTATCTATAGGCCTTTTATTCCCGGTCAATATGAATTATCTTGAGGTTGTATAACATAAACTTAAAACAATGCAATCTGGATTATAACGTTAAATACCCTTTTCTTTTCACCCACATCACAAAGGGGTACCTCATGTTGGTTTTTATGCTTTTCTATGTAAGCTTCCATAACCAAGCGTTTGCGCAGCAAATAGACATGTCGGTTCCAGAGAAAATATACCTACAACTTAGTGCCAAGGACTACGCCACAGACCAAAATATTTGGTTTAAAGCTATTATTACCGATTCTAAAAACCATCTACCCTCTAAAAATAGTGGAATCTTATACGTGGATTTTATTGCACCAAACGAACAAATTTTAGCCCATAAGCTAATAAAATTGTCTGAAGGTATTGGAAATGGTTCTTTTCAGCTGAAAAATAATTTTGAAGAAGGGCGCTATCTTATAAGAGCCTACACCCAATGGAATCGAAATTATGGCACTGATTTTATCTTCAAAACCTATATCCGCGTACACCATACGGGGAAGGATAAAAACAGGGATACCCTAGATTTAAACATCATAAAGCGGGAAGATGGAGAGAGGTTGCTGGTCGGAAAAATTAAGGGCACCGAATCAGAAGAAAAGGTTCAAAAACAAATTCAGGTAGTAGCAGATTGGGGCTATGGTAAAGACACCCTCCGTTTAAAACAAAACAAGGGTTTTTACCCTATAGTGTATAGCCTGCCAAAAGAAGCAGATTGGGTTAACCTTACGGTTAAAGAAGAGGGGTTTCGAAGTTCAAAGACCATTGTTCTGCCTCATGCGAAACCAGATGTTCAATTTTTCCCTGAAAGTGGTAAAATAGTGCATGGTATAAAAAGTAAGGTAGGCTTTAAGGCTGTAGGATTTGATGGTAAGGGAATGGAAGTTCAAGGTGAGCTTCAAGATTTGGATGGCAACAAAATAAGAGCGTTCAAAAGTAACCATCTGGGGATGGGTACCTTTATTTTTGAACCTGATGATTCTATGCGATATCAGGTAATGGCTTCATTTCCAAAAAATGGAGATTCTATTTTTACTTTTGATTTTCCTAAAGTAGTATCTAAAGGCAGCATTCTTACTGTAGAAAAGAGAAAGGACAACATACGATTTAAAGTCGCTTCTAACGAGCTTCAGGATGCGATTTTTATTAAGATAAATTGCCGTGGAAGAGATTATTTTATGATTGAAGGACCTTTACGAAATGGTCGTATGATCACTGAACTTGCTGCTTTGGATTTACCCGAAGGAATTCTTTCCCTTACCTTATTGGACAGTCTAAAAAATCCCATTGCAGAGCGGTTATATTATAATGAGTTGACATCTGAACACTTGAAGCTTACATTAACAACTGATAAGGCTACGTATGGAAGACGGCAAAAAACCGAACTAGATATTGATATTTCGCAAGATGACAGCATTGCGTTATCCGCTAATCTATCTGTTCTGGTACTAAATAAGGCACAGTGGAACCGGGGTGCTCATGGGAACATCCGTTCCTATTTTTTACTGGATTCGGAACTCCGTGGAGAGATAGAGGATGCTAGGCATTATTATAGGCCAGAAAACAAGAATAGGCATACCGATATGGATGCGCTCTTATTGACACAAGGTTGGCGAAATTATAAGTATCCCGTTACTCGCCAAAGCAGCACTTTCTTTTGGCCAGAAAAATCCCTACTTGTAAAGGGAACCGCCATCTCCGCATCGCGCAAAAAAACTAGAGATCAAGAAGTGGATATCACTTTGGCTGCTTTTGGTGAAAAAAGTATTTTATACTCCCAACAAACGGATAGCACGGGACGATTTAAATTCGAGTTGGATGACTTTTATGGCCAGCAAATCAAACTATTGCTTAGTGCTAAAAACACAAAAGATGACAATAATAACTACAAAATATCCTTAACGTTACCTTTCCCACCAGAAGTAGCTTATGAGGTAGTACCGCAGGTGCAAAAAATCTCTCAGACGCAACGAGCTTTACTAACCGCCAAGGAACGCAGGGATAAGACCAATGCTGTATTTGACTCCCTCTACGGCGTAACCCAATTGGATGAAGTAGTGGTAGAAGGCTATCAATTAACACCACAACGTACCCAAGCATATCAAAAATTTGGTGAGCCCAATGTTGTCATTAAAGGTGACATGATTCGCAAAAAAGAGAAAAAATGGTCTTTTGGCCTATTTAGTATATTGATGTTCAATTATGGAGATCAAATTAAAATTGAACAGTTCCCCGATGGTTTTATGCTAGCACAAATTGCAGCAGGCAATGAACCCACCCTTTTGGCGGTAGATGGTCGACTGATTGAAAAAAGCCTGTATAGCTTTGCTCCAATTATGTCATCCAAAATAATAGAAAGTGTAGAACTAATTAAATATGCCAAGAACTTTAAGAACCAATATTTGACTGTTTTTCCAAACGCGAATTATTTTACAGCACCACGCTTAGGACATATCATTTCTATTTATACCAAAGGCAATGTAGGTATGACTGCAACGGGAAAACCACCACCGGGAACACTCAATTACGTTATGCAAAGTTTTTCGCCCGTAAAGGAATTCTACGCGCCAAAATATGATACTCCCATACCGCCCGGTGAAGACCAACCAGATCTAAGATCTATTATTCATTGGCAGCCTAGCTTGGAAATAAATGCTAACCGCACGGATTTATCTTTTTATAACGGTGATCTCATAGGTGAATATGTCATCTTGGTTGAAGCTATTTCTGCCGATGGTCGTCTTGGCTATCAAGAATTACGATACAATGTAAAAGATTGAGAACCCCTGGCTAAAATTGTACTAACCCTCCCTTTACCCATTCCCTCATATCAAATTAACTAGTGGTAATCAAAACAAATTTTTTTACTACCCAATCATCACCAAATTTTCAATTACAAATCTTTTCTACATTTTCGTACCTTAAACCAAAATTTTGTAAAGCATGAAAAATATAGACAGAAGACAATGGCTAAAAACTGCGGGTCTTTCCAGTAGTTTTACTTTTTTAGGAGGTTTAAGCACCATGGCTATGGACATACCTATAAGTACCTCTTCTACACTGAATACAGTTGCTAAACTAAATTCCAACGAAAACCCTTTCGGCCCTTCCAAAGCTGTACGTAATCGTATTACCAGTGCTTTTGACAGTGCCTGCAGGTATCCGTCCATAGTGTTCAAACCTTTATTGGAGCAAATAGCAGAAAAAGAAGGTGTTTCTACCAAGCATATCGTGGTTACTGGAGGTTCTACAGAAGGTCTAAAAGCTACAGGTTTAACCTATGGGCTTGATGGGGGAGAAATCATAGCGGCGGACCCCACTTTTCAATCTATGATGACCTATGCGGAGAATTTTGGTGCTTATGTGCATCGTGTTCCCGTAGATGCCCAAATGGGACATGACTTAGAAGAAATGGAACGACGAATCAACTCTAAAACCAATTTGATTTTCATTTGCAACCCCAATAACCCAACGGGTACCTTATTGGATAAGAATAAGCTTAGAAATTTTTGCATATCGGCAAGTAAGAAAACCATGGTTTTTAGTGATGAAGCTTATTACGATTTTATTACGGAGCCAGACTATCCGTCTATGGTAGAATTGGTTAAGGAAAATATGAATGTTATTGTTTCAAAAACATTTTCCAAAGTGTACGGTATGGCCGGACTGCGAATTGGATATTTAGTAGCCAGACCAGATATAGCCAAAAGGCTACAGAAAAACATCATGGCTTTTACCAATGTGCTAGCCATTGAGGCAGCAAAAGAAGCCTTAGTAGACGACGAATTCTACAAATTCAGTATTGCTAAAAATGTGGAAGCAAAAAATGCTATTTACAAAACCTTAAATGATTTGGGTTTAGAATATATAGAATCGCAGACCAATTTTGTTTTCTTCAAAACAGGCAGACCTATTGAAGAAATGATGACAGAGATGGAAAAAGAAAATGTCCTCATTGGAAGACCGTTTCCACCTTTTTACGAATGGGCGAGAATAAGTACGGGCACTATGGACGATATGAAACTATTTGATAGCGCGCTTAGAAAAGTGATGGGATAATTTTGACTATCTGAACTGTGCTATTACATCACTTTCATTGTGTTTGCTAGTAAGTAAGGCCAAGTACCCTTTTCAAAAAAGCTTCAATACTAAAAATAACAAAGCCCGGCGGAACCGGGCTTTTATAATATGGAAATTACTACTATTACTCTGGTGATATTCTCATAACCAACTCATAAACAATACTATACTCAAAACCGTGTGGCATAACTTTGTTCATTTTTGATTTGGAAAGAATAGCGTCCCACGCACTATCCATTTTATCAGGACTTTGATAGCTCATATATTTCATTACATCGCTCATTTTATTAAATCCGTCCCAAGTCAATGCAGAGAATCGGGCTTGATTTCCTCTTGGGTGTATAACAGAAAGCATGCCCCAAGAAGTCATCCCCGTTGTTCCAGCTTTAATGTTTTTTTCGTGGAATGGTTTCCAAAGCGTCTTGTTCTCTTCAATGAAGGCACTCCTACCTTCTGGTTTCGCATAGTTGACAACAGCATATTTATAATCTCCGCTAACCATGTCCTCTAATTGCATCCAGTAATCAAAGGTCGTAGGTGCAAACGAGTTTGTTTCTACCATATCTGGGGAAACACCCATCATAGACATGTTACCTTCAGACCAAACCGCACCCTGATCTATCTTATCAATACTTTCAAAATTATTGACAAAAACATAGTTGGGAGCATCTGCTTCTGTAACACCAACTTTCCTCCAAAGGGACCAACCGGTCATTTGTCCTTTGTCAATAGCTGCTTTGGCCACTTTGGCCCAATACTTTGTTTCTTTTTCAACAAACTCCTGCTCGCGATCAGCGGGAACAGCTCTGTACTGCATATATGCTACTTGGGCAAAAGAACTAACCGTAAAGATCAATCCTGCAAATAAAATCAATGCTTTTTTCATAATCGTATATTTAATTATTAGTAATTGGTTTGATATTTTAAATTATTGGCGAAAAATGGTAACCATTTATAAATTAAGCGATTACAAGCCATTGGTGTGAAAGATGAGGACGAATCCTTGAATTTATTGTCCGAGAGTTTGATTCTATTGATCAAGGTAGTTTGCAATAGAGACACTACACTTCAAAATTAAAAGCACTACTGCTTACTAAGCTAAATGGCACTAAAACTAAGAGGGCCAAGTCTTTTTTACGATACTTTACAGAATTGAGTAGGCTTATTGTTAGCCATAACTGGATAATTGTAAAAGTTTTACGATTTATAATAAGAAAGACTAACTTGTAAGAACATTTACTAAAGATTCCCTCCCCTACCCTTTTAGAAATTTAAGGCTCTAATATCCTACAGGTAAAAAAGGCCTACCATTGCGCATTTACCATTGTTGGACACAAAACATATTCCATTATGAAAAAAATTAGCATAATCGCACTTCTTGTCTCTGTCTTCATTTTCCTGGCTTTTGCTGCTCTAAATAAAGCGCCTGCCGTAAAATTTTTAAATGCGTTAAATCAAGATCAAAGGGATACCGCGCAACTTCCTTTTGATGATATTTCAAAATCTAAGTGGCACTTTATTCCGGGCAGTATGTGGCCTAGGGGTGGAATTCAGTTAGCCGAACTGGATCATAATCAGAAAAAACTAATACATAATCTTCTTCAAACGTCACTTTCAGAATCAGGCTATACAAAAACAGTAAAAATCATAGCGCTAGAAAATGTACTCTTGGAACTTACAAAAGATTCCGTAATGAGAGATCCGGATAAATACTTCGTTGCATTTTACGGGAACCCGGAAAAGGATAAGTTGTGGGCATGGTCATTTGAAGGGCATCATATTTCGCTAAATTTCACTATTCTTAATGGTATTACGATGATTGCTCCTAGATTTTTTGGAGCAGCACCTGCAACAGTTCCAAGAGGAATTAAGAAAGGTGAACGCACTCTTGCTAAAGAGGAGGACTTAGGACTTGAATTAATTAACGCATTAAGCGTCGAACAAAGAGGAGTTGCCATTTTTCAAAAAACACCATTTATAGATATAATAACTATGAATTCCATTGGAGTTCAGCTATTAAACCCGGTTGGAATCAAATTCGAAGAACTCAACAGTTCGCAGCAAGTTCTTTTCACAAAATTAATAGACGAGTACCTATCCACAATACCAATTGAACAAGCTAAAAAAAAGATGACAAATATAAAGAACGAGGAATTAGATGCATTAAGATTTGGATGGGCAGGCGCTACTACTTCCGGCGAAGGGCATTACTACAGGATTCAGGGTACATCTTTTTTAATTGAGTATGACAATACCCAGAATAATGCCAATCATATTCATACGGTGTGGCGAGATTTTGAAAATGACTTTGGGCGAGATTTAATAAGGGAACATTATAAAAATGCTGAACATCATAAAAAATAAAACTATGAAAAGAATACTATTGTTTATTTCAACCGCTGTTTTCACGAATATGTTGATTGCCCAGGTATCAAAAGACCCTTCTTTTGAAGAAGTGATTTCTTTGCAAACTGCTTCTAATGCTACTATTTCGCCAAATGGCAGTCATATCTTATTTACATCTCAAACTGCCGATTGGAAGGAAAATAGATATGACACCGAGTTGTGGATTTCAAAGGATGGCCTAAGGCCGATTCAATTGACTAATAACGTTAAAAATAGTAGTAGTACTCCGAAGTGGTCTCCCGACGGTAAATGGATTGCATTTTTATCAAAACGGTTAGAAAAAACTCAAATACAAGTGATTCGTTCTGCGGGTGGGGAATCTTTTCAAATTACAAATACGAAAAGCAATATCTCTAATTTTGAATGGTCTCAAGACGGTCTAAAAATCGCGTTTCTTCAAGCCGAGGATAAATCCAAAGAAGAAAAAGAAGAAAAAGAAAAATATGGAGGCTTTGCGGTAGAAGATGTGAACTATAGCTTAAATCAACTTTGGATTATCGATTTTAATCCAGAGCAGTTCCATAAAATGCTTTTACCTCAGCAGATGAAGGATTCGGTATTTATGGAAAAATCTAAGCCTAAATTGTTAATAGAGACAGCTGAATTCTCCGTTAATAATTTTAAATGGTCTCCAGATGGTCAGAAAATAGCTTTTGGGCACCAACCCAACCCATTTATAATATCATTCCTAAAAGAAGATATCTCTATTTATGACTTTTCATCTAAGTCATATAATGTTTTGGTTAACAATTCTAGCAGGGACAATTTTGTAGATTGGGCACCTGACAGTAAAACAATTCTTTATCAATCAAGCCTTTCGGATAGTACATCAAATTTCTATCTAAACAGAAAGCTTTTCAGTATTAATATTGATGGTTCTAAAAACAGGCAGCTGGCGAAAGATTTTGATGAAAATCTGTCCAACATACAGTGGAATAAAAATGGCATATTTGGAATTGCCTGGCAAAAAACCTTGAGGCCACTTATTAAAATCCATCCAAAAGACGGAAGCACAACAATTTTAACCTCTAAACCCGAAAGGATTTTCAGTTATTCTTTCTCAAAAGATGCCAATAAAATAGCCTATACCGGTGTTAACGATGATGATTTAACAGAGGTATATTCTAACGATTATACATTAAAAAAAGCCAAGAAAATAACAGAATTTACAAAACAAATCGAGCATTGGTCCGTAGCAAAAAGCGAAGTTATTTCATGGAAAAGTGAAGATGGTGCAATCATAGAAGGTGTTTTGCATAAACCCGAAGATTATGATGCTAATAAAAAATATCCGCTACTGGTAATCATTCATGGTGGGCCAACGGGAATATCTACACCAAGTGCAACACCTTCCTACGTTTATCCTATGATACAATGGCTTAATAAAGGAGCGCTGATATTAAGACCCAATTATAGAGGGTCAGCGGGGTATGGAGAAAAATTCAGGTCACTGAATGTTGAAAATCTTGGAGTGGGAGATGCCTGGGATGTGCTCTCAGGGGTTCAATATTTAGCAAATATGGGTATTATTGATGGTGATAAAGTAGGTTCTATGGGGTGGAGTCAGGGAGGCTATATATCGGCCTTTTTAACTACGAACTCTGATAAGTTTAAAGCAATATCTGTAGGAGCCGGAATTTCAAATTGGATGACCTATTATGTAGGCACCGATATTCATCCATTTACCAGGCAATACCTAAAGGCTACACCATGGTCAAACAAAAGCATATATGAAAAGACTTCCCCTATGACGAACATAAATAATGCATCCACACCAACGCTTATACAACATGGCGAATTTGACAGAAGAGTGCCACCTGCAAACGCATATGAACTATTCCAAGGACTTCAGGATGTTGGTGTTGAAACAAAACTTGTTATATATAAAGGTTTTGGACATGGAATAACTAAACCTAAAGAACGTTTGGCCGCAACGTGGCACAATTGGCAGTGGTTTGCTAAATACATTTGGGAGGAAGAAATTGTATTACCTAAAGAATAAAAATGGTATAACCCTGTATAAAAAACAGTTAAACACTTTTTATACTAAGCCTTTATTATAATCAACTTTCTCTGTCTAAGCTTCATTATTCAATCGCTTCTACTATTGTCATGAAGGTATGAGGCTGATAAATAGAACATCGAAGTAATCATAGCAGCTTACAAATACTCTGTATGAAATTATGCTACGTATTTTAAAGTAAAAAATTAGAAATAAAATATTTCCTTACCTTGACACGGAAACTACCATCCACTGCATCACATGATTAACTTCTTCAGCAAAATTTGCAAAAAACTAGCTATTAATGATCCGTTCTTCAAATTTTCCAGATATGCCTTTGGAGAGATTGCACTGGTGGTTAACAAGGTATGGATTGCTTTGGGTAGTACTAATTGGAATGAAGGGATGAACATAGAATCAAAAGACAGAAACATAGTGCTTCCTATGAAAAGTAAAAATATCATTGTTTTAAGCTTTTTGTTCCTGGCACTTTTAAGTAATTGCAAAGAGGATAAAATTGATCTCAAAGCCGCACCTATAGCCCCGTTTATAAAAGACCTAGCTGAGATTAAAAAAGATGGCAAGCTAAAAGTACTTATTGCGTACAGCGGTACCAGTTATTTTTTATACAGAGGTGAGCCAATGGGCTATGAATATGAGTTACTTCAGCGGCTTGCAGAACATCTTAATCTGGAGTTAGAAATAAAAATCTCTAACAACCTGGACATGCTTTTAACCAATTTAGAAAAAGGTAAAGCGGACCTTATAGCGTATGGGTTAGCAATTACAGATGAAAGAAAAAAAATAGCCTCCTTTACCGACTATCTCTACTTGACAGAACAAGTATTAGTTCAAAAAAAACCAAGGAATTGGCGAAAAATGACCTTGGATAACATTAATAAAAGTATCATCCAAAATCCTCTAGAACTAATTGGTGATACCGTTTCTGTTCGTAAAAATTCATCTTACTTTGAAAGGCTTACTAATCTCTCCAAAGAAATGGGAGGAGAAATTATTATTGACACCTTAAAAGGAAATTTATCCACTGCTGAAATCATTAAAATGGTGGTTGATAATAAAATTAAATATACGATTGCTGATAAAAATCTTGCCTCTATTAATGCATCTTATTTTCCAATTTTAGATACGAAAGTTCCTGTAAGTTTTTCACAAAGAATTGCTTGGGCCGTTAGACCAAATTCACCTGAATTACTACATGCTACAAATTCATGGATTAAACAATACCGTAAAAACCCGGAGTACAATGTTATTTACAATAAATATTTTAAGAATAAGAGAAGGTTTAAAAAACGAGTTAAAAGCGATTTTTATAGTGTTAACAACAATGAAATAAGTAAATATGATGATTTTATTAAAACTAATGCTAAGCTAATTCATTGGGACTGGCGTCTAATAGCAGCTGTAGTTTATCAGGAATCACGTTTTAAAAATGAAGCAAGTGCGTGGTCGGGTGCAGAAGGATTAATGCAGATGATGCCAGCTACCGCAAAAGACATGGGCGTAAAAGACAGACTTAACCCCGAAGAAAATATTAAAGGTGGGGTAAAATACTTAAAACAACTATATGATGCGTACTCAGATATTTCGGATAGAGAGCAACGGATTAAATTCACATTGGCATCCTATAATTGCGGCTATTTTCATGTAAAAGATGCCCAACAACTAGCAAAATTAAATGGTTTAAAATCAAATGTTTGGGATGAAAACGTCAATAAAATGATTTTAGCCCTCACCTATCCTCAAAACTACAATAAAAAGGAAATAAAATATGGCTACGTAAACGGCCAAGAACCCTTTAATTATGTAAACGAGATTTTTAAGAGGCATGAGCATTATATAAAGTTCATAACAGAATAATATCATAATCATTTTAGACTTTGATATATGTTCGATATACATGTTTATAAACGTCTATTATCGGCATAACAGTTTGCTACTGTCTCAACGCACCATATTCATTTGGATTTAGTACCCTAGGTCATATGGTAGCTACATGACCCTATATTGTACCGCTATGTTCTACAGCATTTAAAAAAAATTATCCGTTAACAATCCAAAATTTAGAAACGGATTCAAATCATGATACTAGAAATTGTAATTTATTGGCATAAACAGAACTTTCTACGTCAAAATAGATACTGATAAGCATGATGGAGTACTCTTTGTAGAACTAATAAATGGAATAAAAATGAATCTTCAGCATTGCTTAAGTGCATAAAAAGTTATAATTCTATGCTTAATCATCTAAATATTGAAATAAAAGATTATTTTAGAAATTCATTTTTATTTAAAACTCTTTTATGAAGTTAAAAAGTATTCTAATCATTTTAATTGCGTTTATATCGACCTTCGGTTGGTCTCAAACTAAGTTAATTGAAAAAGTAACAAAGACCGGTAGTGAAGTTATTATTCCTTACGAAAAATACCAGTTAGCTAACGGACTTAAACTAATCATCCATGAAGACCATTCGGATCCTCTGGTGCATGTAGATGTAACCTATCATGTAGGATCTGCACGTGAAGAACTTCAGAAATCTGGATTTGCACATTTCTTTGAGCATATGATGTTTCAAGGCTCAGAAAATGTAGCCGATGAGGAGCATTTTAAGCTTATTTCAGATGCAGGTGGAACCTTAAACGGGTCTACTAATCGCGACAGGACTAATTATTATGAAACAGCTCCAAGCAATCAATTAGAGTTGTTGCTATGGATGGAAGCGGACCGTATGGGTTTTTTCCTGGATGCTGTGACGCAGGAAAAATTTGAAATCCAACGAGAAACAGTAAAAAATGAAAAAGGTCAAAATTATGATAACAGACCTTATGGAAGATGGAGGGAAGTAAACGCAGCAGCTTTATATCCTTACGGACATCCTTATTCGTGGTTGACTATTGGTAAATTAGAAGATCTTGATCGCGTAGATGTAAATGATCTTAAAAAATTCTTTATGCGTTGGTATGGACCTAATAACGCAACCCTTACTGTAGGAGGTGATGTAAATCCCCAGGAAGTTGTTAAGATGGTAGAGAAATATTACGGTGTAATACCATCAGGTAGAGAAGTGTTGCCAATGAAATTGGATGCAGCTACTTTGGATGCTGATCGTTATGTGAGTTATGAGGATAAAAATATTCGTTTTCCAGCTATGTTTTTCACATTCCCAACTGTACCAAGGTTTCATGCAGACGAAGCGCCTTTAGATTGCTTAGCAGAGATCCTAGGAACTGGACAAAGTTCTTTCTTATTTAAGAAATTTGTATTGACCAAAAAGGCCGTACAAGCTTCAAGTTTTAATGGTGCTAATGAATTAGGAGGTGAAATGTCTTTATTTGTGATTCCTTACCCTGGAATTGCTTTGGCTGATTTTGAAAAAGAAATGAGACAGGTAATTATGGAATTCGAACAATCTGGCGTAAGTGATGACGATATCATCAAATTTAAAGCTAATCAGGAATCTAGTTTTATAAATGGTCTATCCAGTGTAAGTGGTAAGGTTTCACAATTGGCTAGCTATGAAACTTATTTGAGTAATCCTAACGGAATCAAAAGTGATTTAAAGCGTTACCAAAATATTACGAAAGAGGACGTAATGAGGGTGTATAATCAATATATCAAAGGTAAATCAGCAGTTATTTTAAGTGTGGTGCCAGGAGAAGAAACAGCTCCGGCTCAAGCCAATAATTATGAAATTCCTACAGAAGGGAACAATCCTTTTGCTAAAACAGATTATTCAGGCTTAAGTTATACAAGACCCACAGGAGATACTTTTGACAGAAGTATTCAACCCAAGCCAGGAGCTTCACCTTTGGTACAAGTACCCGAATTCTGGTCAGAAAAAATGGACAACGGCATTAAGGTTATTGGTACCGAAACCAACGAGATTCCTGTTGTAGCCATACGCATAAGTATCAATGGAGGTCATAAAATGGATATGTATACGCCTAACAAATCAGGATTAGCAGTGCTAACAGCCGCTTTAATGAATGAATCTACGGAAAATTTTACTTCAGAACAGATACAGGAAGAGTTACGTAAAATAGGTAGTAGTATAAATATTAATGCAAATAATTCTAGCACGACCATAAGGGTCAATTCCTTAAAAAAGAACATAAAAAGGACCATGGAGCTAGTTGAGGAAGTATTGTATAATCCTAAATTTTCTCAGGAAGATTTTGACCGTATCAAAAAACAACAACTAGAAGGGTTGAAATCTCAAGTAAAAAATCCTTCAGCGATAGCAAACAATGTATATAGAAGATTATTGTATGGTGATGATCATATATATGCTGTGCCTGCAAGCGGTATAGAAGAATCCGTGAACATCATCACCTTGGAGGATGTTCGGAATTTTTACACTGCGTATTATGCACCTGAATTATCAGAATTGGTTGTAGTAGGGGATATTTCTAAAAAGGAGATTATGCCGGCTTTACGTTTTTTGGATTCATGGGAGAATAAATCTGCCAAAATTCCTGAAATGCCAGCAGTACGTGCACAGGATAAAACTAAAATTTATTTGGTTGATAAAAAAGAAGCGCCTCAATCAGAGATTCGTATCGGTTATGTAACAGACATGTCTTATGATGTTACTGGCGATTATTTTAAATCAACATTGATGAATTATGCTTTGGGTGGTGCTTTTAATAGTAGAGTCAATTTAAATTTAAGAGAAGACAAGGGCTGGACATATGGAGCACGTTCTTTCTTTAATTCAGGTGACGATCCAGGACCTTATACCGCAAGTGCAGGGGTCAAAGGAGAAGCTACTGCTGGAGCCGTTTCTGAGTTTATGAAGGAAATCACCAACTATAAAAAAGATGGAATTACCGATGATGAATTGA